>JANMJO010000053.1:0-16482 GCA_031371425.1 Verrucomicrobiales bacterium | reverse complement strand
CGCTGCGGGCGACCCGGGCATTCTCAAACTCGGCTGGGTGCTGGACCCGCTCACGGCGGTGATGCTCGTGATGGTCACGTTCGTCGGCACGCTGATTTTCATCTACAGCGTCGGCTACATGGCGCACGACGAAAACTTCACGCGCTTCTTCACGTTCCTGTCCCTATTCGCCGGCGCAATGCTCGGCGTCGTCATCGCGAACAGCCTGTTGCTGCTGTTCATCTGCTGGGAACTCGTTGGCCTCACGTCGTATCTGCTCATCGGTTTCTGGTATCACAAACCCAGCGCGGCGGCGGCGGCGAAGAAAGCCTTCATCACCACGCGCATCAGCGACGTGTTTTTCTTCCTCGGCATTGCGTGGCTCTACTCGCAGACCGGCACGCTGCTGTTCTACGACAACGGCGCGGGCTGCATGGAACAATCCGCCTTGTTGAAAATGGTTTCGCAGACGACGTGCTGCGGCCTCGCGGTGTCGGCGGCGATTGGAATCTTGATTTTCATCGGTGCAGCCGGAAAATCCGGTCAAGTCCCGCTGCACGTCTGGTTGCCGGACGCGATGGAAGGCCCGACGCCCGTCAGCGCGCTCATCCACGCCGCCACGATGGTGGCTGCGGGCGTGTTCCTCGTGGCGCGGGTTTATCCGCTGATGGCCGTGAATGGTTTAGACGGTTTCGGTGGTGCGAAGTTTGCGGCCTTTAGCAATACCGCAACCGCGCTTCAAGTCGTGACCTGGATCGGTGCAATCACCGCCGTTTTCGCAGCTTCGATTGCCGTCACGCAGAACGACATCAAGCGCATCCTCGCTTACTCCACGGTTTCGCAACTCGGCTACATGATGATGGGCCTCGGCATGGGCGGCGTGGCGGTAGGCATGTTCCATCTCATCACGCACGCGTTCTTCAAGGCGCTGCTGTTCATGGGCGCAGGCTCGGTGATTCACGGCTGCCACGAGGAACAGGACATCCGCAAGATGGGCGGCATCAGAAAATACATGCCCGTCACGTTTCTGACCTACGCGGTCGGTATGCTCGCGCTCGCGGGCTTCCCGCTGTTCTTCTCCGGCTTCTGGAGCAAGGACGAAATCCTCCACGCGGCGCACGGTTGGCCGGTGTCGCACATTCCGTTTTACCTCGGCTGCTTTGGCGCGCTGCTCACGGCGTTCTACATGACGCGGCAAGTGGCGCTGGTGTTCTTTGGCCAAAGTAGGGCAGGCGTCTCGCCTGCCCAGTCCCACGACCACGCATCGGTTCACAAATCATCGGACGCTCATTCACACGCCAAAGATGGGCAGGCGGGACGCCTGCCCTACGTTCCCCACGAATCCCCCGCCGCGATGACCGCGCCGCTGATGATTCTCGCGGTCTGCGCCATCGCGCTCGGCTTCATCGGCACGCCCGCGTGGCCGTGGTTTCACGATTTCCTCGAAGGCCATCATGCGGAGTTCGCTTTCGCCAGGCTCGGCGACCGCAGCTTTCTTTGGCTCGCGTGTCTTTCGGCGAGCATCGTGTTCGGCGGCATTGGCCTCGGCATCTGGCTTTACGGAATGAAGCCGCCCAAGACAGCCGACGAGCCGGATGTTCTGGAGCGCGCCCGGCCGGATATTTATTTCCTGCTCTCGAATAAATATTTCATTGATGAACTTTACGAAGCGACCGTCATCCGTCTCAACGCGTGGTTCGCGCACGTCTGCAACTTCCTCGACGAATGGGTGTGGAGCGGGCTCGTGCAACTCGTCTCGCTCTCGGTCGTCGGACTGGCTTGGGTGAATGACGCTTTCGACAAGTTTGTGATCAACCACGGTTTCGACCAAGGCTGCGGCGGCGTGAGTCGTGGCGGCTCGTTGCTATCCCGCCTGCAGGACGGGCGCGTGCAAAATTATCTGCGCATCATCGGCGGCGCGCTTGTTGCGCTGGCGCTGTTCCTCGTCTGGGGAGGTGGCAAGTGAACGGACTTCCCATCCTCACCTTCCTCACGCTCGTGCCGCTCGTCGGCGCGGTCATCGTCGCGGCGGTGGGGCAGGAGAACAAGCGGCTCGCCCGCAGTCTGGCGTTCGGCGTGAGCCTGCTCTCGCTTGGCATCGCCATCGCGCTGTGGAAATCTTTCGATGCCGCGTCCGGCCTCATGCAATTCGAGGAACGCCACGCGTGGATTCCGGCGCTCGGTGTGGACTACCGCGTCGCGGTGGACGGCCTCGGCCTGCTGATGGTGCTGCTCACGGCCATCATTGTGCCGATGGCACTGATGGCGGCGTGGAATATTGGTAGGGCGTGCAGTCCTCTGCCCGCCGACGGCGCGCACGGAGTGACGCGCCCTACCTGCTACGGCTCACATGTCTATTTCTCGCTCGTGCTATTCCTGCAAGCCGGTCTGTTCGGCACGTTCACCGCGCTGAACTTTTTCCACTGGTTCATCTTCTGGGAACTCGGCTTGATTCCGGCGTTCTTCCTCATCCGGCTGTGGGGCGGACCGCGCCGCGCCGCCGCATCCACGCAGTTCTTCATCTACACGATGGTCGGCAGCGTGACGTTGCTGCTGGCGTTCGTTGGTATTTTTCTGGCGACAGGCAAAATGGATTTCACCGAGCTGGCGGCACTGGCGCACGACGGTTCGTTGACCGCCGCGCTGTCAAATAAACTCGGCTGGAGTCTGTTCGGTCATGATTTTCTGGCGCAGACGATGCCGCGCATCATCTTCCTCGGCGCGCTGCTCGGCTTCGCGGTGAAAGTGCCGCTGATGCCGTTCCACACCTGGCTGCCCGCCGCGTATTCCGAAGCGCCAAGCAGCACGACCATGCTGCTCACCGGCCTGATGTCCAAGATGGGCGTGTATGGTTTTCTGCGCATCCTGCTGCCGATTTTCCCGGAGCAGATGCAATGGCTGCGGACGCCGCTGCTGGCGCTGGCCGTCATCACCATTGTGTTTTCCGCGTGCGCCGCGTTCGCGCAGAAAGATTTGAAGCGCGTCCTCGCTTACTCGTCCATCAACCACCTCGGCTACTGCCTGCTCGCCGTGTTCGCTGTGACCGGTTCGAGCGCGATGGCTGTCGCGCCGGCCACCGAACGCGCCGCCGCGCTCAACGGCGCGCTGTTGCAGATGTTCAACCACGGCCTCACGGCGGCGGCGTTGTTCTGGTTCGTCAGCCTCATCGAAAAACGCAGCGGCGGCCTGCGCGGCCTGAACGACTTCGGCGGCCTGCGTAAAGTCGCGCCGGTCTTCTGCGGGCTGATGGGCATCGCACTGTTCTCGTCGCTCGGCCTGCCGGGACTCAACGGCTTCATCGGCGAATTCTTGATCTTTAAAGGCGTGTTCCCGCTCGCGCCGTGGGCGGCGGCATTGTCCGTCATCGGAATCCTCGTCACGGCAATTTTTATTCTGACCGTCATCCAACGCGTATTCGCCGGGCCGCTGAATGAGAAGTGGGCGACGTTCGCCGACCTGACGCTCGCCGAGCGCGCGCTGGTGGCGATTCCGCTCGTGCTGATGCTGGTGCTGGGGGTGTTGCCGCAATTGCTGTTGCAGTTCACCAACGCCACGGTCATGCGGATGCTGGAGCAATTGAAATTTTAACCACGAATGGACACGAATAAACATGAATCGAAGTTCGGAGTTCCGCCTTTAGGCGGTGCTTTGGTTTCATTTCGCACGAGCCGCCTAAAGGCGGAACTCCAAACGCAATCGGCAATCGGCAATCGGCAATCGCAAATTTGACCATGTTAGCCTGGACGATTTACATCTCATTTCTTGGCACGCTGGTGCTGATGTTCCTGCCGAAGGACAACGCCCGCGCCGCCCGAACTGTCGCGCTGCTGTCCGGCTTGGGCGGGCTGGCTGTCGCGGTCGTAGGCTTCCTGCAAGCCAAGCCCGGCGAAATCCTCACCATCGCCAAACTGCCGTGGGTGCCGTCGCTCGGCATCGAATACCATCTCGCGGCGGACGGCATCGGCCTGACGCTCGTGCTGCTGACGGGCATTGCGTCGGTCACAGGAATCCTTTTCTCCTGGAACATCGAGCATCGCACGAAGGAATTTTTCGCGTTCTACCTCGCGCTCATCGGCGGCGTGTATGGCGTGTTCCTGAGTTTCGATTTGTTCCTGCTGTTCGTGTTCTACGAAATCGCCATCGTGCCGAAGTATTTCATCATCGCCATCTGGGGTTCGACGCGGCGCGAATACGGCGCGATGAAACTCGCGCTCTACTCGTTCATCGGCAGCGCGATGGTGCTGGTCGGCCTCATCGCGGCATTCGTCGTGTCTGGCGGCCACACGTTCAACCTCATCGAGCTGGCGAAATATCCTTTCCCGCACAGCTTCCAGATGTGGGCGTTCCCGCTGGTGTTCGTGGGCTTCGCGATTCTGGCGGGCATGTGGCCGTTCCACACTTGGGCACCCACCGGTCACGTCGCCGCGCCGACCGCCGCCTCGATGCTGCTCGCGGGCGTGGTGATGAAACTCGGCGCTTACGGCTGCCTGCGCGTGGCGATGACTTTGTTCCCGGCGGGAATGGAGGCGTGGAAGCTCTGGATCGCCGCGCTCGCGGTCATCGGCATCATTTACGGCGCGCTGGTGGCGTTGGTGCAAAAGGATTTCAAGTTCGTCATCGGCTACTCCAGCGTGAGTCACATGGGCTTCGTGCTGCTCGGTCTGGCGACGCTGAACACCGTTGGCTTGAGCGGCGCGGTGTTGCAGATGTTCTCGCACGGCATCATCGCGGGGCTGCTCTTCGCCGTGGTCGGGCGCATGGTTTATGAGCGGACGCACACGCGCGAGTTATCCGTCCTCGAAGGCTTGGGGCTGGCGAAAGCGATGCCGTTCGCGGCGGTGACGTTCGTTGTGGCGAGCGTGGCTTCGATGGGCTTGCCGGGCTTCAGCGGTTTTGTAGCGGAATTGCAGGTGTTCATCGGCGCGTGGCAGGCGTTCCCGACGCTGGCGATTATTTCCGGTGCGGGCATCGTCATTGGTGTGGCTTACACGTTGCGCGTGGTGCAGAAAGCTTTCTTTGGCGATGTAGCCGCGGATGTGAATCCGCGGTCGGACGAATCTGCGGATTCACATCCGCAGCTACATGAGCTTGAACCAATTTCCATCCCCGAACGTCTCGGCGCGGCGATGTTGATCGGCATTTCGCTGGTCGTCGGGCTTTATCCGCGCGTGCTGCTGGATGTGATTGTGCCAAGCTTTGATTCGCCATTGTTCGACTGGCTGCGGAAGGGAGGCGCGCAATGAGCTACCTCGAACTGTTCAGACTCGCGCTGCCGGAAACCATCGTGGTCATCACCGCGCTCGTCGCGCTGGGGGTGGACGTGCTGACGCTGCGCGAATTGGAGACGCGCTTTCGCCTCATCATCGCCGGCACGATCGCCTGCGTAGGTTGCGCGGCGGCGATTGCGTGGATGCTGATTGCGCCGGAGCACGCGAACTTCGCGGGCGGCATGCTGGTCGTTGATCCGCTGACGCAACTGGTCAAGATTGCGCTGCTGGTGCTGACGATTTTCACGGTGCTCATCTCGATGGATTCCGACTTCACCGATCACGTCGGCGAATTTCTCGCGCTCATCCTGCTCGCGTCCGTCGGCATGATGTTCCTCGTCAGCGCGGAAGACTTGCTGATGATCTTCGTCTCGCTGGAACTGACGAGCCTCTCGCTCTACATCCTGACGGCGTTCAATAAACACAACGCCCGGTCGGCGGAAGCGGCGTTGAAATACTTCCTGTTCGGCGGCATGGCGGCGGCGTTCACGCTGTTCGGCATGAGTTTGCTTTACGGACTCGCTGGAGCGACAAACCTCGGCCAGATCGCCGCCGCGCTGGCGGGCAAGGGTCTTGATCCGTTGCTCATCCTCGCCATCGTGATGACCGTGATTGGCTTTGGCTTCAAGGTCGCCGCCGTGCCATTCCACCTGTGGGCGCCAGACACCTACCAGGGCGCGCCCGTGCCGAGCGCGGCGTTCATCGCCAGCGGCTCGAAGGTCGCGAGCTTCTTCATCTTCGCTAAAATCATGATGCTCGGTTTCGCGGGAGCGGAAGGTAGCGGCGCGTGGCACAACTACGCGGCGGGCTGGGTGCCGGTCATCGCCGTCGTGGCGGTGGTTTCCATGATTCTCGGCAACCTCGTCGCCATCGTGCAGAGCAGCGTGAAGCGCCTGCTCGCGTATTCTGCCATCGCGCACGCCGGCTACATGTTGCTCGGCGTGCTGGCGCACGACAAGCAGGCCGTGGCCTCCATCGTTTTCTACGCGATTACCTACGGCTTGACCACCATCGGCGCATTCGGCGTCGTGGCCGTGGTGGAAAGCCGGGCAGGGGACGACAAGCTCACGAGCTTCGCGGGCTTGAGCCGCCGCTCGCCGGTGATTTCGTTCTGCATGTTTATCTTCATGCTGTCGCTTGCGGGCATTCCGCCGCTGGTGGGATTCTTCGGCAAGTTCTACATCTTCGCGGCGGTGGTGCAGGGCGGGGCGGCGAACCTCGGCCTGCTGTGGTTGGTGATTCTCGCCATCGCGATGAGCGCGGTGTCGCTCTACTACTACTTGCAGGTGCTGAAACAGATTTACGTCGCGGACGTTCCGGCAGGCGCGGGCGATCTGAAAGCCCCGGTCATCAGCCAGATTGTTCTCTGCTTGCTGGCGGGCGCGGTAATCTTGTTCGGTTGCGCGCCGAATCTGCTCGTGGAAAAACTGACGGAAGCCATCAAGCTCGCGGGGTTTTAGGTTTGGAGTTCCGTCTTTAGGCGGTCAGTTACAATGTGGCATCCGAACCGCCTGAAGGCGGAACCCCAAGCTCACAAAATCGCCCGCACCGCTTTCACCAACGCCGTCGCCTCATCCGGTGTGCCGATGGTGATGCGCAAATAACTCCTCACCTCCGGCGCGCTGAACCAGCGCACGAGAATCTTCCGGTCGCGCAGCTTCTGCAACCACTCCTGCGCCGGGAACAGCGGCGGCTGGACGAGAATGAAATTCGTCTCACTCGGCAGCACGCGGAAGCCGAGCTTCGTCAGGTCGCGGCTCAATTGCTGGCGCGTGGCGATGATGGTGCGGAAGTTGGCGCGATAATGGCCGAGATCGCCGAGCGTGGCTTCGGCGGCGATTTGGCCGAGGCCGTTCACATTGTAGCTGTCGCGGATTTTGTGGAGCGCGGCGATGAGTTCCGCGTGGCCGATGAAATAGCCGACGCGCTGGAAGCACAGCGAATACGCCTTGGAGAACGTCCTCGCCACGAGCACATGCGGATGTTTCAGCGCGAGTTTCAGCGCGTTGTCGTTGGCGAAGTCCACGTAGGCTTCGTCGAGGACGACGACGCCCTTTTGCGCACGGCAAAGATTTTCCAAGTCGCTGGTCTTGTAGCCGCGCCCGCTGGGCGCGTTCGGCGTGGTGACGAACGAGAGAGCCGCATCGAAGTCCCAGCGGTTTGGAGTTCCGCCTTCAGGCGGCTTCTTGTTTTCTTTTTTCAATTCCGCCACGCTCGGCAGACTGAAATCCGCTTTGAGCGGCACGGCGTTCGTCGCTGCGCCGTGGGTTTCCGCCAGCACGGAATAGAGCGAGTAGCTGGGCGTGAAATACTGAACCGTCGCCTTCGCCTGTCCCGCTTTTTGCCCTTTGCCTTTTGCCTTTTGCCTTGGCTCTGCAAAAGCCCTCACCGCCAGCGCCAGCAACTCATCCGAGCCGTTGCCGATGATGATGTTCTCCGGCTTGCACCGATGGAGTCGCGCCAGTTTTTCGCGCAACCGTTCTGCCGTGGGGTTTGGATACAGCCGCAACCGCCCGTCCACCGCCGCCTTGACCGCCGCGAGGACTTTGGGCGACGGCGGGTAGGGATTCTCGTTCGTGTTGAGTTTGATCAGGCCTTTGATCTTCGGTTGTTCGCCGGGAACGTAGGCGTGCAACTTGTGAACGAGCGGGCGGATGAGATTCTTCGGAGAGATCATTTAAGACGAACCTCCGCCGACTTGCCATGCGCGCCCAAGCCTTCGAGTTCAGCGAATTTTTTCACGGTGGGCAGGGCTTTCTTGAGCGAGGCGTTCACGCTGCCTTATCCAAAGCCACAGAGACGCGCAAGCCCAGTGTCCCCAAAATTTCCTGCAAGGTTTCCAAAGTTGGATTGCCATTTTTGGAGAGAATCTTGTAAAGGCTCGGGCGCTTAAGTCCAACGCGACCAGCCAGACTGCCCACGCCACCGCCCGCCTCAACCACGTCCTTGAGCGCAATCAGGAACGCTGCGCTGTCCTTTTCCGCCAGTACTTGCGCGAGATATTCGGCGGCGTATTCCGGGTCTTCCAGCCGTTTCAGCAAGTCAGTCTTGTAATTTTTTAGACGCATACTTTTATTTTGTGAATTGTTGCCACAACTGTTGCGCACGGCGGATATCGCGTGACTGGCTGCGCTTGTCACCACCGCCGACCAACACGACGACTTCCCGCCCGTGCAGTCCATAATAAACGCGGAGTCCCGGCCCAAAACTAATCCGCAACTCGAACACGCCGCCGCCCACAGATTTGCAGTCACCGAAATTTCCGGCGCGCACCCGGGTCAGGCGCGCATCCACCGCCGCCTGCATCCGCAGGTCGCGAAGGGAATCAAACCACTCGTCAAACGGAACTAGCCCATTCGGAAGCTCCAGCTTCTTGATTTCCCTCTCAATCATTTTGAGTGTAATCTATAGGTGACAAGTGGTCAATTGCGGATTCCAGCCGACTTGCCGTGCGCGCCC
Organism: Verrucomicrobiales bacterium; assembly: GCA_031371425.1. Classification (GTDB taxonomy): domain Bacteria; phylum Verrucomicrobiota; class Verrucomicrobiia; order Limisphaerales; family JAFMIX01; genus JAFMIX01. The sequence goes on along the minus strand of JANMJO010000053.1, from coordinate 7,777 downwards.
AAGCCTTCGAGTTCAGCGAATTTTTTCACGGCGGGCAAGGCTTTCTTAAGCGAGGCGCGGGTGTATTCCACCACGCTGGTGCGGCGCTGGAACTGATCCACGGTCAGGCCGGCGAACGACGCGCCTGCGCCGCCGGTGGGCAGTGTGTGGCTCGGGCCGGCGACGTAATCGCCCAGCACGGTCGGCGAGAACGGGCCGAGAAAAATCGCGCCGGCGGTCCTGATTTCGGCGGAAACTTTGCGCGGGTTGCGCGTGATCAGTTCGCAATGTTCGGGGGCGAGCTGGTTGGCGAGCACCACCGCATCGTTGAGCGACTTCACTTGGATGAGGTAGCTGTTGTTGTCGAGCGCGCGCTTGATGAAGTCGCGACGGGCGAGCTTGGGCAACTGCTTCGCGATTTCTTTTTCGACGGCTTTGAGAATTTTGTCCGAAGTGGTCACAAGCCAGACGCGTTCGTGACCTGAACCGTGTTCGAGTTGCGCCAGCAAATCTGCGGCGGCGAATCTGGCGTTGGCGGTTTCGTCGGCGAGGACGAGGAGTTCGCTCGGGCCGGGCAGCAAATCAATGGCGACGTAGCCGACGAGCAATCGCTTGGCGGCGACGACGTAGGCGTTGCCCGGGCCGAAAACTTTCTGCACGCGCCGGATGGTCTTGGTGCCGTAGGCGAGCGCGGCCATGGCTTGCGCGCCGCCGACGCGGTAAATCTCCGTCGCGCCTGCGGCCTTGGCGGCGAAGAGCAGGGCGGGGTTGATGCCGCCGTCTTTGCCGCACGGTGTGCAGACGACGATTTCCTTGCAGCCCGCAACCTTGGCGAGCGTGATGGTCATGAGCGCGGTGGAGACGAGCGGCGCAGTTCCGCCGGGAACATAAATGCCGACGCGCTGAAAAGCATCGAACTTCTCGCCGACGATTGCGCCATGGGAGTTTTTCGTCTGCCAGTTCCTGCGGAGCGATTTCTTGGCGAAGGTGGCGATGTTCTTTTCCGCCTCGGTCACGGCGGCGCGGAAGGGTTCATCGGCGCGGAAGGAGGCGGTGAGCAGTTCGGCTTGCGTCGCGGCAAGCTGGTCGGCGGTGAGCAGCGCGCCGTCGAAGCGCTCGGTGAATTCCAGCACGGCGGCATCGCCGCGCGTGCGGACGGCGTCGAGGATGGCGCGGGTGCGTTGCTCGATGATGGGGTCGAACAGGCTGGAGGGCGCGGTGACTTGGCGGAGTTGTGCGGCGAAACTGGCGTCGGTGAAACGGATCACTTTCATGCAGTCAGGCTAGGGGAAAGCGGCGGGCGAAGAAAGAATTTTGAGCGCGGGACGGCTGTGTTCCCGGCTGGTGTGACTGAAATTGCCGCGCTGCTGTGGCTGACCCCAAGTTGGAGTTCAAGCTTTAGCTTGTTCCAGTTACACAATATCCCGTTCGGACACGCTAAAGCGTGAACTCCAACTCTGTCTGCGCGGCAGTTTCAGTCACATCCGTTCCGGCTTTCGGCTGGACGCTCAATCCGGGCTTGTTATCTTTGCACGTCATGTCAACTCACGCGCCCACGCCTCCGCAGAAGATCAACCTCCGCCGCCCCGACATTCTCGAGGCTGTGCAAGCGCAGGTGCTCACGCACTATCGCAGCGAGCTGGTGGAGCGCATCCGCGCCAACGGCCACATTCTTTCCGCCGACGGGCTCACGGTGAAACTGGCGAAGGAATTTGGCTTTTGCTACGGCGTGGAGCGGGCGATTGACCTGGCGTATGCGGCGCGGAAATATTTTCCGCCGGAGAAACCCATCTATCTCCTCGGCGAAATCATCCACAACCCGGAGGTGAATGATCAGATCAAGAACATGGGCATCCAGATTATTTCCGCCAAGCCGACGGCGGAGGACATGACCCGGCTGAACGTGGGCGACGTGGTGATGATCCCGGCGTTCGGCACGGAGGTCAGCACGCGACAGCAATTGGAAGCCAAGGGTTGCGTGCTGGTGGACACGACGTGCGGCGACGTGATGAGCGTGTGGAAGCGCGTCCGGCAATACTCGAAGGAAGCAGTCACGAGCATCATCCACGGCAAGGCCAAGCACGAGGAGACGAAGGCCACGACATCGCAAGCGACGGCCTACGGGAGCGGGCATTACCTCGTGGTGTTCAACCTTGCGGAGACGGATTACGTCTGCAATTACATCCTCCACGGCGGCGACAAGGTGGAGTTTCTGGAGAAATTTAATGGCGCGTATTCGCCGGGCTTCGATCCGGACATGCATCTGCAGGCCGTCGGCGTGGCGAACCAGACCACGATGCTGCGCGGCGAGACCGAGGAAGTGCAGCGGCGTTTCAAGGCCGCGATGGGGACCAAATACGGCGCGGCGGAGGTGGATAAACATTTTCGTTTCTTCGACACCATTTGCGGCGCCACGCAAGACCGGCAAGACGCGCTGGAAAAGATGCTGCTCGATCCGCCGAGCCTGCTCATCGTCGTGGGCGGCTACAATTCTTCCAACACTTCGCACCTCGCGGAGATGGGCGAGGCCAAGCTGCCGACCTTTTTCATCAAGAACGCCAAGAAAATGGAATCGGACAAGTTGATCCGCCATTACAACCTGCACCTGAAACAGGAAGTGGAAACGCTCGATTGGCTGCCCGCCGGCAACATCACCATCGGCATCACCGCCGGCGCGAGTTGCCCGAACAACCTCATCGAGGACACCATCCGCCGCTTGTTCGAGCTGCGCGGAATCTCCGTGCAACAGTTACTGGCGAACTGATTTTGCCTTTTGCCCTTTTACTTTTGCCTTCCGATCATGCCCCGCACCCGGACTGAACTGGAACAGATCGAGCGACTGACGCTCGCGCCCTACGCGCAATTCAGCGGCGACTCGCGCGGGCGCAAGTTCGCGGAGACTCCGCCGAAGTGGCGCACCGAGTATCAGCGCGACCGCGACCGGGTCATCCATTCGCGCGCGTTTCGCCGGCTGGAATACAAGACGCAAGTTTTTCTGAACGGCACCGGCGATCACCTCCGCACACGGCTCACGCACACCATCGAGGTCGCCGCCATCGCCCGCGGCATCGGCCGCGCGCTCAAGCTCAACGAGGATCTGGTGGAATCCATCGCGCTCGCGCATGACCTTGGCCATTCGCCATTCGGCCATCGCGGCGAATCTGTGTTGAACCGCCTGATGAAAGGGCAGGGCGGGTTTGAGCACAACAGCCAGAGCCTGCGCGTCGTCGAAGATCTGGAGCAGAAATATCCCGGGTTCTCCGGCTTGAATCTCTCGTGGGAAGTCCGCGAAGGTCTCGTCAAACACTACACCGCCTACGATCATCCGAGCCGTCGCAAGGGATTCGACGCGAAAAATTCCTCACTCGAAGCCCAGGTCGCCAACCTCGCCGACGAAATCACCTACTACAGCCACGACCTCGATGACGGCCTTGATTCCGGCCTGCTCAACGAAGCCGACTTGAACCGCCACGTCCGCATCTGGCGCGCCGCCGCGCGGCGGGTGAAGCGTGAGCACGGCAATCTACCCGACGAATGCCGCCGCTACTTCATCATTCGCTGCCTGATAGACGGACAGGTGAAGGACGTGGTCGAGACCACGGAGAAATTCATCGCCCGCGCCGGCGTCCAGAGCGCGGACGAGGTGCGCCTCCATCCCCGCGCGCTCGTGCAATACAGCCCTGCGCGGCGCAAGTTGAACCAGGAGATGCGGAAATATCTCTACCAAAATCTTTATTTCAGCCGCGAAGTGGACGAGGCCAACACCCGCGCCGTGCGGATGCTTGAGGAACTGTTTAATTATTATCTCGCGCATCCCGCCGAGATCGGCGGCAAATCCCGCCGGCGCATGACCAAGACCGGCCTCCACCGCGCTGTCTGCGATTACATGGCCGGCATGACCGACCGCTACGCCATGCTGGAGCACCAGCGGCTGTTCGGCGGCACTTGAGCCGGGCGGTTTCTGTCATAGATTGTAAAAAAATCCGTGCCTTCCGTGTCTGCTTCTGTGTAGCTTGTCCGCATGTTTTCATTCCAACAACTCTTCAGCAAAGGCGATAAATTCCACGACCTCCTCGAAGCCGCCGCCCAGGAATCCCACGAAAGCGTCCGGCTTACCATCGAGATCATCAAGTCCCCCTGCGAAACGCACAAGTTCGACGACCTCGTGCTCGCGCGCCGCAAGGAAAAGAAAATCTCCGAGCAGATCAGCGAAGAACTCGTCAAGACCTTCGTCACCGGGCTGGAGCGCGAAGACATCGAGTCTCTCGCCCGCGGTCTTTACAAGATTCCCAAGACTGCCGAGAAAGTCGCCGAGCGTTTCCTCCTCGCCGCGCCGCATCTACCGGGCGTGGATTTCACCCGCCAGGCCGAGATGATGACCAAGGCCACCGACGTCGTTCTCGAGATGATTCAGAAGCTGCGCCACATGGACGACCTAGAGGAAATCAAGGCGCTCAACGACAAACTCCAATACGTCGAGGGCGAGGCCGACAAGCTCATGCTCGACTTACTCCGCGAACTCTACAGCGGCAAGTTCGATGCGTTGCGCGCCATCGTCCTGCGCGACCTCTACGAACTCATCGAAAAAGTCGTGGACCGTTGCCGCGATGTCGGCAACGTCGTCATGCACATCGTCCTGAAAAACTCGTGAGACGCGAAGCATGGCTGCTGTTTGGAAATCGGCAATCGGCAATCGCAAATCGTAAATCCTCATGACCCTTATCTTCACCGTCATTCTCGTGGCGCTGGTGTTTGAATACATCAACGGCTTCCACGACACCGCCAACTCCATCGCCACCGTCGTCTCGACGAAGGTTCTCTCGCCACGGCAGGCCGTCGTGCTGGCGGCATTCACCAATCTCCTCGGCGCACTCTGGGGCACGGCCGTCGCCAAGACCATCGCCTCCGGCCTCGTGGACGCGAAGATCGTCACCTCCGAGATCATCGTGTGCGCGTTGCTGGGCGCAATCGTCTGGAATCTCATCACCTGGTGGGTCGGGTTACCGTCCAGTTCCTCGCACGCGCTCGTCGGCGGGCTTTGCGGCGCGTGCCTCGCGGCGGCGAACAACAACTGGGGCGTCATCATCTGGTCCATTCCCGGCAAAGACCATTGGTGGGAGGGCAAGGGGATTTTATGGAAGGTGGTCGTGCCGATGATCAGCTCGCCGGTCGTGGGATTCACCGTGGGCTTTCTGCTCATGGGCCTGCTCTATTTACTGCTTCGCAACTGGAGGCCCGTCACCGTGAACCGCTTTTTCGGCAAGGCGCAATTGTTCAGCGCCGCCTACATGGGCTTCAGTCACGGGTCGAACGACGCCCAGAAAACCATGGGCATCATCGCCCTCGCGCTCGCGGCGGCGACGGCCAGCGGCGTGTTCGCACACGCGCCCGAATGGATGCAATTCATGCAGATCGCCGCGCCGGCAGACGGCAAGCCCGTAGAGATCGCCGTGTGGATCAAGGTGACGTGCGCGCTGACGATGTGCGCGGGCACGGCGGCGGGCGGCTGGCGCATCATCCGCACACTCGGGAACAAGATGGTCAAGCTGCATCCGGTCCACGGCTTCGCGGCGGAAGCCACGGGCGCGACGGTGCTGCTGGTCGCGGCGCATTACGGGATGCCGGTCTCCACCACGCACGCCATCACCACCTCCATCATGGGCGTGGGCTGCGCGAAGGGATTCAATCATCTCAAGTTGAAAGTGGTGGAACGCATCCTCTGGGCGTGGGTGCTGACGATTCCCGCGAGCGCGGGCGTGGCGTATGGGCTCGTCAAACTAGCGCGGGCGTGCGGCTGGCTTTGAAATGGCCGGTGATTCCCGCCACCGTAGCCGCGCCTGTGAAGGCGCGGAAATCTGCGCCGCCGAAAGCATCCGCGTTGTCACCAACGCGGCTACATGCTCCGGCTATTTCCCCGCAGGCACGAACCGCCGCAGGCAGTGGGAGAAATACGGGAGCAGTTGCTTCTTCCGCGAGACGACTTCGCGCAGTTCGTAGATGCCCGGCTCGACTTTTGGATAATCAATCAGGTCGGTGAACGCCGAGTCCCCGGCCACGAGCAGCATGGAATTCTGCGTGGTCACATCCGTGACGAGCAGCGAGGCGAAGAGGTAATCATGGCGGTCGCGGTAATTTTCCAGCGCGGCCAGCAGTTCGCCCTTGCGCTTCTGGAACTGGTCGAACCCGACCTCCTCAATCTGCGCCACGCTGAAGGTCGCGTCCTTCTCGGTGTATTCCTTGCAGTCGGTGGTGATGGCTTGCGGCGCGGGCTTGAGCGTGAGCAGCGAGCCGGAGGCGAAGAGTTTCTCCGTGAACTCACGCGCGTTCACGCCGGAGATTTTTTCCAGCATCTTCAACACCTCAACGTCGCGCGGCGTGGTGGTGGGCGAGGTGAGGTTGAGCGTGTCCGAAACCATGCCCGCGAGCAGCAGCCCGGCGATGGCCGGGGGCAATTCCACGCCCTGCCGGAAGAAGCAGTCCGCCACGATGGTGCTGGTCGAGCCGACGGGTTCGTTGCGGAAGAGGATGGGCTGGTGCGTGGTCATCGCGCCGATGCGGTGGTGGTCAATGATCTCGATGATCTCCACCTCGTCCGCGCCTTGCACGGCCTGCGAGAGTTCGTTGTGATCCACGAGAATTAATTTGCGCGTGACGGTCTTGAGGAAATCCGTCTTGGAAAGGATGCCGGTGGTCTTGCCCTGCGAATCCAGCACGGGAAAAATCTGATGCCCGGACGCCGTCGCCTCTTCGCGGACGGATGCCAGCGGCGCGTGCTCGCGGAAGCAGAGGAAGCCTTCATTCAAAACGTGGCGCACGGCCACGGCGGCGCGGCACAGCGCGGCGGTGGTGGCGGTGTCGTGCGGCGAGCTGATGAGGCTGACGTTTTTGCGCTGCGCCGCCTCGATGGTCTTGTTCTCCACCGGCAGGCCGCCGGTGACGATGACGACGCGCACGCCTTCTCGGATGGCAAGGTTCTGCACATCCCAGCGGTCGCCTACGACGACGGCGAGCTTCTCGCGGGGGACGGTTTCCAATCGCGCGGCAAAGGATTCCAGGCTCATTGCGCCGATCATCAGAGTCAGGTCTTCCTCGCGGTCTGGCTCGTGTGCGACGAGGAGTTTGCCTTGCAGCGTGGCGGCCAGATTGTTGAGCGAGGAAAGCACGCAGCGGGAATTCACGAGCCGGTTGGCGGCGGGATAAAGGAACTTGGTGAGCTTGAAGAGCGAGAGTAGGCCGCGGCATTTGCGCTCCGCGTCGAGCACGGGGAGGATGCGGATGTTGTGCTCATCCATCAGGCTGAGGGCCTCGGCGGCGGTGGCTTCCGGGCGGACGCTCATGATGCGGGATTGCATCACGTCGCGGACGGTGGGGGCGACGTTGGCGACAAAGCGCGGCGCGGTCACGCCAAAGGTATTCAGGACAAAATCAATCCGCTCATTCGTGTCGCCGCAGCGGGCGGCTACGGCTTCCGGCATGCCGGTGCGGCGTTTGAACTCGGCGTAGCCGATGGCGGAGCAGATGGCGTCCGTGTCCGGGTTGCGGTGGCCTATGACGAGAATTTCATTCATGCGATGAGGCGCGGAGAATAGTCGAGCGGCGAGCGGCGGGCAAGCGGCGGCGAGTTTTTTTCGCGGATTGGATGCGGTCTGGGAGCGGTTCATGTTTGGAGTTCCGGCTTTTGGGGGGGGGGGGGGGGGGGAGACTCCGATCCCCCGAAATGGGGAACAAACAAATTTCAGCAAGGTAGGCTGAAGATGTAGTAGAAATTGGGCCGCTAGAAGTGAAGAATTAATTTCGG
>JANMJO010000021.1:0-14092 GCA_031371425.1 Verrucomicrobiales bacterium | reverse complement strand
GTCGCTCCGCGCGCGCCGTCGTGAACCAGAACGCTTTCGTGCCAGCCAGCGGCGCGCGCGGAGCGACGCGCCCTACCAGCGCCCGGCAACCATGACTGCGCCAATGTCAGCATGAATTATTGTATTACTTTCCGGGCAGCGAATGTCGCCAGTCGAGCGCGGCTCGTTTTAATCCGTCGGCAATCGCGGATTCAGCGGTGGCGAGGTTGTTCGTTTCATTGGGATCAGCGGCAAGATTGTAAAGTTCTGTTCGTGACCCATCGGCATTGACCAGGAGTTTCCAATCACCATTTCGAATCGCTACATTGGGCGATGTCGCATCGGGTTCGTTCGGGTAGGGGAATGCGCGGATCTTGCCAGGTCCATCCGCCATCGGTTTGCGACCATACTCCCACAGGAGCGGCGTCGTGCGCGACGGCTTGCCGCCTTTCCATGCGGCGGACAAATCCTCGCCATCAAACTTCACCTGTTTCGGTGCAGTCACACCGGCGAGCGCGCAGAGCGTGGGGAAAAAATCAACGGCTCCCACCACGCTCGTCGTGTTGACCGCGACCGGGACGGTGCCGGGCCAGCGAATGATGAGCGGCGTGCGCAGGCCGCCTTCGTAGAGGCTCCATTTCATGCCCCGCATCCCGGCGGTGCGAGTGCGTTTGAAACTCGGCTCTGGACCGTTGTCTCCAGCGAGGATGACGAGAGTGTTCTTGTCCAGCTTCAGCTTCCGCAACGCGTCGAGCAGCCGGCCGATTTGGGCGTCCATCGCTCGCAGCACGGCGCGATAGTTAGCGGTGCCGACGCCTGCGCCAGCAAAGGACAACTGTTCATCCGAAGGCGCGTGGGGCGTGTGGATGTCGTCCAGCCACAGGTTCACGAGCCACGGCTGCCGGGGATGTTCCTTTATGAATTTGAGCGTCTCGTCAACCATCCAGCGTGTGCGGTCGTGCCGCTTCACGGGTTGAGGTTCGGTGACGTTGGGGCGGAGTGCCGATCCGAGACCGGTGGCGGGTTCAGGGCTTTCATACGTGCCCAGCCCATAGTCATAGCCATACGCTGCGAACTTCGGCGCATCGGTCACATCACGTCCGCCGCCGAGGTGCCATTTGCCAATGTGCGCTGTCGCATAGCCCGCCGCCTTGAATTCCCGCACAAATGACGGTGCGGCAGCATCAAGAAAATCCACCTGCTCACACTCCTGATTGCCCGCCCGCGATTGCAGGAAGCTGGTGATGCGCCAGCGTGCGGGAAACTGTCCGGTGATGAAGCCGCAACGCGACGCGGAGCAAATCGGCGATGCCGTATAGAACTGTGTGAAACGCATACCTTCGCCAGCGAGCCGGTCCATGTTCGGCGTGGGCACCCCCGCGCCCCCATTGGCCGCGAGGTCGCCCCAACCCATGTCGTCCACGAGGATGAAGAGGACATTGACTTTGGCGAAGACGGAGGTGCTACAAATGCAAGCAATGACAATGACTCGGAGGAGGATTTTCATGGGCGGTTTTATTTATTTTCTGGAAACAAGGCGGCGAATAGCTTGGCCCTTCCACATCCAAATTCCTGAAAGCACAACGACAGGAAAGTAAACGAATCGAAAGTAGGGCAGATACTGCACGGTCTCCGAAGGCGGACCATAGATGTAACCGACTATCGGAAGGGCAAAGACAATGTGAATCGAGCGAAGAACCGAACGCTTGGTGGTGTCTTTCATGGTGGAGGGTTGGTTGTGGTTTTCAGTGTGCGCGCCGCGACGCTGAACATCTAACTAGGCCATTGGTTTTGCAGCCTATCTGGTTCACGGGTGCAAACGTATTCAGGACGTGAAATGCTGTCGAGCTTCCTTCTGGTTCGGAAATGAACCCGGCACATTGTCAGACAAAAGCGGCGGGCGTTTTTTCATCCGCAGATTGCGCCGATTTCCGCAGATTAGCTTTTCGTCTGCGTCCATCTGCGTCATCTGCGGATAAACTGCGGAGCGGCGGGGAGAATTCAGACAGGATTTACAGGATGGTGCAGGATTTTTGAGAAAGGAATCCTGTGAATCTTGTTAATCCCGACTTCCGAAGTTGGGGAGCGCGCCCGCCCCGGGCGTTGCTGGTCGCGCCCTCGCGGCCAGCATCTTGCTGGCGGCTACTAACCGCGAACCTTTGGATGACTTCGGTGCGCCCGGGTTTTCCGCGAGGGCGCGGAAAACTGCGCCCGGGGCGGGCGCGCTCCCATTCCTATTTCGGAGTTCGGGTTAATCCTGTCATCCCCGTCAGGTTTGGAACGAGGTCGTCGGGCTATTTCTTCCCGGCTTCGAGTTCGGCGAAGATGCTTTCCAGATTGTTCAGGCCTGCGCCGGCTTTGGGGCCGAGGAGTTGGCGGAGGTATTCCACGGCGTCGGGGATGTTGCGGACGGATTTGGGGAGGATGGCGCCGCTGGCGTTGGGGTGGCCGCCGCCTTGGAGTTTTTGGGCGATGGCGAGGGCTTCGCCGTTGCGGCTGCGGAAGCTGGCGATGACGAGGTTGTTGGCGCGGCGGAAGAGGGTGACCAGCACGGGGTGCGAGGTGGTTTTCTGTTCGAGTAATTGGTGGATGATGAGGTTGGTGTTGCCGATGACGGTATCCACGTAGCCGACGGTGGGGCTGATTTCTGTGATGTGTTTGCGGCTCCAGGCGAGGCCGAGGGGGTCTTCGATGCGGCGCTTGGCTTCCATGACTTCGAGGAGGGGATGGTCGAGGAGTCGTTCGAGTTCGTTGCCGATGAGGGCGTGGAGATTCCAGAATTGGTAGTGCTTGACGAGGTTGGCGCAGTCGGTGGCGCGGGTGAAGTCGGGGTCGGCTTCGAGGAAGAGGTCGGCGACGTTGTTGAGGTGGACGACGCGGTCGAGTTCGGGCGAGCCGAGGCCGTGTTGCTGGCAGAGTTCGTAGCAGAGGAGACCGGCGGACTTGGTGGTGTCGTGGATGAGTGTGGCGTTCTTGGCGGGGGTTTCGGTGGGGTGATGGTCAATGACGAGCCAGTTGGGCAGGTCCATGCGCGTCTCGAAAGTGAAGTCGGTGGCCCACGCGGCGCGCTCGCGGAGGTCGCGTTGTTTCCAGTAGTTGTAATGGTGGGCTTCGAGCGGGATGTTCGTGCCGTAGAGATGGCGCGCGAGCCGGTGCAGGAGAATGCCGGCAACGAACCCATCGAGGTCGCTCTCGTGGGTGAAAATCGCGTCGGGCTTGGGCAAAGTCATCACGCCGGGAGGTTAGAGGAAGGCGGCGTGCGCGGCGAGCGGGGAATTTTGCGTGTGCGGTCAGGGGGCGTGGATAAATTCGATGGCGGTGTGGTTGATGTCGAGGAGCGGACCGAGTTCATAGACGTTGGTGTAGCCGTAGCTGTAGAGTGCGATGTAGGTGGAGAGGTTGAGCGAGGCGACTGCGAATTTGCTAGGAAAGGCGCGCGGTTCGTTGCGGAAGTTATTGTTGCAATAGATGAGAATGCGCTGGCTCTTGTCGGGGATGGTCTGGGCAAGGCTATCGCCGGTGATGTCTGGGAAGCTCAGGTTGACCGCGCCTTTGACGTGAAGTAGGGCGAACTTCTCATGGCTGCGCGCATCCAAGATCAACGTGCCCGGCGCGCGGCTGAGGCCAATGAACGCGTCTTCAGATACGCGCCGTTGCTCGCGGTGCGCGGCGGCGGCTTGGGAGATTTTCAGGTAGCCGGGCATGTCTATGTTCGTGTTCACAAGGGTCGGTTGCGCGGACATTGTGGCGGCGATTAGCCCAAGGAGGAGGATGGCGATGTTTGTTTTCATGTGGATTGGACGGAGTCTGCGGTTTTATGCCCGAAGAATTTTTTCAACAAGGCGGAGTTCACCGTTTCGCCACGCTTGCAAATGGCGGCGGGGTATTTATGTTGTAGCAGTGAACCACCCGGCAACATTCATCGCGGCTTGCTGTGAGCATTTCCATTGCTTGCCGGAAGTTTTCGCGGAACGGGTGCTCTGGTACTGCCACCATCGGCGGTCATTGCCGCTGGGGCGGATGATCTGGCGGTTCAACCGGCAATTCTACGATTCAGACTTGGAGATGCTCCGCTCGGTGGCGGACTGCACGACCACTGCGGAGCTGAGCGCGGAGGTCGGCAGCTTTCGTTATCACAACCAAACCTATGGATTCTGGCGGAAGCTTCTGCACGTGCGCCTGTCCGGACAGCGGCTTGTGGACTTGAGTTCAAAACTTCTCGGTTGAGTCCGTTGTCCGCGCGTGCCAGCGTTCGGCGGCGAAAAATAGCTTTGAACTCCGGCGTTTTCGCAGTCACTATCCGCGCTCACTTGGATGCTGAATTCTTCATTCTGAATTCTCATTCTGCATTTACATGAAACGCACGCATCATTGCAACGAACTGCGCCCGGCTCACATCGGGCAAACCGTCACGCTCTCCGGCTGGGTTCACTCCCGCCGCGACCTCGGCGGCCTCATCTTCATCGACGTCCGCGACCGCGAGGGCCGCACGCAGACTGTCTTCGCTCCGTCCGATTTGACGAAGGAACTGTTCGAGCAGGCCGGCGCGCTCCGTAGCGAATGCGTCGTGAGCATCACCGGCACAGTCCGCCAGCGCCCCGGCGGCACGAACAACGCTAAGATTCCCACCGGCGAAGTCGAGGTCGGCGTCACCGCGCTCGAAGTCTTGAACATGGCGGAAGTCCTGCCGTTCCCCGTGGACGATCCCGAAATCGCCAGCAAGGTGAACGAGGAATTGCGCTTGCAATACCGCTACCTCGACTTGCGCCGCCCGGAAATGGCGCGCCACCTCCGCATCCGCTCCAAGGTCGCCATCGCCACGCGCAGCTACATGGACGAGCAAGGCTTCCTCGAAGTCGAGACGCCCACGCTCTTCAAGTCCACGCCCGAAGGCGCGCGCGAGTTCCTCGTGCCGAACCGCCGCGAGCCGGGGACGTTCTACGCGCTGCCGCAATCGCCGCAGCAGTTCAAACAAATCCTCATGGTCGCCGGCGTGGAAAAATATTTCCAGCTCGCCCGCTGTTATCGCGATGAAGATTTGCGCGCGGATCGCCAGCCGGAGTTCACGCAGGTGGACATCGAGATGAGCTTCATTGACCGCGAAGATATTTACGCGCTCATCGAAGGCTTGCTGAAGAAGGTATGGAAAACCGCGCTCAACATTGACGTGCCCACGCCGTTCAAACGCATCAGCTTCGAGGAAGCGCTCAACCGCTACGGCATTGACAAGCCCGACACGCGCTTCGGCATGGAGCTCGTGGACTTCACGGACGAGTTCAAGACCAGCACATTCAAAGTCTTCAGCGGCGCCATCGCCAACGGCGGAGTCGTGAAAGCAATCAACGCGAAGGGCATGGCCGGCGCGACGCAAGGCCAGCTCGAAACGATGACCGAATACGCCAAGAGCTTCGGCGCGAAAGGACTGGCGTTCATCAAAGTCGAGGGCGGCGAATGGAAATCGCCCATCGTCAAATTCTTCAACGACGCCGAGAAAGCCGCGCTCACCGCGAAGCTCGCGATTCAGGAAGGCGACTTGATCCTGTTCGCCGCAGACCAATGGCTGACCGCGTGCGAAATCCTCGGCAAGATCCGGCTGTATTGCGCCGACGTTTTGAAAGGGCAGGGGAAGCTCGTGATTCCCGCTGACCAGTTTAATTTCCTGTGGGTCATCGAATTTCCGCTGCTCGGTTTTGACCGCGAACAGAACCGCTGGTATTCCAGCCATCACCCCTTCACTGCGCCCGTGACCGAGGACGTCCCGCTGCTCAAGACCGACCCCAAGAAAGTTCGCGGCCAGCACTACGACATCGTCGTGAACGGCGTGGAACTCGGCGGCGGCTCGATTCGTATCCATCAGCCCGACGTGCAGAAAACCATCTTCGAGGAACTGCTCCAGATTCCGCCCGACTTGGTGAAAGCGCGATTCGGTTACATGCTGGAAGCCTTCAAGTTTGGCGCGCCCCCGCACGGCGGCATCGCGCTCGGTTTCGACCGGCTCATTGCGATCCTCTGCAACACGTCCAGCATCCGCGACGTCATCGCGTTCCCGAAAACCGCGAAAGGCACATGCCTGATGACCGACTCGCCCAGCACAGTCGAGCCGAAGCAACTGCGTGATCTTTATCTTGAGGTGAAGGTCAAGCAGCCGCAGGTCGCACCTGCCGCGCCGCCGAAGTCTTGATCCAAGGATATCCAAGATGTCCCGGCTCAACAATTCCAAGCGATCGAAACGCGTTGTGAGTATTTTGGCGACCTTGGCGTTCGGCTATCTGCTCCTGTTGCTGGGTGGCTGCGTGTTGCAACGGCGGTTACTTTACTTCCCTACAAAGCTGGATGTCACCGCTGCCAAAACTCTGGCGGTTCAGGAGGGGTTTTTGCCGTGGCTGAATTCGGATGGCGAAACCATCGGTTGGCGGATTCCCGCCCCCGGGCCGACAGCCGGCAGTGTGTTGATTGTTCACGGCAACGCCGGGTGCGCGCTCAATCGTGGATACATTGCCAGACCGATTCATGATGCGGGTGGGCTGGACGTTTACGTCATGGAGTATCCCGGCTACGGGGGTGCGGCGCGGTTCGCCCAGCAAGCCGAGTTGGTTGCAGGCAGCGGATGCGGCCTTCGCGGCACTGCCGCACGACAAGCCGATTTACGTTGTGAGCGAATCCATCGGCACTGGCGTCGCGGCGCATTTGGCTCGGACGCATGCGTCAGCAGTCGCGGGTATGGTGATGTTCGTGCCGTTCGACCATCTCCCCTCACTCGCTCAAAGCAAAATGCCGATTCTGCTGCCGTATTTCTTCCTCGCCGACCGTTATGTTCCGGCGGCGGATATGAAAGAGTATCGCGGCCCGGTGAAAGTCGTCTTGGGCGAACGCGATCAAATCATTCCGCCGGAGTTCGGCAAACGACTGTTCGCTGCCTGCGCCGGGCCGAAGGAGTTGCAAATCATTCCCGGTGCGGGGCACAACGATGTCGCAGAACGGCCGGCGGTATGGTGGCGGTCTGTCTTTGAATTCTGGCAGCAGCGCGGCGGTCCGAGGCAATGACCGACCTCATTCCTGAATGAAGTAACTCAGGTTCTCCAACTCGATGGCGAGGTTCACGTTGTTGACCATCACGTCCTCCGGCACGTCGAGTACGATGGGCGAGAAGTTCAGGATGCCGGTGATGCCGCATTCCACGAGCGTGTTGGCCACCTCCTGCGCCACGGCGGCGGGCACGGAAAGAATCGCCATCTTCACGGCGTTCTGGTGGACGAACCCGGCGAGTTTTTCCATCGGCAGGATCGGCTGGCGGATTTTTTTGCTGCGCTGCCGGCGCGTGTCCACATCGAACGCGGCGATGATCTCGAACCCTTCCTTCTCAAACCCGCGATACGACAGCAGCGCGAGGCCGAGGTTGCCCACGCCCACGAGGATGACCGGCTGCAGGCGCGTCGTGCCGAGTTCGTCCGTGATTCGGTGCGAGAGTTCCGCCACATCATAGCCGAGGCCGCGCGTGCCGAACTGGCCGAAGTAGGTGAGGTCTTTCCGCAACTGCGTGGGCTTGACGCCCGCGACCTTGGCGAGCGTCTCGCTGGAGACGGTCTGGATTTTGTTCTCTCGCAGCCGCGCCAGGCAGCGCAGGTAGATGGAGAGCCGATAGATCGTCTTGCGCGGGATGGTGGGGCGTCTGGAATTCTTCAAGCGGCGTCAAGTAATCACAGCGCTTTCCCCGCCGCAAGCCGGGAAACGGACAACGGGTGTGACTGCAACTGCCGCGCAGCGGAGTCCCGCCCCGAGTTGGAGTTCAAGCTTTAGCTTGTTCCCGTCACACCGGACATCGCCCCAACACGCTGAAGCGTGAACTCCAACAATCTCAGCGCGGCACTTTCAGTCGCATCCCTCGACCTCCATGCGCTTGCTTCGCGCCGTCTTCCGCGCTATTTAACCCGCGTGACGCGTAACCAAATCTTCGTCCAAGATGTCCTCCTGCTGCTCTCGTTGGCGGCGACCTTCGCGCTCATCGTGTTCAGTTTCATCCGGCGCATCTGGCCCACGCGCAGCTCCGGTGAATGGGAGAAAGCCACCCCGAGCGCGCGCCGCCAGTGGGCTGTGACGCGCGGCTTGGTGATGGGCACCCTCTATTTCGTGGCCGGCGGATTCTGGATACTTTTCTCCGACCAGTTCGTGGCGGAGATGTTCGAGAACAAGCAGCTTGAACTCGTCGCGCAGAACTTCAAAGGCGTCGGCTTCGTGGCCATCACCGCCATTCTGCTCGGACGCCTCGCCACCCGCGGCCTGCGCGAAGTCGTCACCACGGAAACCAAGTTGCGGTTGAGCGAGGAACAATTCCGCAGCGTCTTCCAACATTCTGCCACAGGCATGCTGCTCATCTCGCTGGACGGAAAATTCCAAGCCGTCAACCAAGCCTTCTGCCGCATGCTCGGCTATAGCGAAAACGAACTCGTCGGCAGCCAATTCGCCACCATCACGCACCCCGAAGACCTGCCCGCCTGCCACCAGCAAATCCAGTCGCTCATCGCAGGCCGGCAAGAAACGCTGCAACTGGAAAAACGTTTCCGCGCCAAAGACGGACGCCTCATCTGGGTCGCCGAAACCGGCTCCCTCATGCACGACGAACAACGCCAACCCCAATTCCTCATCGTCCAAGTCGAAGAC
This sequence comes from Verrucomicrobiales bacterium, assembly GCA_031371425.1. Lineage (GTDB taxonomy): Bacteria > Verrucomicrobiota > Verrucomicrobiia > Limisphaerales > JAFMIX01 > JAFMIX01. The sequence continues at coordinate 5,455 of JANMJO010000021.1, read as the reverse complement.
ATCACCGAACGCCGCACCGCACAGGAAGCCCTCCGCGAACTCTCCGCCCGCTTCCTCCAAGCCCAAGACGAGGAACGCCGCCGCATCGCCCGCGAACTCCACGACAACACCGCCCAGGAACTCGCCGCCCTCAACATGAACCTCACCCGCCTCCGCCGCTCCGAAACCGGCCCTCGCGAAAAATTCGAGACCATCCTCACCGAAAGCATCGCCCTCGCCGAACAATGCTCCCAGAACATCCGCACCCTCTCCTACCTCCTCCACCCACCCGAACTCGAAACCCTCGGCCTCCCCGGCGCCATCCGCGAATACGCCTCCGGCCTCGCCCAACGCAGCGGCATCCACACCCAAGTCACCATCGCCACCAACCTCGGACGCCTCCCCCGCGAAATGGAGATCGCCCTCTTCCGCATCGTCCAAGAAGGCCTCGGCAACATCCTCCGCCACGCCCACGCCAAGACCGCACACATCCGCCTCCACCGCCCCGACCACCACATCACCCTCGAAATTCAAGACGACGGCAGCGGCATCCCCGCCGACACCCTCACCAACATCAACAACCGCCGCGGCACCGGCGTCGGCCTCGCCGGCATGCGCGAACGACTCCACCAACTCGACGGACAGTTTGAAATCCGCTCCTCCCCCGCCGGCACCACCATCCGCGCCACCGTGCCACTCCCCGCAAAAACAACATGACCCCACTCCGCATCCTCATCGCCGACGACCACGAACTCGTCCGCCACGGCCTCCGCCGCGTCATCGAGGATGTCCCCGGCTGGACCGTCTGCGGCGAAGCCACCACCGGCCGCCACGCCGTCACCCTCGCCCGCGAAACCCACCCCCACATCATCGTCATGGACATCGCCATGCCCGAACTCAACGGCCTCGAAGCCACACGCCAACTCTGCGCCGCACCCGTTCCCCCCGCCATCCTCATCCTCAGCATGCACGAAAGCACCGAACTCATCCGCGAAACCCTCGCCGCCGGCGCTCGCGGTTACATCCTCAAATCCGACGCCGGCCACGCCCTCGTCCAAGCCGTGACCGCCCTCGCCGCCGGTAAAAAATTCTTCAACAACAAAATCGCCGCCCTCGCACACGATAGCGCCACCCTCACACCCCGCGAACGCGAAGTCGTCCAACTCGCCGCCGAAGGCCGCACCAGCAAAGAAATCGCCACCACCCTCGCCATCACCCTCAAAACCTGCGAAGCCCACCGCACCAACATCCTCCGCAAACTCAGCCTCCGCTCCATCAGCGAACTCGTCCGCTACGCCATCCGCAACAACATCGTCGAACCCTGACCCAGCGGAAAACGTGACGCGTGACGCGTGACGCGTGACGAGGGATACAGCCACTCGTCACGCGTCACCCGTCACCCACCTACGAGTTTCCCCCGATTCCACTCCCGCCACACCCCGGCTACAGTTGCGCCATGAACCCCTCGCCAGTTGCGACTGCCGCCACCAGCCGCCGCATCCGCACCATCGTCGCCGATGACTCACCGGAATTCCTCCGCACCTTCTGCTCCTACCTCGAAGCGCAGGACAATCTGGAAATCGTCGGCCGCGCCAAGAACGGCAGCGAAGCCCTGCAACTTGCCGAAACACTCCAACCCGACCTCGCTATCCTTGACCTCGAAATGCCCGTCATGGACGGCACCCGCGCCGCAGAAAAATTGCGCGAGAAATTTCCCGCCATGCGCCTCATCATCGTCTCCGTCCACGACGGCCCCGCTTGGCGCGAGATGAGCCGCGCCGCCGGCGTGGATGCCTTCGTCCCCAAACACGAGATCACCACCGAACTCCTCGGCCATATCCGCAACCACTTCGTCACCGCCGAACTCCCCGCGCCCCCGCCGTTCATCACCATCGGCGTCGCCGCCACCCACAACCTCATCACCGTCCTCCTCGTCGAGCCTCACACACACCAAGCCGACCTCATCCTCCACGAACTCACCCGCCCCCACATCGCCGGCCACACCAAGGCGCACTTTGAAGTCGAACACGTCGCCACCCTCGCCGCCGCGCAGGAACGCCTCCAGCAAAGCCCCGTGGATGCCATCCTCATCGGCGTGCAGCAGGCCGATCCGCAAAGCCTGCAAAACATCACCACCCTCCGTCAGGCCGCGCCGCAGTCCGCACTCATCGCCATCCCCCACAGCGCCGAGGAGCACATCCGCATCGCCGCCAGCGCGCTCGGCGCGGATGAATGCCTGAACCTGCAACACGCAGAACTCCTCCCGCTGCAACTCCGCTTCCTCGTCGGCGGCCGCCGCGCCGAGCAATCCCTCGCCGAACGCGAGCAAGATTTCCGGATGCTTATCGAGAACGCACTCGACATCACCTGCATCATGGACGGCAAATTTTCCATCCGCTACATCAGCCCCTCCGCCCGCCAAGTCCTCGGATTCAGCCCGGAGGAATTGCGCGGCCGCCCTTACCTCTCACTGCTTCACTCCGACGATGTCGCCCACGCCCAGAAAATCCTGACCGAAGCCGCCGCGCATCCCCTCCAAACCATGACCATCGAAGTGCGCTTCCACCATCACGCCGGCCACTGGGTCCACCTCGAAATGACCGGACGCAACCTCCCCAACTCCGCCGGCCAGCCCCGCCTCGTCTTCAACGCCCGCGACCACACCACCCGCATCCACGCCGAGGAAGCCCTGCGCCAATCCGAGCAACGCTTCCGCGCCCTCTTCGAAAATTCACCCGACGCCATCTTCGTCGAGGACATCACCGGCCGCGTGCTCGACGTGAACACCGCCGCCTGCTGGCTGCACGGCGTGCCCCGCGAAAAAATCATCGGCCAATTCGTCTGGGACCTCGTCCCCCCCGCCGCCCGCAACCAGACCCGCCTCGATTTCCCCGGCCTCGTCTCCGGCAAAATCACCAAACTCGAAAGCGTCAGCCTCACCGCCGATGGCCGCGCCGTGCCAGTCGAACTCACCACCAACCGCATCCTCTACACCGGCCAACCCGCCATCCTCCTCAACGCCCGCGACATCACCGAACGCAAGAAAGCCGAAGCCGCCTTGCGCGCCAGCGAAAACCGCTTCCGCCTCATGTTCGAACGCACCGCCGACGCCCTCCTCATCCTCGACCCCACGAACAACCGCTTCATCGAATACAACCAAGCCACCGCAGACATGCTCCGCTACCCAGACAAACACGAACTCCACTCCCTCCATCCCGCCGAACTCTCCCCCGCCTTCCAGCCCGATGGCCAGCCCTCCTTCGACAAGGCGCGCGACATGATCGCCACCGCCCTGCAAAACGGCAGCCACCGATTCGAATGGATTCATTGCAGCCCCCACCGCACCGATTTCCCCGTCGAAGTCCTCCTCACACCCATCCTCCTCGGCGAACAACAACTCATCATCACAACCTGGCGCGACATCACCGAACGCAAACACGTCGAAACCGCCCTCCGCGAAAGCGAAATCCGCCTCCGCCAGATCGCCGAAAACATCGAGGAAGTCTTCTGGCTCGGCGACGCCGAACATCAGCGCATGATCTACGTCAGCCCCGCCTACGAAAAAATCTGGGGCGAAAGCCTCCTCACCCTCCTCGACAACCCCGCCGCCTGGCTCAAAGCCATCCACCCCGAAGACCGCGAACGCATCACCGCCGCCTGGGAAACCACCCTCCAGACCGGCCACCTCGACCAGACCTACCGCATCGTCCGCCCCGATGGCAGCATCCGCTGGATACGCGACCAAGCCTTCCCCGTCCGCGACGAGACCGGCAAAATCTACCGACTCGCCGGCGTCGCCAGCGACATCACCGAACGCCGCGAACTCGAGGAACAGATGCGCCAGATGCAGAAACTCGACTCCCTCGGCCGCATCACCGCCAGCATCGCACACGACTTCAACAACATGCTCGCCGTCATCCAAGGCCACACCGACAAGTTGCTCATCGAAGAACAACTCCCCCCCGCCACCGCCAAATCACTCGGCCAAATAGCCGAAGCCAGCCGCCGCGCCGCCAAACTCACCCGCCAACTCCTCACCTTCAGCCGCAAACAAGAAATGCGCTTCCAGACCATAGACCTCAACCACATCGTCACCAGCCTCGCCCAAATGCTCCAGCACGTCCTCGGCGGAAAAACCACCCTCACCTGCCACACCCTCGACCACCCCGCCATCATCCTCGCCGACGCCGGCATGATGGAACAAGTCCTCATGAACCTCACCGTCAACGCCCGCGACGCCATGCCCAAAGGCGGCCAAGTCCATATCACCATCACCACCGTAGAAGTGGACACCACCTTCATGCGCCGCGAATCCGAGGCCACCCACGGCCCCCACCTCTGCCTCACCGTCGCCGACAACGGCACCGGCATCGCCCCCGAAATCCTCCCCCGCATCTTCGAACCCTTCTTCACCACCAAAGGCGCAGGCAGCGGCACCGGCCTCGGCCTCGCCACCGTTTACGGCATCGTCAAACAACACGGCGGCTGGGTCGAAGTCACCTCCGAACCCGGAAGCGGCAGCAAATTCAAAATCCATCTCCCAGCCGCCGCAGCCGAAACCATTTCCCACACCAACGAATCCGCCGCACCCATCACCCCCGCGCCGGAAACCACCCCCGCGCCACAATCCACCACCGTCATGGTCGTCGAAGACGAAGCCTCCCTCCTCCAACTGCACTGCATCAACCTGAAACGGCGCGGCTACCATGTGCTCTCCGCCGAGTCCGGCCCGCGCGCCCTCCAAGTCGCCGCCGAAAACCCCGGAGCCATTGACCTCCTCATCACCGACATGAGCCTGCCCGGCGGCATGAACGGACGCGCCGTCGCCCAAGTCCTCCAAGCAAAACACCCCCGCCTGAAAGTCATCATCACCAGCGGCAACTACGAACACATGGAAGAAAATCCACCGTCCGGAATCCAGTTTCTGGCAAAGCCATTCGACTTCAAACAACTCGGCCTCCTCGTCAGCAAGATGCTGGATAAGGAATAATCCGGCAGCCGTTTTCAATCCGAACTCCGCAATGGAAACCAAACGCGTCGGTAAGTTTTTGGTAGCACCCGCCTCCGGCGGGTGATTTTCGGCGTCTCGCCGAAAATCTCGTCCACAAAATTTCCACCACCTCCAAAATTTTGATTGGTGTGTTGAACCCGAACTCCGAAGCTGGGGAGCACGCCCGCCCCGGGCGTCGCTGACCCCGACATCCGATGTCGGGGTCAGCATCTTGCGGGCGCGTGTTGGCCAAGAACCTTTGGATGACTTCGGTGCGCCCGGGTTTTCCGCGAGGGCGCGGAAAACTGCGCCCGAGGCGGGCGCGCTCCCGTTTCTATTTCGGAATTCGGGTTTATAACAACAAAGCTACGAAGAAACAAAGCGGGATCCGCACTTCGTTACTTGGTTGCTTGGTTGTTCAAATTAAAGCGGCGGCGCGGCAGAACCGTTGTGAATTGCCGGCGCGCGATCCCGCACGGCGGGATC
>JANMJO010000327.1:0-9845 GCA_031371425.1 Verrucomicrobiales bacterium | reverse complement strand
ACGACCTCTCGATGTCGCCACGGCGGCACGCCCGACGCGCTGCACGCAACAGGCTCGCCGCCGGAGCTGCAATTTCAGAAGCCGAACGAGGCCAGGCCGGCGGCGACCCACAAATCATCCACGTCCTATTCCTCGCCCTTTGCACCCGCGAAAAAGGACTCTTCGACACCATCACCGCCGTGCTACAGGCGAACGGAAATCTCGCCGCAGCAAACTCGCCGCTCACCCTGCGGCTCACAGTCGCGGGCGAATTCACCAGCGCCGCCGACAAGGTGGAGTTCCAAAAAATCCTCACCAACCCCGCCGCCGCGCAGGCTATCCACCACGTGGGTTTCCTCGCGGAAGACGCCAAACGCCGAGCGTTCGCCGGGGCGGACGTGTTCTGTTTCCCGACATACTATCCGGCGGAAAGCTTCGGGCTTGTCGCCATCGAAGCCATGGCCTTCGGCCTGCCCATCGTCACGACCCGCTGGCGCTCGCTCCCCGAAATGCTGCCGCGCGACTACCCCGGCCTTGTCCCGCCACGGTCGCCCGAGGCCATCGCCAAGGCGTTGATTGCCCTCGCCACGGCGGACACGGGAAGGGAATTGCGCGAAAACTTCCTCCAACGCTTCACCCTGAAACGCCACCTCGCCGCCCTCGCCGAAGCCCTCCGCACCGTTGAAACGGCGCGATGACACGCTGGCCGGCTGGGATGCGAGCGGGCAATCGTCGTTCGGAACTTCTCCGCTGCCGCCGAGCACGAACGCGGGCGGGAGTCGCGACTTCGGCTACTTCCGCAGCGCTTCTACCGCGGCAAGCTCGCACCCTGAACCGCAGCGGGACCGGCCACGCCGCAGTTGCAAAATTGGTTTGAAGCTGGAAAATGAGCGCATGATTCGCATCTGCCACATCTTCATCTCGCCGGGCCACAACTTCGTCGGCCACCACGGCAAACCTCCGGGCGAACACGCCCTCCTCGAGGTGGACTCGGTGGAATGCGTCGCCGGCCGCGGCCTGCGCGGCGACCGCTACTTCGACCACAAGGAAGATTACGACGGCCAGATCACTTTCTTCTCGATGGAGGTGTTCGACGCACTGCGCCGCGAGCTGAATCTCCCCGCCGCCCAACCGCAGGCCACGCGCCGCAACGTCTTCACCCGTGGCGTGGATCTGAACACGCTCATCGGGCAGGAATTTGAAATCCATGGCGTGCGCTTCGCCGGCGTGGAGGAATGCAGCCCGTGCCACTGGATGAACCAAGCGCTCGGCGCAGGCGCAGAAAAATTTCTCAAGAATCGCGGCGGCCTGCGCGCCCGCATCCTCACCGACGGCACGCTGCGTGCGGAGGTAAATTCAAAATGAAAAATCCGGATGGCCGCCGCCACTCCGCATTTTTAATTTTTAACTTTGAATTGTCATGAACTTCAGCGCCGTCATCCTGGCCGGGGGCGAATCCAGCCGCATGGGCCGCGACAAGGCGTGGCTTGAAACAGACGGACAGACGCTCATCGCCGCCGCCGTGGAAAAAGCCCGCCGGGCTGGCGCAGGGGAAGTGTTCATCTCCGGGCGCAGCGGCGAGGATTATTCCGCATTGCAATGCCCCGTGCTGCTCGACCTCGAACCCGGCTGCGGCCCGCTCGGCGGCATCGAACGCGCGCTCCACGTCTGCACCGCGCCGCTGCTGCTCGTGCTGGCCGTGGACATGCCCTACATGACGGCTGAATTTCTGCAGCGCATGGCATCGCGCTGCGACCGCGAGACCGGCGCCGTGCCGAAGCTGAAAGGCCGGCTCGAACCACTCGCCGCGATCTACCCGCGCCGTTGCCACGAGATCGCGTTCAACTCCATCGCCAAATCACACCACGCCGTCCGCGATTTCGCCAAGGCCTGCCGGAAGAACAATGCCGTGCGCATCACCGCCGTCAGCCCCGCCGACGAAAGTTGTTTTGCGAATTGGAACACCCCCGCCGACGCCGCGCTTGCGTCACGGCGGGTTTCATGAAGCAGGTTGCGCCACCGTGACAGCGGCGGATTCGCACAAGCCGATGAACGTCTCCTCGGCCAGATTGAGCCGCTTGCCGCGCCAATGGAGGATGCCCCAGCGGCGTTGCAGTTTGCGGCGGCCCAGCGGCAGCGAGACGAGCGAGCCTTCCTCAAGCTCCTTGCGCGCGATCCACGGCGACAGGATGCTCGCGCCGAGGCCGAGCTTCACGAATTCCTTCGTAGCTTCCATGCTGCCGACTTCAATCACGGTGTTCAGCACCATCTGCTCGTGGCGGAAATAATCCTCGATCAGCCGGAACGTGATGCTGCGCTTGTTGTAGAGGATGTAGTTCGTGCGGGGAATCTCCGCGCGCTCGACCCGCCCGGTCTGCGCCCACGGATGCATCGCGCCGACGATGAACCGCAGTTCGTCCGTGAACAGATGATGAAACTCCAGTTGCGGATCGTTGCGCGGCTCGAGGCACAGCGCCACGTCAATGCGATGGTTCAACAATGCCGTCACCAGCTCCGGCGTGTCTCCGGGCTCGATGGTGATGGCGTGATCGGGAAAACTTTCTTTGAACTCACGCAGCACCGGCGGGATGATGTATTGGCAAGCCGTCGTGCTCGCGCCGAGACGCAAGCGACCCTTGCCCCACTTGCCCAGATGGCCGAGCGCCTCCCGCGCACTTTGCATCTCCAATAATATTTTTTCCGCGTGATGCAAAAGCTGTTCGCCCGCCTGCGTGAGCACCATTTTTTTGCCCAGCCTGTGCAAAAGCCGACAGCCCACGTCGCGCTCCAGCGCCTTCATCGAGTGGCTGATGCCCGACTGCGTGAGGTGCAGCTCCCGCGCGGTCTGCGTGAAACTGCCCGTGCGGGCCAGCACGCAGAAGGCCCGGACCTGTCTGCTGTCGAGCGGAGTTTTCATCTATGAATAAGGCTCATCGTTTCCATGCGCATTTGGTTTAGCAGCCATTGCGCCAACTCACCGTCATGGCACGCATGCGGCTAAGTCACAGGCCCGACAGTTGTAAAACTTTGACTGCGGTCACGGTTGCTTTGAACACCCAATCCGAAACTGAACTCATGAAACATACTTCCAAAACCCTGACCGCCGGCGCGCTCGTGCTCGCCGCCATGAACTCCGCCCACGCTCAATACTCGCCGCCGAAGCCCACGCCGTTCCAAGGTTTCCTCAACGAGCCACTGCGTGCGAACGACCCCTACATGAACAAGTGGGACATCGGCGGCTCGCTCCGCATCCGCTACGAGGCCAAGACCGGCTTCGGCATTGCGGGTTTGCCCGGCTCGCTGGACTTCCGCGACCACGGCGCGGACGTGAGCAACGATTACCTGCTGGAAAAAGTCCGCTACCGCATCGGCTACACCGACAAATGGTGGAGCGCGTTCGCCGAGGGCCGCAGCAGCTTCGCGCAGGACGATCAACGCTTCAATTATTTCGCCAGCCCCGTGCCGCCGTTCACCCGCAACCGCAACGGCCTCGGGCCGGAGTCCGACACGTTTGATCTGCACCAGGCCTACTTCACCGTCGGCAACCACAAGGAATTCCCGCTCTCGCTCAAGGCGGGCCGGCAGGAATTGAGCTATGGCGAGGAACGCCTCGTCGGCGCGTTCGCCTGGAACAATATCGGGCGCGTGTTCGACGCCGTGAAAGTCCGCTGGCAGAACGAGTGGTTCGGCGCGGACTTCTTCACCTCGCGCGTGGTCATCCCCGAGGACGGCCGCCTCAACGTGGATAACGACTACGATTATTTCTCCGGCGTGTATGCCACGAGCCTGAAGATTCCGAAGAACATCTTTGAGTTGTATTTCCTCGCCCGCAACGCCACACAATCCGCCATCAGCGCCGAGCCGCAACCGCAGTTCCCCCAGCCCAGTGCCCGCGACATCTACACCGTGGGCGGTCGGCTGAAATCAAAACCCGGCGAGTTCGACGGCTGGGATTACACTGTCGAAGGCGCATATCAGTTCGGTAATTTCCGCGACCGCCGCCTCGGCGCGAACTCGCCCGAACTCACACAGGACGCTTTCATGTTCGTCGCCCAAGGCGGTTACACCTGGGCCGACGCCTGGGGTTCGCCACGCCTCGGCCTCGAATACTCCTTCGGCTCGGGCGATAGCAATCCCACCGACAGCAAGCATGAGACGTTCGAGAACCTGTTCCCGACGAACCACAAATTCTATGGCTACATGGACATGGCCTCGCTGCAAAACATCCACGACGTGCGCGGCATCTTCCAGCTCAAGCCCACCCCGCGCAGCAGCGTCGCCCTCGAAGTCCACGGCTTCTGGATCGCCAACACGCACGACAACTTCTACACCGTCGGCGGCGCCCCGCGCGGCGGCGTGGCGACCACACCCGGCAATAACTACGGCATCAACCCCAGCTACGATGCCTACGTCGGCTCGGAGATTGACCTCGTCGCCGGCTACGCCATCAACCGCTTCACGCAGATCGAAGCCGGCTACGGCCATTTCTTCGTGGGCGATTACATGAAGCAATCGCTCTCCTCGCCCGCGTCCGGCCCGAAGGACGCCGACTTTTTCTACCTACAACTCACCGTGAACTTCTGACCCACCCGCGCGCCGGGTTTCAGCACGGCGCGCGGCTCCACAATCTTGCCAGCGTGGGCAAAACAAACCAACTCGCCTTGTCGCCCCGCCGGAAAATGTTCGCCGTCCGGGTTCAGCCGCGGAATCATCCAAATCTCCGCGACACGGCCACCAGCCCGCGCAACGCCATCCACAAGTTTCATTCATCGTTTTGCATCAAACAAATCATGCCGTTCATATCCCGACCGCGCGCCCTTGGCATTTCAATTGCAAACACCGCCGCCGAATGAATGACAATGACATCTCGTTTTGGAAATCCGGCCACCTCCCCACGCTCTTCGGCGCGTTCCTCTGCTTCTGCGTCTGCTCGATGTGCTGGCTGCTCATCGGCGGACTCGGCAGTTCCATCGCGGCGGAACTCGCGCTGACCCCCGCGCAAAAAGGTCTGCTCACCGCCGTGCCACTGCTCGGCGGCGGGTTGCTGCGACTGCCGTTCGGCTGGCTCACCGACGCCATCGGCGCGAAACGCACCGGCCTCATCGTACTCGCGCTCACGGCCGTTCCCGTCGCGCTCGGCTGGTTGTGGGCGGACACATTCGCGAGCTTGCTCGTCGTGGGATTCTTGCTCGGCATCGCGGGCGCGGCGTTCGTCGTCGCGCTGCCAATGGCGAGCCGCTGGTATCCGGCCAAGTTTCAAGGCGTGGCGATGGGCCTCGCCGGTCTCGGCCTCACGGGAACTTTGATTGCAACCTTCTTCGGCCCGCGCCTCGCGGAACAATTCGGCTGGCATCAAGTGTTCGGCCTCGCGCTGATTCCGCTGGCGGTGTGCGCGCTGATTTTTTTCGCCATCACCAAGGACGCGCCCGTTGCGCCGAAGAAACAATCGCTCGGCGATTTCCTCGGCGTGCTGCGCGAGCGCGACATGGTTTTGTTCAGCTTGTTTTACGGCGTCACGTTCGGCGGCTTCGTGGGCTTCGCGAGTTTTCTCGCCATCCTGCTCGGTGATCAATACGGCCTCACCAAAATCCACGCGGGCGAACTTGCCGCGCTCGGCGTGATGGCTGGCAGCGTCATCCGCCCGCTCGGCGGTTTGCTCGCGGACAAGTTCGGCGGCATTCGGATGCTCAACGTTTTGTTCGGCGTCGTCGCGCTGCTCGCCATGGGCGTGGCGCAACTGCCGTCGCTGCACGTCGCCGTCGGCTTGTTCGTCGTGGCGATGGCGTGTCTCGGCCTCGGCAACGGCTCTGTGTTCCAGCTCATGCCGCACCGCTACGGTTCGCGCGTGGGCGTGGCCACGGGCATTCTCGGCGCGGCGGGAAGTTTCGGCGGATTTTTCCTGCCGGTGTTGCTCGGGTGGCTCAAGCAGACCACCGGCACATATTCCAGCGGCCTCTCGGTGCTGGCCGCGCTCGCCGTCGTCGCGCTGGTGATGTTGTCCGTGGTTCAGAGTGATTGGGTCGGCGCGTGGATTGGAAAACATGGCCGTGTGAAAACTGCAGCGGAAGCAAATCCGGCGTGAACGGATAAACGCAGACTCGCGGAGAACGCAGAGAAGCGCAGAGTTGTGGCAAACAAATTAAACCCCATTTTACCCAGAGAAAAATCTTCTCCGCGCTTCTCCGCGCCCTCTGCGCCTCCGCGTTCCTCGGATTCAGATTCTTCACGCACCCTCATTGACGACCTCCTCGCCGAGCAAAGCCAGCTCACGGCGGTGGAAATTTTCTCGCGCGCCCACGACGCCCACGAAATCCGCGATCGCCGCTACGAAAATCTTTTGCCCGCCACCGCGCCGTCGCCCGGCCAGCAATACGCCTTCGAGGTGAACCTCGACCAATGCAGCGGTTGCAAAGCCTGCGTCACCGCCTGCCATTCGCTGAATGGCCTCGATGACGACGAAACCTGGCGCAGCGTCGGCGAACTCGTTTCCGCCGAAGTCCGCGCGCCGATGAAGCAGACCGTCACGACCGCGTGTCATCATTGCGTTGACCCCGCATGCCTCAACGGTTGCCCCGTGCTCGCCTACGACAAAGACCCCGCCACCGGCATCGTCAAGCACCTCGATGACCAGTGCATCGGCTGCCAATACTGCGTGATGATGTGCCCCTACGAAGTCCCGCAATACTCCAAGGCGCGCGGCATCGTGCGCAAGTGCGATATGTGCAGCTCGCGCCTCGCCGTCGGCGAAGCCCCCGCGTGCGTGCAAGCCTGTCCGCACGAAGCCATCAAAATCACCATCGTGGATCAAGGCCGAGTGCGCGGCAAATATCGGCAACTGGATTTTGAAATCGGCAATCGGCAATCGGCAATCGGCAATTCATTTTTGCCCGACTCCCCGAACCCCGCCATCACGCTCCCGACCACGCGCTACGTCACCAACCGCACCCTGCCCGCGAACCTCGAAGCCGCCGACGCCCACGAAGTCCGCCCCGCGCAGGCGCATCCGCCGCTCGTGTTCCTGCTCGTGCTCTCGCAACTCGGCGTCGGCCTCGCGCTCCTCGGCGCGCTCGCAGGTGGGCGTTCCCGCTCGACGGCCATCGCCGCGCTCGTCGTCACGCTCATCGCCGTCAACGTCGGCACACTGCACCTCGGCCAACCGCTCAAGGCGTGGCGCAGTTTTCTCGGCTGGCGCAAAAGCTGGTTCAGCCGCGAGCTTATCGCGTTCGGCGCATTCATCGGCGCGCTGGGCGCGCACGTTTTCATTTTGCATCCGGCAACCGCCATCCTCGCCGCGCTCACCGGCCTCGCCGCCGTTGGTTGCTCCGCGATGATCTACGTGGACACGCGCCGCCCGTTCTGGAACGCGCCGATGACGTTCGGAAAATTCCTCGGCACGACGCTGCTGCTGGGAACGATTGGCTCGCTGCTCCTCACCGCAGCACTCAAACACAGCGAAGCAATGGGGAGCGCGCCCGCCCCGGGCGCAGTTTTCCGCGCCCTCGCGGAAAACCCGAACGCGCGAAACGCTTCCGAAAAATCCGCCACCGCCCGTGCGCTCGATGCGGGACGCGGGGCGCGTCCCGCCGCACCCGGGGCGAGCGCGCTCCCCATCGCGCTCGCGCTCTTCGCCGTGGGCGTCGCTGTGAAGCTCGCCGCCGAGAACCGCATCTTCCGCTTCCTCGTGGACGAGCAATCGCCGCATCTTGACGCGCTCAACAAAACCGCGCTGCTGCTCACCGGACGATTCGGATTGCTGTCGCGCCTGCGTGTCGCGTGTCTCGCGGCGGGCGGGATTGCGCTGCTGCTTGCGTTCTTCCACGCGCCCGGCACATCGCAACTGGCTTTGGCCGCGACGGCCTTCACGCTGTGCCTCGCGGGAGAATTAATTGAACGTCATTTGTTCTTCGTCGCCGAAGTCGCGCCAAAAATGCCCGGAGGTGGAACGGTATGAAAACTGAAAGTCGAAAGTCGAAAGTCGAAAGTCGAAAACCAGCCGGAAATCCATCCCGCAGCTTGCCGCTGACAAACCAGCGTCCTGTCCCTGTTCCTCAATCCCAACGGGATTGTGTCATTCAGCCCAGGGTTGCGAGGCATGAGCTACCCTGGGTGTGTGTTAAAACGGCATCAACCCTGAAGGGGTTGAATCATCGGCCATCGAAAGACGATGCAACCCCGTTGGGGTTGGAAATATTTTCGGCACGATTACCCAGGGTAGCTCGTGCCTCGCAACCCTGGGCTGAATGCTGGAATCCCATTGGGATTCTGGAACACGGGTCGGAACTTGGCGCAGACGTATGCAACCCGCGCACTGAATGGAGCAAGCCAGCATGAGCGTCGCCCCGACCAACTCTCCTCACGCCAAGAGCGCCAAGGCCGCAAAGGAAATTTCCCCGTTGCGTCCGTCGCGGCCTTTGCGTGAGGCCAAGGAAAACTCCCTCCTCCGCCAGTGGAGCGGCCCGCTCACGAACGACCTCACGCTGCATCCCGGCGATTTTGGTCTCGGCAAAGTTCCCGCGCGCCTCCGCCCTGATGCCACCACGCGTTCGGTCTGCGGTTTCTGTTCGACGGGTTGTTCGCTCGACGTTCACCTGCAATCCGGCGTGGCCGTGAATCTCACACCGACCGCCGATTATCCCGTGAACCTTGGCATGGCGTGTCCCAAAGGCTGGCAGGCGCTTGAAGTGCTGGACGCTCCGGATCGCGCCACAGTGCCGCTGCTGAAACGCAGCCGCTGTGAGAAACCTGAGCCAGTCTCATGGCCTGACGCCATGCAGGCGTTTTGCGAGCGTTTCAAATCCATTCAGGAACAGCACGGCAACGAGTCTGTCGCGTTTATCAGCACGGGGCAGATTCCGACGGAAGAAATGGCGTACCTTGGATCGCTGGCCAAATTCGGCATGGGGATGCGGCACGGTGACGGCAACACACGCCAGTGCATGGCGACCGCCGTGACGGCCTACAAGGAATCGTTCGGCTTCGACGCGCCACCCTTCACGTATGCCGATTTTGAAGAATCGGACGTGCTGGTCTTTGTCGGTGCGAATCCGTGCATTGCTCATCCGATTCTTTGGGAACGCGTGACTCGCAATCCGCACAGTCCGGAAATCATCGTGATCGATCCGCGAACCACGGAAACCGCTTCTCAGGCCACGCTGCATGTGCCGCTGAATCCGAAAGGCGACCTCGTGCTGCTGTATGGACTCGCGCGAACGCTTGTCGAAAACGAATGGCTTGACCACGAATACATCAGTCGGCATACCAACGGTTTCGACGACTTCGCAAAGTTCACTCACGCATTCACGCCAGACGTTGTCCTCGACAAAACGGGAGTCGCACCTGAATTGCTGCAGCGTCTGGCGGAACTCATTCATCGCGGAAGGCGAGTCTCATTCTGGTGGACGATGGGCGTCAACCAGAGCCACGAAGGCGTCCGCACGGCTCAGGCGATCATCAATCTGGCGTTGATGACAGGCAACATCGGGCGACCGGGAACCGGGGCAAATTCCATCACCGGTCAATGCAACGCGATGGGATCTCGCCTTTTCAGCAACACGACCAATTTGCTCGGCGGACATGATTTCACGAATCCCGGCCATCGCCACAAAGTCGCCGACATTCTGAACATCCCCGAACAGAACATCCCGCGTCAGAACAGTTGGGCGTACAGCGAAATCATCGAAGGCATTCGCACGGGTGCGATCCGGGGACTCTGGATCATCGCGACGAACACGGCTCATTCATGGATCAATCAGAATGATGTGAAAGAACTGCTCGGCAAACTGGATTTCCTGGTTGTTCAGGACATGTATCATTCGACCGAGACCGCAGCATATGCGGACCTTGTCTTACCAGCTGCCGGTTGGGGA
>JANMJO010000290.1:0-4958 GCA_031371425.1 Verrucomicrobiales bacterium | reverse complement strand
GGCCTTGAGAAGGATGGGTTGGAAGCGGTGAAATGGTATCGCAAAGCTGCTGAACAAAATAACGCTGCCGCTCAATATAATCTGGGCAATTGCTACTACTATGGCCGAGGCGTCGCGAAGGATGAGGTGGAGGCGGCAAAGTGGTATCGCAAAGCTGCCGAGCAAAATGACGCCGATGCTCACATCGCTCTAGAACTCTTCTATACCAAGGGTGGCGGCATAGAGAAGGATGGGTTGGAAGCGGTGAAATGGTATCGCAAAGCTGCTGAACAAAATAACGCTGCTGCTCAATATAATCTTGGAAAATGTTACGACTATGGCCGAGGCGTGGCGCAGGATGCTGTGGAAGCGGTGAAGTGGTATCGCAAAGCTGCTGAACAAAATGACGCTGACGCGCAATACAATCTGGGCAAATGCTACGCCCTAGGTCAAGGCGTTGCGAAGGATTCCGCAGAGGCGATGAAGTGCTATCAGAAGGCGGCAGCGCTAGGAAATCTTTCAGCGAAACGATATATCGAATCTGTTTCCAATAGCTGATGATGTCGCTCCTGGCGGAGCTTGGATTGTTTGAGGTGCATTTCCACACAGATTTCACACCTACGGTGCTGTAAAAAAGTGGCCTCCATTTCAAGAGGCCGCTGGCGTTATTTACAGGCGGCGCAGCAACGCCGCCCTGCCTTTGATTGCTTCACCCTTGGAACGGCTGGCTCAGGGGCAGGAGGAATTCGCCCCGGATGCCAGCGTTCAGGTCGTTGGTGAACGGCCATTCGGCATCGGCGGCAAACTGCACTCCACTTGACTTTGCCGCCCTCACCGCCAGAGTAACCGCCATGCAAACCAACCCGCGACGCTTCAGTCTGACGGCAATTACCCTACTGCTGACACTCAACATCTGCGTTGCCGCCCAAAACAAAAGCGGGCTGCTTCTGGTCGCCAACAAAGGAAACCAAACTCTCGGCATCATTGACCCGGCGGCGGGGCGGCAGATTGCGACAGTTGCGGAAGATGGCATCACGGGGCACGAAGTCGTGGCGTCGCCCGACGGGAAGCGGGCCTTCGTGCCGATCTTCGGCGACTCGGGCGTGGGCCAGTCCGGCACGGACGGACGACTGCTGCGGGTGATGGACCTCGCCACGCGGACGGTGACGGGCACGGTGGATTTCGGCAAGGGCGTGCGCCCGCATTGCGCGGTGTTCGGGCCTAAGAACGGTCTGCTTTACGTGACCACGGAACTGGACAATTCGGTGACGGTGATTGACCCGCAGACTTTGAAAATCGTGGCCTCCATTCCGACCGGCCAAGCGGAGTCGCACATGCTGGCCATCACCAGCGACGGCCGGCGCGGTTACACCGCCAACGTCAGTTCCGGCACGGTTTCAATTCTGGACCTACAGGCAAAAAAATTGCTCACCACGATTTCCGTGGCAACTAAAGTGCAACGCATCGCGCTCTCGGTGGATGACCGGTGGGTGTTCACGGCTGACCAGACCAAGCCGCAGCTCGCCGTGATTGACACCGCGACCAACGGCGTCACCGCGTGGGTGGCGTTGCCGACCACGGCCTACGGCACGGCAGCGACGCCGGACGGGAAGTGGTTGGTGGTGGCCTTGCCCCGGATGAACCAGGTGGGCATCGTGGA
Organism: Verrucomicrobiales bacterium; assembly: GCA_031371425.1. Taxonomy (GTDB): domain Bacteria; phylum Verrucomicrobiota; class Verrucomicrobiia; order Limisphaerales; family JAFMIX01; genus JAFMIX01. The sequence goes on along the minus strand of JANMJO010000290.1, from coordinate 3,319 downwards.
TTTAAAGACGCTGAAACTCGTGCGGCAGTTTGATGTGCCCAAGTCGCCGCAGGAAGTTTTGGTCCGGCCCGACGGCGCGGTGGCCTACGTTTCGTGCACAGCCAGCCGGCAGATTGCCGTGATTGATCTCAAGAACTGGAAAGTGGAAAAGCCGATTGACGCTGGCCCCGGGGCGGACGGGCTGGCGTGGGCCAAGACGGAATAATCCGCCCCCCGGAGCGCCGATTTCCAAATCGGCAAGTTTCTGGCGCTTACAGCCCGCTTGCCGATTTGGAAATCGGCGCTCCATTCACACGCGGGATTTCGGAACTCAACTTGGAATCATTGCCGGCGTCACTGTCAAAATTCCACTCAGTCACACCAGCCCCAACTTCTCAAACACTGCCCGCGTGGCCTCCGGCGTCTGGTGTTGGATGGTTTTGGTCTTGGTTTCGGGCGGTTTTGTGCTAATTTCGCGTCATGTCAGAGAACATCGTCATCAGCCCGGATGTGTGCAACGGTCGTCCGACGGTGCGCGGCACGCGCATCGCAGCGCAGACGGTGCTGGAGTTCCTTGCCGCCGGTGATTCGGTGGAAGCAGTGCTGGCGGAGTATCCCACCCTCACCCGTGCGGATGTCCAGGCCTGCTTGGATTATGCGGCGCGGGTGATGGGCAACCACTTCTCGGTAGTGCAGGCGGCATGAACGGTTTTCTTCTGGACGAAAATCTGCCCGCGCATTTGCGTTGTTCGCCGAGCTTGCCGGTCATTTCATTTTCCACCGCCGGTATTCAGCCGAGCGATACCCAAATCTGGGAATACGCGCGAGACAACCGCCTGGTAATCGTGAGCAAGGACGCGGATTTTTCCGAGCGCATCATCATGCAACCGCCGCCGCCGTGGGTGGTGCATCTGCGGTTTGGCAACCTGCGGCTGGCGGATTACCACAACCTACTCGCCCGCGTCTGGCCGCAAGTCGAATTGCTTCTGAAATCCCACAAGCTGGTGAATGTCTATGCAGACCGGCTGGAGGGAATTGGTTAAATCGGGCGCTGATTGCCCGCTCGCCTTGAGATGCGCTACACCAACCCGGTCTTCTCAAACACCGCTCGCGTGGCCTCCGGCGTCTGGTGATGGATCACCTGCCAGCCACGCGCGGCGGCGGCGGCGATGTTGTCGGCGCGATCGTCGAGGAACAGGATTTCTGCACCGCGCTTGCCGGTGAGTTTTTCGGCGGCGAGATAAATCTTTTCGTGCGGCTTCATCGCGCCGACTTCGTAGGACAAAACATAGCCATCGAATTCGGTGTAGAAGGGAAAGCGTTCGCGGATGTGGCCGAGGTGGAGTTCGTTGGTGTTGGAGAGGACGAAGGTGGGGATACCCCGGCGGCGCAGCGCACGGTTCAGCTCCACGCTGGACTCGATGACGGTGAAGACGTCGGCGAAGGCGCGGCCAAATTCCTCCACCGTGCCGCGATAGCCAGTGGCGGCGCAGACTGCGCTGAAAAATTCCCGCGTGCTGATGCTGCCGGTCTCGTAGCGGCAGAGCAGCGGTGTGTGGTCAATGACCTGACGGATTTCCTCGCAGGAGAGGTCGCACTTGGCGGCGATGACCGCGCCGGCCTGCGCGTATTCAAAGTCCACCATGACCTTGCCAAGATCGAAGATGACGACTTGGGGAATTACGAATTCGGAATTTCGAATTGCGAATGGGGAGGCGTCTGGATTCGTCATTTGAAATTCGCAATTTGAAATTTGCTACATTTGCGTGCGGCCTTCGAGGGCGCGGCTCAAGGTGAGTTCGTCGGCAAACTCCAGGCCCGTGCCGGCGGGCAGGCCGTGGGCGATGCGCGAAACTTTCAGGCCGGGGCGCGCGAGGCGCTTGGCGAGATACGCGCTGGTGGCGTCGCCTTCCACATCCGTGCCGAGGGCGAGGACGATTTCGGAAATAGGCTCGTGCGCGAGGCGCTTTTCCAATTCGGCGATGCGCAAGTCTTCGGGCGCGACGCCGTCGAGCGGGGAAATCTTGCCGCCGAGGACGTGGAACTTGCCGCGAAACGTCGCGGGCTTCTCGATGCTCAAGATGTCCACGGCGCGTTCGACCACGCAGACGAGCGTGGCGTCGCGGCGGGGGTCTTCGCAGATGGCGCAGGGGGATTTCTCCGTGAGCGCGCCGCAGACATCGCAGAAGCGGATGCGTTCGCGCGCCTGCAGGATGGCCTCGGCGAGATGCTTGACCGCGCCGGTCTCGGTCTGGACGAGGTGCAGCGCGATGCGCTCGGCGGAACGCGGGCCGATGCCGGGCAACTGGCGCAGCGCGGTGGTGAGCGCGGTGATGGAGGCGGGAAGCATATGGAAAGGCAAAATTAAAAAGGCAAAAGGCAAAAAGACAGACGGTTGCTGAAAGGTTTTTGCCCTTTGCCTTTTTCCTTTTGCCTTGTGGAGTTCATCCGAGTCCCGGCATCTGGAAGCCTTGCGTGATCTTGCCCATCTCGGTGTTGGAAATTTCCTTGGCCTGGCCGAGCGCTTGGTTGGCGGCGGAGAGGATCATGTCTTCGAGGAGTTGCGCGTCGGCGGGGTTGAGCGCCTGCGGGTCAATCTTGATTGCGCCAATCGAGCCGTCGCACTTGACGGTGACTTTGACTGCGCCGCCGCCGCTGGTGGCTTCCACGGTGCGGGCGGCGAGGGCGGTCTGGACTTGCTCCATCTGCTGCTGCATGCGAGCAGCTTGTTTCATGAGTTTGCCGATGCTGGACATAAATTTAGGAGTTGGGAGTTAGGAGATAGAAGTTAGGAGTAAAATTAGGCGCGGACTTCGACGATGGTGCCTTTGAAAACTTCCAGCGCCTTTTGGATGAGCGGGTCGTTCTTGAAATCGTCTTTGCTGAAGGGGACGGAGGCGGTTTTCTTTTCAGCGGGAGTGGCGGAAGCGGAGGCTGGTTTGGGTTGCGCCGCAATCGGGGCGATTGGTTTCGACTCGGGCGCGGCGGGCTGGAGGGCGAAATGTGCGGCGGGGGCTTCGGTGTTGATGAATTTAATCTGTGCGTTGTGGTGGCCGAGTTCGCCGAGTTTGGTTTGGAGCAGGGTGTGGTTGCGGGCGTTGTCCACGAGGGCGAGGTGATCCTGAAACTCGGGGTCGAAGCCGATGATGAAAACATTTTTCTCGAACGAGACGGGATGCGCTTCGAGCAGGTAGCTGCGGGTGAACGGGCTGACGCGGCCAATGGCGTCAATGAGCTTGGTCCATAGGTCGGTCAAGGTGGCATCGCCGGCTCCGCCTTCGCTCCGCGTCGGCGCGACCGGGGGGGGCGCGCGGGCCGGCGCGGTTGGTCTTGGTGGGGG
>JANMJO010000255.1:0-5959 GCA_031371425.1 Verrucomicrobiales bacterium | reverse complement strand
CCCCCACGCGGCGTCGCTCCTTCAGGCTTTCGCCCATTGAGAAAAATTCTCGACTGCTGCCACCCGTAGGTGTCTGGACCGTGTCTCAGTTCCAGTGTGACTGGTCGTCCTCTCAGACCAGCTACCCGTCTTAGCCTTGGTAAGCCGTTACCTTACCAACTAGCTGATAGGCCGCGGGCTCATCGTGAAGCGTCAGGCCTTACGGTCCCCAACTTTTAAAATCAGAAGATGCCTCCCAATTTTAGTATTCGGTATTAGCTCGCCTTTCAGCAAGTTATCCCCAACTTCACGGCAGATTACCCACGTGTTACGCACCCTTGCGCCACTCCGACATCCGAATATTGCTACCCGAATGTCAGCGTTCGACTTGCATGTCTTATCCACGCCGCCAGCGTTCGTTCTGAGCCAGAATCAAACTCTCCGTTAAAAAACGTTAGCTGATCTGTTGTCCGGTGGTGAAACCGGACGATTTTACAATCTTAAAACTCTCCAAAGTCAGCCAACTAACTGGCTAATCTTTGAAGGGGCTCTAACTTATCGCACAATTCAATTTTCAAAGAGCGCTGAGTGCTTTCACTCAAAACTCGCGTCCTGTTCAGAGGACAAAAAAACACGGCCGACTTTTACTCGGCCTCGCAGACCTTTTTAAGAGTCGCACATTGTATTTCGGCGACCCTCACTGTCAACTACTTACTTCGTTGCCAGTGTCTTGGATACTCCAAGAGCGGGGGACAGAATATATTACTTCCAAATCTGCGCAAGTGTTTTCTTCAAGTTTTTTGCACTCTCTTATTCTATCTCTTTTCAGCCGGTTTCTTCACATCAAATATGGGTTTTCAAGAACCCATTTGCACGTCGCAATTACTTCGCGTGGAATGTCAGCACCTGAATATCCTGTGCGCTATTTCGCCCAAGAATTGCAACGTAATGCCGAGTGTAGCCGCTGATGCTCACCTCTACATCCACCTCAAAAGTTCTGCTTCGCACATCAAAATATTTCTGAAGATTGTTAGCCATAAGCTGGCTTCCCGTACCGGCAGTAAGAAACTCCATGAGCGAGTTTCCGGGACCGCCAACCGGTGTCTGCCCATCCGTTCCCATCCGCGCCTGCGCCATTTGAGCCGCCACATTCTGATCAATCCCTGGAATGATCTGAAACACTTCTGGGCTTGCCGTGTTTGGATTGATTTTGCCGGATGAAATTGGCGTGAACAAACCCGCCAATCCAATTGAATAGGCCGGTGGTTGCGTCCCCGGAACGCTCATCTGCGGGAACTGCACCGCATCCGCCGACCCCCCGCCCCGATACATCTCCGGCGTGACCCCGCGTATTAGTAGCAGTTCCGAGATTTCATCAATCGGCCCGTTCTTTGCCGTGTAGGGCGGGGTCAAGCCTTGGTAATACGAACTCTCCGTGCCGCCGATATGAGGATCGTCATCGGCGTCTATCCAATCCTGAATCGCCGCAATCACCTGCGAAGACTCGCCCGCATCCGCCCCCATCAGGATAAACGCCTGCCGCAGGACCTCCGGGCTGTTCGCCGCTGTGTTGATGTTCAGCTTCCGTTCTAAATCAATTATGGAAACCGAATACGTTCCGTTCCCGAGCTTGTGGTTCTTCAGAGAAATGCTCGCCAACGGACTGTTCGACGCGCTCAAGCTCCCCGGGCCGCCCGCCCACGTCTGCGTCAGCGCATCGTATGGCTCATCTGGCACGCTTAACTGCAAGGCCAGAACATATCGCGCCAGCTCCACACCGGAACGCCCGAGCCACTCCATCTCCACCTCCGAATTCGAATTGCGCGCCAGTTTCGTCTCCACCTTCATCGCCAGCGCGAACGCCCCTGCCAACGCCGCCAATACAAAAATCGTCACCATCACGATAATCAAGGCGATGCCACGCGATTTTCGATGCAAAATAATTTTCATTTCAAACTCACCGCGTCCTGCCGCCGCCCGACCTGCCGCCACCGCCCGCAGGCGGCACGCGGCCGCCGCGTGAACCGCCCCCCGGCGGTGGCACAATGCCGCCGCCGCGTGAATTGCCGCCCTGTGGCGGCACGACGCCCGGACCGGGACCTCCGCCTGCGCCACCGCCAGGAGCTGCGTCCACCGTCGGCGTCTGCCACGCCGGCTGCACCCCCGCCGTCGGCAAACCCACCACCGTCGTCAACAACGGCGAGGTGATTTGCCCCCGGTTCGCCGCGTAATTCAACTGCAACGACACCCGCACCATCTTCGGCAGCTGATTCGTGAGCAGCCACGTATCGGCCCACTCGTTCGACACCGGGTCCCACACCTCCACAGAAAAAGCCTTCACACTGTCCGCCAGCACCACCGGATGCAACCGCTCATCCTCGTCCATCTCCGTCAAGATGGGATTCTGCCGCAGCACCAACTGCTTCTGCGAACCCGCGCCCGCCTCCATCGAGAACATCACCCGCCGCATCACCGTGTCGCCAAACTTCCCGCTGCGCGGAAACGCCTTGGGCAGGCTCGACACAAAACTCAACGCCACCTTCCCCCCGTGATCCACCTCGAAGCTGTAATACATCGGATTCGCCACAAACAATTGCGCCCCCGTCAGCGCCTCCTCCACCACACGCATCGCCATCCGCTCGCGATGCGCCGCCGCTGCCGCGTCCTGCCCCACCTTCGACGCCTTCACGATCCCCGTCCACGTCGAGAAAATCGCAGCGATCACCCCGCCCAGAATCGCCATCGCCAGCATCACCTCGATCAAAGTGAACCCGCCCGCGCAAAAATGTCCGGTGCGCTTCATTGCAATGTCCCCCTGATCACACCCTCCCGTGATGCCGGACGGAATAGCAAAATACTCATGTGCGTCTGCGCTTCACCGCGCCCCACACGCCGGTGAATCGTGAAATCTGCCTCAAACATTCCGTTGCTCGAAACCTGATACACATCCCGCGTCCACGTGTAGCCCGGATACGAATCCTTGAAACTCCCCGAGTCCCGGTCCTCCGCCAGCGAATTCGTCATCGCCAGCTCCGCCGCCAGCATCGCCGCGCTCGGCTCGTTAATCTGCAACGCCCGCGCGTTCCGTAGCGTCATCGAAACCAGCTGCAAAATCCCGAACGTCGCCGTGAAAAAAATCGCCGTCGCCACCATCACCTCCAGCAGGGAGAAGGCAGAATGCGGAATGCAGAATGAAGAAACGCCACGCGCCGCAGCCCGTTTCTGCATTCTGCATTCTACGTTCTTCATTTTCATCGCACATCCCCCACAGTTGACCGCCCCGTCGTAATCTCCAGCGTGATTTTCCGCCACTCACCCTTGTCCGAACGCAGGATCACCGTCATCTCATCGCACATCCCGTTCGGATAAAACCGCACCCGCGCCTCCTCCGCGTCCTTGAACTCCGTCATGTTCACATCCCACATCTCCACCATCACATCCGCCGGCAACTGCCCGGAAAAACCCGAGGCCGCCGCTGGCGACGACCGCGCCTCTACCGGGAACGACGCCTCGCCTTCGTTGCTCGGCGCGCTGCCGCCGGTCACGCTCATGGTTCTCGTCTCGGGATGATACCGCAATTCCGCCACCGTCCCGCTCATGATCGCCTGCGCCCGCGCCTGACGGCAGCCTTCCACCACATCGTTCACCGCCCGGCGCATCCCCTCCTTCTTCAGTGCGCCGACGATGGAGGGCAGCCCCATCGCCAAAATCAACCCCATCACCGCCACGACCACCATGATCTCGATGAGGGTGAAGGCCGTGGTAAATTTCGAATTTTGAATTTCGAATTTTGAATTCAACGTGCGGCGAGCGCGCGGGACTGCTCCCCGCATTCGCAATCTGCAATTCGCAATTCGCAATTTCATTTCGTCGCGCTGATGCTGGAGATGAGGTTGAACATCGGCAGCAGGATGCTGAGCAGCAGGAAGCCCACGCCCACCGCCATCACGATGATCAGCGCCGGCTCGATCAGTCCCATCATCACGCGCAGCGCGATCTGCAACTCGCTCTCGTAAGTCTCCGCCAGGTTCGCCAGCGCGCCCGGCACATCGCCCGTCTCCTCGCCGATCTTCACCAAGTCCACCATGAGCTGCGGAAAAATTTTGCTCGCCGCCAGCGGCTGCGCCAGCGTCTTGCCGTCCGTCACCGCCTCGCGCGTCTTGGCGATGGCTTCTTTGATCACGCGGTTGGGGATGATCTGCTCCGTAATCTTCAGCGCGTTCAACACCGGCACGCCGTTCTTCAGCAACGTGGACAGCACCCGCGCGAACTGGCCGAACAAATTCAATTTGTTCACCTTGCCGAACACCGGCAGCTTCATCTTCATCTCGTCCATCTTGCGCTTGCCGGACTCCGTCGCGGAAAACCGCTTGAAGATTACCGCCACCGCCACCGCCACCATGCCCACCAGCCACCAGTAACCCGTCACCGCGCCGCTCAACCCCATCAGCATCCGCGTGGGCAACGGCAGTTGCATGTTGAACCCGCTGAACATTTCCATGAACTTCGGCAGCATGAAGAAAATGAAGAAAGCAACGATGCCGATGCCCACGCAGCAGACGAGTGCCGGGTAAATCATCGCCGCCTTGAACTTCGCCTGCACCTCCGCGAAGCGGTTGAAGTGGTCCGCCAGCCGCCGCAGCACGTCCACCAGCGCGCCGCTGGATTCGCCGGCACGCACCATGTTCACATACAGCTCCGAGAAAATCACCGGCTGCTTCGCCATCGCGTCCGAAAGCCCGCGCCCCTCCATCACCTCCTGCTTGAGCTGCTTGCTCACCTCCGCAGGGATGCCCTTGCTCTCCAAATGCGTCATGCTGTTCAGCGCCACGGTGAGCGGCATTCCCGAGTTCAACAGATTCGCCAACTGCTGCGTGAAGGTCGCCAGCTCCTGCAATTTCGGCTGACGCTGCTTCTGAAAATAAACCCGCAGCGACGGCGGCAAAGCCTCCTTCCAATTCCGCCGCGCTGTCGCCGCGCCCGCGCCCGGCGTCACCACCCCGCCCTTGCTCGCATCCACGGAGACGGGAAACAGCCCCAGCTTCTCAATCTGTGCAAGTGCGGCGGAGCGGTCGGCCACCTCCAGCACACCGGTCACGACTTCACCGGAACGGCGGCGGGCTTTGTAGGAAAATTGAGGCATAACTGGAGAATCAAAAACCGCAAAGCGTGGAAAGTTGCTGGTTTAACCCGGTTTCCGGGAGGAAATTGCCTTCATACTCCCACCGCTCTCCTCTGCTTCATTCACCAATCAGTCAGATTCCGACAAGCCAGCATCCGCAGTTGACGCCCTTAAGCGGGAGTGTTATGTAGAATCCGCATGAAAGATACGTTGACCATCACCCAAGGACAGGCACAGTTCCCCGCTCTCTGTCGGAAGCAGAACACCACCGCCATCACTCGGAACGGTGAGGTGGTTTCCTTTGTCGTGCCCCGAAACAAAATGACCGCCTTGCTGGAGCAGATGGAAATACTGGCGAACCCAGACGCGATGAAAGCCATCACTGCGGCGCGGGCGGGCCAGGGAAAATACCACCCGTTGAACGTGCTCGATGAAGCCTAACGTCCTCATTGAGGAACAAGTCGTTGCCTTTGTGCAACGGCAGCCGCCGGAGACGCGGCGGGCGCTCCGCGCCGCGCTTCATGCCGTGGCGAGCGGAAAAACTTTTCCCGAACCGCTGGAGGATGAACTCGACGGCTTCTACAAGCTCAAGGTGGGCGGCATCCGCATCCTCATGCAAATGGAGGCGAACCCCGAAGGGCCAGTTTTCAAAGCTGTGTTTGCCGAAAAACGGCGCGTGGTCTACGAGCTTTTCAGCCAGATCATCGGCTTGGATTAACCTCCGACCACCCCGCCCTTGCACGCCTCCACAGCGACCGGGAACAGCCCCAGCTTCTCGATCTGTGCAAGTGCGGCGGAGCGGTCGGCCACCTCCAGCACACCGGTCACGACTTCACCGGAACGGCGGCGGGCTTTGTA
>JANMJO010000238.1:0-10326 GCA_031371425.1 Verrucomicrobiales bacterium | reverse complement strand
TTTTCCTCGGCCTCGGCTTCGTAGGTGATGGCCACGCGGTGGCGCAACACGTCCATGCCGATGCTCTTCACGTCCTGCGGCGTCACGTAGCCGCGGCCTTTCAGAAACGCGTAAGCCTTGGCCGCCAGCGTGAGCGCGATGGTCGCGCGCGGCGACGCGCCGAGCTGAATGAAATCCTTCACCGCGATCTTGTAATGGTCCGGGTCGCGCGTGGCGCAGACGAGGTCCACGATGTAATCCTTCACCTTGTCGTCCACGTAAATGTCGTTGATGATTTCGCGCGCCTTGAGGATTTGCTGCGGCGTGACCACGGCGCTGCAAGTCGGCGTGCCGCTCGTTTTCGCCATGACTTCAAGAATCTGCCGCTCCTCGGCGCGCGACGGATAGCCAATCTTGAGCTTGAGCATGAAGCGGTCAACTTGCGCTTCGGGCAGCGGATAAGTGCCTTCCTGCTCGATGGGATTCTGCGTGGCGAGCACGAGGAACGGTTCGTCGAGCTTGTAGGTCTGGTCGCCGATGGTGACCTGTTTTTCCTGCATGGCTTCGAGCAACGCGCTCTGCACCTTGGCTGGCGCGCGGTTGATTTCGTCGGCGAGGACGAGGTTCGCGAACACCGGCCCTTTGCGCGTGGTGAAGCCGCCGGATTGCGGATTGTAAATCTGCGTGCCGATGACGTCGGCGGGCAGCATGTCGGGCGTAAATTGCAGGCGCGAGAATTTGACGTGGATGCACGCGGCCATGGATTTCACGGCCAACGTTTTCGCCAAGCCGGGCACGCCTTCGAGCAGGACGTGGCCGTTGGCGAGCAGGCCGATGACGAGCCGTTCGGTCAAGTATTGCTGGCCGACGATGACTTTGCCGAGTTCGTTGAATAGCGGTTGCGTGAAGGCGCTGGCTTCCTTGACCGCTTCGTTGATTGCGTTAATTCCTGTGCTCATAATTGTTTATTGATACTACGGATTGATGGACAAGATGACCAGCCGGAGTGTTCAAACGAATTCAGCCACAGATAAACACAGATGAAACACAGATAAGAATTCCGGCCGTCCATTCCTCACATCTGTGTCCATCTGTGTTTATCTGTGGCTAAAAATTTAGGCGGGCGGCGGTGATGTCGCGGGTAATCTGGGCTTTCAACTCGTCAAGGGAATCGAATTTCTGCTCGTCGCGCAGCTTGGCGGCAAAGGTGACTTCCATCTCCGCATCATAAAGATCACCGCCGAAATCCAGCAGATGAACTTCCACGCGCAGTTCGGGCGTCGGACTTTTCAACGTGGGGCGATGGCCGATGTTCAGCACGGCGCGGAAATTCTTTCCACCAACGTCGGCGTGCGCGGCATAGACGCCGTTCGGCGGCAGCAGCAAATCCGCCGTGTCAATGTTCGCGGTGGGGAAGCCGAGTGTGTGGCCGAGCTGATCGCCGTGGATGACGCGGCCATCAACCGAGTAAGCGCGCCCCATCATCTGGCTGGCGGCGTCGAAATCGCCGGCGCGGACGGCTTCGCGGATGCGTGTGCTGCTGACGGGCTGGCCGTCGAGCGCGACGGCGGCCATGCCGTGGACGGTGAATTTCAATTCCGCGCCGAGGCGTTGCAGCAACTTCACATCGCCGCTGCGTTTGTGGCCGAAGGTGAAGTCCGCGCCGACGCAGATGCTTTGCAACTGGCCGAGTTCGGCGGCGAGTTGGCGGATGAAGACTTCGCCAGTCTGCTCGCTGAAGGATTCGCTGAAATGAATCAGGAGCAGCGCGTCTGGGCCGAGCGATTCGATGGTGCGGAGTTTTTGCGACAGGGAATAAATCATCGGCGGCACGCGGCTCGGCGCGACGACGGCGTTCGGATGGCGGTCGAACGTGACGACGACCGCAACGCCATCGTGCTGGCGCGCGTCGGCGACGGTCTGGCGGATGATTTGCTGGTGGCCGAGGTGGACGCCGTCAAACACGCCGATGGCGAGGCAGACCTTGCGCCCTGCGGCGAGTTCGGTGGCGGCGCGGATGATTTTCATCAGAATCAAAACCGATTACGATTACGAATAAGATTATGATTACGACTGGAAATTGTCGGGATCACGTTCTTAATCGTAATCATAATCGTAATCCTACGCCGACGCTGCAAGCTTCAAGAAAGGAATGACGCGCTGCTCGAGTTCGGCTTGGGAAAGTTTCACCACGTCTTCGAGCGGGATGGCGTTGGCCACGTCGAATTTGCCGGAGACGGCGCGGCGGAGTTCGGTGAGGTGCGCGCCGCAGCCGATTTTCTGGCCGAGGTCGTGCGCGAGGCTGCGGACATACGTGCCCTTGGTGCAGGCGACGCGGAAGCGGCCGAACGGCGCGGTGTAGTCGGTGAAGCGGTAGGTGTAGATGTGGATGAGGCGCGGCTCGCGCACAACTTCGATGCCTTTGCGCGCGAGTTTGTAGAGCGGCACGCCGTTCATCTTGATGGCGGAAACCATCGGCGGCATCTGCATTTGATCGCCGACGTAAGTTTCGACGAGCGTGTTCAAGTGCTCGACGGTCAGCGGCGGGACGGGTTTGGTTTCGAGAATTTCGCCATCGCAGTCGTAGCTGTTCGTGGTCTCGCCGAACTTGATTGTGCCTTCATAGACCTTGTCGTCGCCCATCAATTTCTCGGAGAGCTTGGTGCCGCGGCCGAGGACGATGACGAGGAGGCCGGTGGCGTTGGGATCGAGCGTGCCGCAATGGCCGACCTTCTTGATGCGGAACTCGCGGCGGATGATGTCCACCACGTCGTGCGAGGTCGGGCCGGCGGGCTTGTCAATGAGGATGGCGCCGTCGAGGGCGGAGAAGTCTTGCATGAAATTATTTTTTGGGCGACGCCGGCTTGGTCTTTAAGTCGAGGCTCCAACGGATTTCCGCGCGCAGCAACTTGGCGAGCTTCAAAGCCTCGGCAGCATCGGCTCGCTCGGCGGATTCGCCGGGGTAACGGACCGTCACGGCGTAGTAAGTCAGTTTGGAGAGATGCTCCTTCCACGGCTGCCACAGCGGCTCAACTTTTTGGACAAGCGCGAGCAGCGCGACGAGGTCGTGGGTTTTTGGGAAATTGATGCCAGCCAAGATGAGCCGTGCCTTGAGATATTTTTCCACGCACTGCTGCGCGTGAAAGCAAACGGCGTCGAAGTTCGTCCGGCGGCGCACGCGGAATTCCCGCTGGGCGGTCGCCCAGTCCGCCTCCGCCTTGACGATCCACTCGGAGAAATCAGGCGGCATAAAGCAATTCACCCTTCTCGGTGGCTTCGCACAGGAAAAAATCACCGCCCGCCAGCCGCCGGCTCATTTCCTGCGGCGTGCGCACGACAAGGTCGAGCGGAAAATCGGCGTCAATGCGGCTGCGGATTTCCGAAGCCTTCCTAAAACCCTTTCCCGTGAACGGCATCACCACAAGCAAATCCACGTCTGAATCCACGGTGGGCCGACCGTAGGCATACGAGCCAAACAGGACTATGCGCTCCGGCTGAAACAGCCGCGCGATTTGCGCGCACACCCGCCGGATTTCCTGCCGTTTGACTTTCATGTTGATTGAATACCAGACCGCCCGGTGTTCTGCCGCAAAAAAATTACTGCGCTTGTTTGATTGCCTGCTTCAAAGCGGCAATGACGCGGCGCTGGACGGCGAGTGGTTTGCCGGGAATCCGCGCGCCCGCCGCGGCGGAGTGGCCGCCGCCGCCGAATTGCGCGGCGATGTCGCTGACGTTCACCTTCGCGCTCTTGGAGCGGAGGCTGATGCGCGTCATTTCCGGGCCGAGTTCCTCGAACACGCAGGCGACGATGACAGGCTCGATGGCGCGGATGTGGTCAATGAGTCCCTCGGTGTCGTTGCTCTCCGCGCCGGTGCGGGCGAGGTCGGCCTGCTTGAGCCAGAACCACGCGATGCGGTCATCGGCGGCAAGTTTGAAATTGCTGTAAACGTGCTTGAGCAGCCGCGCGCGGGAGAGCGGATAGCTCTGATAAACTTCGTCGCAAATCTTCGCAAGGTTCGCGCCGCGCGAAATAAGTTCGGCGGCGGTGTGCAGCGTGCCGGGGCGCGTGCTGGAATATTGAAACGAGCCGGTGTCGGTGGAGACGGCGGTGAAGAGGCAGTTCGCGATCGGCTCGGTGACGGGCCAGCGGGCGACTTTCAGCAGGCGGTAAATCAGTTCGCCGGTGGATGGCTCGCGGGCGGAGACCCAGTTGAAGTCGCCGTAGCGGGTGTTGCTCTCGTGGTGGTCAATGTTGATGAGCAGGTCGCGCTCGTTGACGCAGGCGGCGACGGTGCCGAGGCGTTCGTAGCTGGCGCAGTCGGTGGCGATGACGCAGTCGAACTTGCGACCGGGGCGGGGCTTCTGGAACAGTCCTTCGGGGTCGAGGAATTTCAATTTCTGCGGGACGGCGTCCTCGTTCCAGATGGTGACGCGCTTGCCTTCGTTGCGGAGCGCGAGCGCGAGGCCGAGCTGCGAGCCGATGCAATCGCCGTCAGGGCGGATGTGGCCGACGATGCAGATGTTTTTGCTCGCGCGGATGGCGTCGAGGATGCGGTCAATGATTTTGGGATAACTTTTCACTCTTCGGAGTCAACGTCGTCTTCCTCGCTGGGCTGGGGCGGCGGCGCGGTTTTGTCCAAGTCTTCGATGATCTGCAAGACCTTGTTGCCGCGCGAGAGGGAGTTATCCACGACGAACTTGAGCGTGGGAGTGAATTTGAGAACGACCGCCTTGCCGACGACGCCTTGGATGCGGGCGCGGCGCTGGTGGAGTAGATGGAGGCCGTGCTTCTGCTGTTCGGCGCTGCCGAGGATGCTGATGAAGACGGTGGCGGATTTCACATCGCCGGCGACGACGACGTCGTTGACGGTCATGAGGCCGGCTTCGCTGACGACGAATTCGCGGCGGACGGCTTCGCCGATCTCACGCTTGAGCAGCTCGCAGACGCGCTGTTGTCGGAGGGAGGACATGGGGGGGGGTGGCGATTAGGATTACGATTACGATTAGGAACGCAACCAACGGCAGCATTGGTTCGTAATCTTAATCGTAATCATACTCTCACACTCGGTTAAAGTTTCTGCACTGTCTTCTCGATGGAATAACTCTCGATGGTGTCGCCAACTTCCAAGTCGCTGAAGCCTTCGACGCGGATGCCGCATTCCATGCCCATGCGGACTTCGTTGACCTCGTCCTGAAAGCGCCGGAGCGATTGGGCGATGCCTTCGTAAACCAGTTCCTTGCGGCGGCGCACGCGGACCTTGCCCTTGTTGATGCGGCCGCTGGTGATCATGCAGCCGGCGACTGGCGTGCCTTTGGACAATTCAAAAATCTTCCGCACTTCGGCCACGCCGACGACGACTTCCTTGAGGATTGGGTCGAGCAGGCCGGCCATGGATTCCTTCACCTGGTCAATCAGCTCGTAGATGATGGCGTAAAGTTTGATCTGCACGCTGTCGCGCTTGGCGCGGGCGTTCACGCCGCTGTCAATGCGGGTGTGGAAACCGAGGATGACCGCAGTCGAAGCCGCAGCGAGCGCAACGTCTGACTCGGTGATGGTGCCGACGGCGCTGTGGATGACTTCGACGGCGACTTTGTCGGTGGGGATTTTCTTGAGCGCCTCGACGATGGCTTCGACTGAACCTTGGGTATCGGCTTTGACGACGAGCTTGAGGACCTTGTCGGTGGAGGAATCGAGCGTGGCAAAAAGATTTTCGAGCGTGACCTTGGCGCGGGCTTCCTGCTGGCCGGCGGCGCGGGCTTCCTGCGTGCGTTCCTCGGCGAGGTCGCGGGCGGCCTTTTCGTTTTCGACGACGGTGAATTCGAGGCCGGCTTCGGGAACGCCGTTCAGGCCGAGCAGCTTCACGGCAACGGACGGGCCGGCTTCCTTGAGGCGCTTGTCCTCTTCGTTGATGAGTGCGCGCACCTTGCCATAATGTTTGTCGCAGATGACGATGTCGCCGACGCGCAACGTGCCTTTGCGCACGAGCACGGTGGCGGTGGGGCCGCCGGGTTCGAGGCCGGATTCGATGACGTTGCCCTTGGCTTTGCGGTCGGGGTTGGCCTTGAGTTCGAGCAAGTCGGCTTGGAGCAAAATCATTTCAAGCAGCTTGTCCACGCCCTGCTTGGAGAGCGCGGAGGTCTCCACGAAAATGGTATCGCCACCCCAGTCGTCGGGCACGAGACCTTTTTCCTGCAACTGCTGGCGACACTTGAGCGAGTTCGCGTTCGGGTGGTCAATTTTGTTGACGGCGACGATGATGGGGACTTTCGCGGCTTTGGCGTGGCTCAGGGCTTCCAGCGTCTGCGGCATGACGCCGTCGTTCGCGGCGACGACGAGGATGACGATGTCGGTGACGTTCGCGCCGCGTGCGCGCATGGCGCTGAAGGCTTCGTGGCCGGGCGTGTCGAGGAAGGTGAGCTGCTGGATTTCTTTTTTGCGCTCGGGGTGCGGGAAGGAAATGGTGTAGGCGCCGATGTGTTGGGTGATGCCGCCGGCTTCGCCCGCCGCGACGCTCGCCTTGCGGATGACGTCGAGCAGGGAGGTCTTGCCGTGGTCAACGTGGCCCATGATGGTGACGATGGGTGCGCGGAGCTTGAGTTGTTCGGGCTTGTCCTCGATGTCCACTTCCATTTTTTGGACGGGGACGTGGACGACGCCCTTGCCTTTTTCGCGCTTCTCGACTTCGAAGCGGAATCCGTATTTGCCGCAGATGCGCTGGGCGATGTTCTCGTCAATGGCTTGGTTGACGTTGGCGAACACGCCGGCTTCCATGAGGTCGGCGATGATTTTGAAGGGCTTCTGCTTGAGCTGCACGGCAAGGTCGCGGACGACGATGGGGGGCTTGATGGTGATGAGCTGTGCGCCGGCGGGAGCGATGTATTTGGCAGGGGCGGGGGCGGGCTTGGTGGTGGTGGTGGTTGCGCCGCGTTGCGACGGTCCGCCACGGCGGTCGCGGTCGTTCTGGAAACGCGGGGCTTCGCCGCGATTGCCAAAAGTGCCGGGACGCGGGGCTGGTAATTTTACGGAGCCGGGTTTTTCACCGCCGCGCGGGCCGGTGGGCTTCGCCAACTGAATGAAGCCGACTTTGTCGCCGATGCGCGGGCCGGCGGGGAGTGGCGGAAGTTCCGGCGCGGCGGGCGCGGCGGGCTCTGCTGCAGATTCAACGGGCGCGACTTCCGTTTCGGCGGGAGTCTCGGTCGTCGCAACCGCAGCGGGCGCGGGTTGGCCGGGCAATTGGATGAAGCCGACTTTCTCGCCGAGTTGCGGGCCAGCGGGCGGCGCGATGGGCTGCGGCGCGGGTTCGGCGTGGATGACTTTGATCGCGGTCTCGACGGGGGCGGGCTTGGGTTTTTCCTCGACGGGTTTGGGGGCGAATTGTGCAGCGAGGGCGGGGTCGGCTTTGATCAGTTCCTGCTCGAACCATTCGGCGGTGATGTTATCCAGCGAGCTGGACGCCACCTTGGCAGCGGCAACGCCCATTGTCTTGGCTCGGGCAAGGATTTCCTTGTTTTCCAAGCCGAGCTTCTTCGATATTTCGTAAATGCGGACGGACATAATATTCTGTCGCTACAAACCGACTCCACCGACTGTGCTGCGCCGTTTTCATAGGCCAACAAGCACCGTGCAAAAACTTTTCCGGCAAACCATAACTCAAGTCGTCGCGGGTTCGCCGACGGGAACGGCGCGCCGCGCAACTTCCGTGCGGGCGGCTTCCAGAATTGCCGCAGCCTGCTCCCCAATCTGCGGGATGTCCGAGATGTCGGACGCCTCGGCCTGGGCCAACGCTTCCAACCCGGTCATGCCGGCGTGGACGAGCGCATCGGCCTGCTCCTGGGTGATGCCCGGAATGGCGGCGATCTGCTTCACGGCTTCGGCGACCTTCTCTTCAAAACCTTTTCTCTCGACGACCTCGGGCTCGATGTCCACCTGCCAGCCGGTGAGCTTGGCAGTGAGGCGCGCGTTCTGGCCGCGCTTGCCGATGGCGAGCGAGAGCTGGTCTTCACTGACGATGACTTTCGCGCGCTTGCGGTCTTCATCAATCACAAACGACTTCAACTGCGCGGGCGCGAGGGCGTTGGTGATGAATTCGCGGATGTTGGTGGACCATTTGATGATGTCCACCTTCTCGTTGTTGAGTTCGCGGACGATGTTCTTCACGCGCTGGCCGCGCAGGCCGACGCATGCGCCGACGGGGTCAACCTTCTCATCGCGCGTCCAGACGGCCATCTTGGTGCGGAAACCGGGTTCGCGCGCCACGCCTTTGATCTCGATGGTGCGGTCGTTGATCTCGGAAACTTCCAACTGGAAAAGTTTGACGACAAATTGCGGGTCGGCGCGGGACAGGATGATTTCCGGGCCGTGCGGGCCGTCCTCGATGACTTCTTTAACGTAGGCGCGGATGCGTTCGCCGACCTGGTATTCCTCGATGGAAACGCGCTCGCGGTTTGGCATCATCGCCTCGTATTTGCCGAGGTCAATAATCACGTCCGAACGCTCGAAGCGCCGCACCGTGCCGCTGACGATCTCGCCGACGCGGTCCTTGTATTCGGCAAAAACCATCTGCTTCTCCGCGCGGCGGAGCTGCTGCATGAGCGCCTGCTTGGCGAACTGCGCGGCGATGCGCCCGAAACCCGTGGGCGTGACTTCGATCTCAACTTCCTCGCCGGCGATGGCGTCCGCCTTGATGCGGCGCGCGTCGAACAGGGAGATTTGGTCGTGCTTGGAAAGAACTTTTTCGGCGACGACCAGCTTGGCGAACGCCTTGATGTCGCCGGTCTTCGGGTCAATGACGCAACGGAGTTCCCGCGCCGGGCCGACGGCTTTCTTGGCGGCGGACAGGAGCGAATCCTGGACAGCATTGACCAAGACATCACGGCTGATGCCTTTTTCACGCTCCCAAAATTCCAAAACTGCTAGAAAATCTGCGTTCATATTTCGCCAAGACAAGCGTCCCTTCAGGGGAACAAAAAAGCCGGTAGATTGCTCTCCGACTTCTCTCGCTGGTCGCCCAGCCGTATGCCTTCTGTCGCGGACGATATGTTAAAACACCTGCGGGCGTCAAGGTTCAATTCGGTCTGGCTGGGTTGTCTTCCCGACCCCGATGCGAACCAAAACGCACGGCGAAACAACGGCAACTTCATCCGCCGTCGCCACTTGGATTTGATTGACCTGACCGCGCTTTCCCGCAAAGTTGCGCCCGATGCACGATGTCGTTTCACCCAATCCGTGGATGATATTGCCGTTCGCCCTGCTGCTCGGCTCCATCGCCCTCGCCCCGCTGCTCGCGGCCAAATGGTGGGCGCGGCATTACCCCAAGGTCGCCTTGGCCCTCGGCGGGGTGACGCTCGCCTACTACCTGTTCGGCCTGCACGCGAACGCCCGCGTCCTGCACGTCGCCCACGAATACGCCAGCTTCATCGCGCTCATCGGCGCGCTCTACGTCGTATCCGGCGGCATCCACATCACCGTCAAAGGCGAGGCCACGCCGCGCGCGAACGTCCTCTTCCTCCTCGTCGGCGCCATCATCGCCAATGTCCTCGGCACCACCGGCGCGGCGATGCTGCTCATCCGCCAGTGGATTCGCATGAACAAATACCGCGTCACCGGGCATCACATCGTGTTCTTCATCTTCATCGTCGCCAACGTCGGCGGCTGCCTCACACCCATCGGCGATCCCCCGCTCTTCCTCGGCTACCTCAAGGGCATCCCGTTCTGGTGGGTGGCGGAACACTGCTGGCCGATGTGGCTCGCGGGCGTCGGCATCCTGCTGGCAATGTTCTACGTCGTGGACGCGCGCAACTTCCGCCGCGCACCCAAGCCCATCCGCGAAAAGGAAACCGCCCGCGAACAATGGCGCTTCAACGGCCTGCCCAATCTATTCTTCCTCGCCGTCATTCTCGGTGCGGTGTTCATCCACGACCCGCCGTTCCTGCGCGAGGCCTTGATGATTGGCGCGGCGGTCGGCTCCTATTTCACCACGCGCAAATCTGTGCATGAAGCCAACGAGTTCAATTTCCATCCCATCCAGGAAGTCGCCACCCTCTTCATCGGCATCTTCGCCACGATGATGCCCGCGCTCGACTGGTTGCAGCTCCACGCCGACAAACTCGGCCAGCCCACGCCCGGCTTTTTCTATTGGAGCAGCGGCACCCTCTCCAGCGTGCTCGACAACGCCCCGACCTACCTCAGCTTCCTCAGCGTCCTCATGGGCGCAGCGCACGCCGACG
Source organism: Verrucomicrobiales bacterium (assembly GCA_031371425.1). GTDB lineage: Bacteria > Verrucomicrobiota > Verrucomicrobiia > Limisphaerales > JAFMIX01 > JAFMIX01. Next base: position 120 of record JANMJO010000238.1, on the reverse strand, counting down.
CCATCCCGCATCTGCTCGCCACGCAGGCGACCCATCTTCTCGCCATCAGCATCGGCGCGGTCTTCTTCGGCGCCTGCACCTACATCGGCAACGGCCCCAACTTCATGGTCAAGTCCATCG
>JANMJO010000214.1:0-5417 GCA_031371425.1 Verrucomicrobiales bacterium | reverse complement strand
GTCCTCGACCAGCCGCAGCAAGTTGGAAGGTTGGGTGCGTCCTGTAATTTCCTACGCGCACTGTAATGCGAAGCCGCTGCGGCTGGGCTGCGCCACAGCCGCGCTCCCAATGCGAGTTGCGCGGCACTTCCAGTCACACCCCTTTGAAATCCGTTTTTGTCTCTGGCCGCGCCAGCGCGGCGGGCGGAGTCCACGCCTACTCCCACTCAATCGTCCCCGGCGGCTTGCTGGTGATGTCGAAGACGCAGCGGTTGACGCCCTTCACTTCGTTGATGATGCGGCTGGCGAGTTTCTCCAGCAGGTCGTAGGGCAGCTTCACCCAATCGGCGGTCATGCCGTCCTGCGATTCCACGGCGCGGATGGCGATGGTGAAATCATACGTCCGCTCGTCGCCCATCACGCCCACGCTGCGCACGGGCAGCAACACGGCGAAGCTCTGCCAGATCTTGTAGTAAAGCCCGCTCGCCTTCATCTCCTCGACGACGATGGCGTCGGCGTTGCGGAGAATCTCGCAGCGCTTGGGCGTGACTTCGCCGAGGATGCGCACGGCGAGGCCGGGGCCGGGGAACGGCTGGCGATAAACAATCTCCTTCGGCAACCCCAGTTCCAGACCGAGCAGGCGCACCTCGTCCTTGAACAGATTTTTCAGCGGCTCGACGAGTTTGAACTTCATTCCCTTGGGCAGACCGCCGACGTTGTGGTGGCTCTTGATGAGCGCGGCGGGGTTGCCGGCGATGGGCACGGACTCGATGACGTCGGGGTAGAGCGTGCCTTGCGCGAGGAACTTCGCCTTGCCCGCGCGCTTGGTCGCAGCTTGGAAGACTTCGATGAACGTCTTGCCGATAATCTTGCGTTTGCGTTCGGGGTCGGTCACGCCCTTGAGTTTGCCGAGAAACAGCTTCGTCGCCTCTTCGTATTGCAGCTTGAGCTTGAAATGGTTTCCGAAAACTTCCCGCACCACATCCGCCTCGCGTGCGCGGAGCAGGCCGTTGTTGACGAAGATGCAGGTGAGTTGTTTGCCGATGGCCCGGTGCAGCAGCGCCGCCGCCACGCTGGAATCCACGCCGCCGCTCAAGCCGAGGACGACGTGTTCCGTGCCGACCTGCGCGCGGATTTCCTCGACGGCCTGGTCGAGGTAGTTGCGCATCGTCCAGTTCCTGCCGCAGCGGCAGACGCCGTGGACGAAGTTGGCGATGATCTCGCGCCCGCGCGGCGTGTGCGCGACTTCGGGATGGAACTGGAGGCCGAAGAATTTCTTCGCGCGGTTCTCGATGGCGGCGAACTCGGAATTTTCCGTGACGGCTACGGGCTTGAAGCCAGCGGGGAGTTTCGTGAGTTTGTCGCCGTGGGAATTCCAGACCTGCAAGCTCGCGGGCAGCTTGGCGAAGAGCGCGCACGACTTGTCCTTGATGGTGAGCGTGCCCTTGCCGTATTCGCGCTTCTGACCTTTCTCAACCTTGCCGCCGAGGAATTGCGCGAAGAGCTGCACGCCGAAGCACACGCCCAGCACCGGCACACCGAGGGCGAAGATGGCCTTGTCCGGCAGCGGCGCGTCCTTCGCATAAACGCTAGACGGTCCTCCGGAGAGGATGATGCCGCTGGGCTTGAGCCTCGCGATTTCGGCGGCGGGCGTGTCGTAACGCAGGATGGTGGAATAGACGTTGCACTCGCGCACACGGCGGGCGATGACCTGCGTGTATTGCGAGCCGAAATCGAGGATGACAATTTGTTCGTTCATGAAATCAAAACTGAAGGCGGATTGTCTGAATGCGGACGGGAAATGGCGAGAAAAAACAAATCCGGCAACGGGAGGTTGCCGGATGAATGACGCCGGGAAATTTACTCCTTCACCACCTTGACCGTGCCGGTGGCGGCGTCATACACGAACTTCGTGCCGTAGGGCGGCTTGGGAATGGCGTGAAGATGACGCTTGGTGACGAGTTCATCCAGGTTGGTCGGGTAGCGGCCCTCTGCCTCGCTGAAATAGGTGATCGCTTGATTGATGCTGATGGTGTCAATCGACTTCTCCGCCGACAATCTGGCTTTGACTATCGTGCCCAGATATTCCGTCGGCGCGTTGACCGTGTTGGAAAAGGTGTTGGCCGCCGTGCCGGGTTTGGAGCTATCGCCACAACCGGTCAGAATGAAGACCGCCGCCATCAGCACTAGAAAATTAATTTTCATGCGGGCAACCTACGCCCGCCGCCAAAAAAATCCAAGCACGAGTTGTAGCGTTCGTTGTAGCGGGGCGCTTCGCTTGGAGTTCCGCATTTATGCGGCTCGGGTGCCGTTACTGAGCCGCCCAAAGGCGGAACTCCAAACGGGGAGTGTCCAACTGCGTAAGTTGTAGCGTTCGGCCTGTGGCCGAATCCATCGAGCCACAGGCTCGACGCTACACCAAAATCTGCGCCGCGATGTCCCGCGCCTGGCGGATGAGCGGCAAGTCCTCGATGAGATTGCCGAACCGCAGCCGCATCGCGCCGCTCTGCTGCTGGCCGAGCAGTTCGCCCGGCCCGCGCAACTTCAAGTCCGCCTCGGCAATCGCAAAGCCGTCGCCCGTCGCCTCCAAAACCTTCAGCCGCCCGCGCGCCTCGGCGTTCTTCGCCTCCGAAATCAGGATGCAAAAACTCTCGTGCGCGCCGCGTCCGATGCGCCCACGCAACTGATGCAACTGCGCCAGCCCGAACGCCTCCGCGTTCTCGATGAGCATCACCGTCGCATTCGGCACGTCCACGCCCACCTCGATGAGCGAGGTGGCGAGCAGCGCGCTCAGTTTGTTCGCGCGGAAGTCGGCCATCACCGACTCCTTCTCCGCCGGTTTCACGCGCCCGTGCAGCAAGCCGACTTTGAACGGCGCGAGTGCGCGCTGCACATTCTCAAATTCCTTCGTCACCGCCTTGAAACCATCCGAGCTTTCCTCGACGCGCGGATAGACGACGTAAGCCTGCCGCCCCGACGCGAGTTTCTCGCGGATGAACTCCCACACCTTCGGCAGCCGGTCCGACGCGCGGACGAAAGTTTTTATTTCACCGCGACCGCCCGGCAGTTCATCAATCACCGACACATCGAGGTCGCCGTAGAGCGTGAGGCCGAGCGTGCGCGGGATGGGCGTGGCCGTCATCACGAGCAGATGCGGGTAATTGCCCTTGCGCACGAGCGCCTCGCGCTGCGCCACGCCGAACTTGTGCTGCTCGTCAATGATCACCAAGCCGAGCTTGGGAATATCGAAGCCCGCCGTGAACAAAGCGTGAGTGCCGATGACGAGTGTTGCAGGTTGCGGGTTGCAGGTTGCAGGTTTTGACGTGCGCCCGGCAGTCGGTTTTTCAACCTGCAACTTGCAACTTGTAACTTGTAACCCTACGTCCTTCCGGCTGCCCGTCTGCAACAGCACTTTGACTCCCAAAGGTTCGAGCCATTTCGTGAAGTTGCGGAAATGCTGCTCCGCCAGAATCTCCGTGGGCGCCATCAGCACCACGTTGAAGCCGCTCTCCAGCGCCATCAACGCCGCGCACCCCGCCACCGCCGTCTTGCCAGACCCGACATCGCCCTGCAAGAGCCGCCGCATCGGGTGCGCGCCTGTCGAGCCGGAGCTTTTTGGCGAAGGCTGGCCGCCCATGTCCGCGCGGATTTCGCGCAGCACGCGCGTCTGCGCCTCGGTGAGCTTGAAGCCGAGCTGCGCGAGGAACGGCTTCATCAAACGGTTGTCGCCGTGACACGGCAACGCCGTTGCGCTCGCCTCAAATTTTTTCCGCCGCGCCTGAATCTGGAGTTGCAGCACGATAAATTCATCCAGCGCCAGCCGCTGCCGCGCGATCTCCACATCGGTCAGCTCCTCCGGGAAATGAATCATGCGGATGGCGTTCGCGCGGGCGGGAAGGTTTGGAGTTCCGCCTTTAGGCGGCTCGGGGTGCGTGTTGACCAGCGTGAGTTCTATGACATTCGCCGAACCGCCTGAAGGCGGAACTCCAAACGTCGAATCTTCAATCTGCGCCTCAAAATTTTCCAACGCCCGCCAGACGAGCGTGCGCATGGCGCGCGCCGTGAGGCCCTCGGTCAGCGGATGGATCGGCACGATGCGGTTGACGTGGACGAACTCGTCGTCGCCCGGCTCGACCAGTTCGGTTTCTGGATGGTCAATCGTGCGCGGCTTGAGCGTCTCCGGTTTGCCGAAGACGAGGAACTCGCGCCCGACGGCGAAGTAGTCCTCCATCCACGGCTGCATCTGCCACCAGCGGCAATGCAGCAGCGCCGAGCCATCGTCCAAGATGCACTCGAACATCGCGCGTGTGCCGCGCTTGTATCGCTTCACGCCAGCGGCGACGATTTTGCCGCGAACGGTGGCGGCCTCCTTGAGTTTCAGATCGCGGATGGGAAGAAATTTCCGGCGATCCTCGTAGCGTCGCGGCGCGTGCAGCAGTAAATCCTCGATGGTGAAAATCTCCAGCCGCGCGAGCAACTTTGCGCGTTCGCTGCCGACGCCCCAGAGCGAGGTAATCGGCGCGGCGAGCGGGGAAATGTTTTGTTCGGGTGTCGCCATCGTTCGCACGATACAAACCGATGGAAGCGCGTTCAATTGGAAAAGACTGTGATAGATCCGCGAATTGCGCGAATGGCCGCGAATTATTCCGAACTGCGTCCTGCCCGGCGTTTAGAATTTGTTTCCCTTCGCGAAAATTCGCGGAATTAGCGGATGAACTTCTCCAGCGAGGTGAACAGCGCACCCGCATCCTTCAGGTGCGTGCAATGCCCGACATCGCTGACGAGGCCGAAGCCGCTGCCGTAGGCCGGGCCGTTCGCCACGCAGGCGTCGGTATCGCAATCGGTGAGCTGATCCTCGGCTTTCTGGATGACGCCAGCGTGGTCGCCGTCCACCTCGAACTTCCAGCCCACGAGCTTGGCGTTCGGAAACCAGCCGCGCAGTTCGGTGATGAGCTTGGGCGTGGGGATGAGTTCGGCGAGCAGCGTGCCTTGGCGCGTGGAAAATTTGGTGGACTTCACCTCGGTGAGTTCGCCGTCGGCGTTGCGCAGCCAGATTTTACCGAAACCAAAATCGCTGACGGCGGCAGCGTGGAAAACTGCGTCCGCAGCTTCCACAGATTCCGCAGATATTTTTTTCAGCTTGTCCGATAAGTCGGCGGTGGTGGTGAAGCGTTCGATGCGAGCGGCCTTGATTTCGCCGGGGTGCGTGGCCGTTTCGCCGAGGAGCAGGGTGACCGCGTGGCCGTGCGCGGTGAGGAAGTTGGCGAGTTCGATGCCGAGCTTGCCGGTGGAAAAGTTGGTCAGCCGGCGGACGTTGTCCAGCGGCTCGTAAGTCGGTCCGGCGGTGACGATGCAGTTCATGTTCGGCGTGGAAGTTTTAGCCGTTTCGGCGACGGCAGCAAGCCAAAGCTTGCCAGTTATGGCCGAGGTTGGGGCGC
>JANMJO010000184.1:0-6068 GCA_031371425.1 Verrucomicrobiales bacterium | reverse complement strand
GCTTCGTGCCTAGACTGGTCGGACAATCATGGAAAATATTTCGAGAGCGTTTCACCCGAAACTCCGGCGGCTTAAATCCAAGTCGCTGGTTTTGTTTTTCACCGGCGCGTTGCTGCTGCCGCTGGCGGCGCAGCAGTTGCCCGTCATCGAGAAAACGCTGCCCAACGGCATGCGGTTGCTGCTCGTGCCGCGCCACGACGACCCTAGCGTGGCCGGCGGCTGGGTCGCGCACGTGGGCAGCGCGAACGAGCGCCCTGGCATCACGGGCATCGCGCATCTGTTCGAGCACATGATGTTCAAAGGCTCGAAGGTCATCGGCACGAAGGATTACGCGCAGGACATAAAAATCATCGCCGACCAAGAGAAGCTCCGCGAAGAGATGCGCGCGGAGGAATCGAAGCTGCGCGCCGCGAGCCGCCGTGGTGAGATTGACGACTGGCAGAAGCCGGAGAACAAGTCGCCGCGCTGGCGCGAACTGGAAAAGCAGTTCAACGAGCTTGTCGCCAAACAGCGCGCGCTCATGGTCAAGAATGAGTTCTGGAAAATCTACGACGCCAATGGCGCGTCCGGCATGAACGCCTTCACGTCGGAAGACATGACGGTTTATTTCTGCACCGTGCCGGCCAACAAGCTGGAGTTGTGGATGTGGATGGAGTCGGACCGGCTGCTGAACACCGTGCGGCGCGAGTTCTACTCCGAGCGCGACGTGGTGTTCGAGGAGCGGCGGATGCGGACGGATTCGCCGCCGCTGGGGCTGCTGAACGAGGCGTTCAATGCAGTGTTCTGGGAATCGCACCCGTATGGCTGGCCGACCGTCGGCTGGCCTTCGGACATCCCCGCGATCTCCAAGGCGCAGGCGGATGAATTCTACGCGACCTACTACGCGCCGCAGAACATCACGGCCTGCCTCGTCGGCGATTTCAAACCGGAGCAGGCGCTTGCGTTCGCGGAAAAATACCTGGGCCGCATCCCGCGCGGCGCGAATGCCGCGCCCGACGTCGTCACACAGGAGATGCGGCAGCCCGCCGAGAAACGCATGAACGGCGAGGCGGACACGAACCCGCAGGCGGACATTGTCTGGCACACCGTGCCGTTCGCGCACAAAGATTCCTACGCGCTGACCATCTTGGCGCAACTGCTTTCCGACCGCACCGGGCGGCTCTACAAAGGCCTTGTCCTCGGCAGCGGCGTGGCCACGGACGTCAGCGCCGGGCAGAGTTCCCAGAAATGGGCCGGCTCGTTCAGCATCAGCGGCGAGGCGAGCGAGGGCCACACGCCCGACGAGGTGGAGCAGGGGATTTACGCCGAACTCGACAAGCTCAAGACCGCCGAATTGCCCGCGCTGGAATTGCAGAAGGTAAAAAACCAGTTCGCCGCCGCCGAATTCCGCAAGCTGGAAGCGAACTCGGGCATCCTCATCAACCTCCTCAGCAACGATGGCAACGGCGACTGGCGCGAGTTCGACAACGCCGGCAAAAAAATTCAGGCCGTCACCGCCGCCGACGTCAAGCGCGTCGCCAACCAATACCTCACGAAAGAAAACCGAGCGGTAGCCACCTACACCCGCAAACCGGGCGCGGCGTCCGCCAAGGAGGAAAACAAGTGATGAATACTACGAATTGCCCTCACCCTAACCCTCTCCCGTCCGACGGGAGAGGGAACAGCTATCGTCGTCCTTCTGTATTTGGGAAACCGTTCTGCAACCTGACGCGTTCGTTCCTGCGGAAAACGGAAAGCGTTTCTCCCTCTCCCATCGGATGGGAGAGGGCCGGGGTGAGGGTGGTTTTGTCGCTGCTGATTCTGGCGGGCGCAATTTTGTATGTTCCCTCCGCCCTCGCCGACGAGGTCATCCCCGCGCGACCCGAGAAGCTTGAATTCCCCGCGCTGAAGTTCGAGCCACCCAACGCCGCGGACTACCGCGTGCAGCTCAAGTCCGGTCCAGTGGCCTACATCGTGCCAGACCAAGAACTGCCGCTCGTCCACATCCAAGTTTCCGTCCGCACCGGACAGTATCTCGACCGCGCCGGCAAGGAAGGCCTTGCCAGCATGACCGGCTGGCTGCTCGCTCACGGCGGCGCAGGCACGAACACCGACGAGCAGTTGGAGGAACGCCTTGCCTTCCTTGCCGCCGATCTTGAATCAGACATCGCCGGCACGGAGGGCGGCGTGAGCCTCAACCTGCTTTCCAAGGACGTTGATGAAGGCTTGGCCATCCTGCGCGACGTGCTTTATGCGCCGCGTTTTCAGGACGATAAAATCAAGCTGTGCAAGGAGCAGATGCTACAGGCGATGAAGCAGCGCAACGACAGTTCCGAGAGCATCGAGGACATGGAAGAGGGCTTCCTCTCGTTCGGCGCGGGCTTTTGGAACAACCGCCATCCCACCGCCGCCTCACTGGAATCCATCACTACCGGCGACATAAAGGCTTTGCAATTCGGATCGTTTCTGCCGGAAAATTTTGTCGTCGCCGTCAGCGGTGATTTCAACCGCGCGGAGATGATTGCCAAGTTGGAAAAAACTTTTGGCAATTGTCCTTACGATTTAGGCTGGCGTGGCGAAGGCAAACCAGTTGTTGCAGCGCCAGCGCCGCCCATCCCCACCAACACCGTCTTTGCCGCGCCCGGCGTTTATCTCGTGGACAAGCCCGACGTGAATCAGGGGCGCGTCTCCATCCTGCTGCCCGGCATCCGGCGCGACGACCCGGACTTCTACGCCGTGGCGATCATGAACGACATCCTCGGCGGCGGCGGCTTCGCCTCGCGCATCATGAACCGCGTCCGTTCCGACGAGGGGCTGGCGTATCACGCCAGCTCGTCATTCCCCGGCGGCGTGTATTACCCGCTGACATTCTCCGTGTCGTTCCAAACCAAGTCCCGCACCGTCGCCTACGCGACATCCATTGTGCTGGAAGAGATGGGGAAGATCGCCGCCGCGACGGTCACCGACAACGAGCTGAACATTTCCAAGAGCGCGCAGATCGAACGTTTCCCGCGCATTTTCGCCACGAAGAAGCAGGTCGCCGAGACGTTTGCCGAGGATGAGTTCACCGGACGCTACGCTGGCAATCCTCAACACTGGAAAAACTACCGCGCCAACATCGCCGCCATCACCGCCGCAGACGTGCAGCGCGTCGCGAAGAAATATCTCACGCCTGAAAAACTGGTCATCCTCGTCGTCGGCAACAAGTCGGACATCCTGCTCGGCCATCCGAGTCATCCCGTGAAACTCGGCGACCTCGGCAAGATCACCGAACTGCCGTTGCGCGATCCGCTGACGATGAAGCCCGTGGCAAACGCGACGGCGAAGTGACCGGAGCGCGGGTCTGTGACCCGCAGCGGCACGGTTGCAATTCTAGAATTGCTGCGGCGCATAGAGTCGCGCTCCGCTATTTCAGAAGCTGATGCCAAACAGCAGGCGCACGTTCAGCCGCTCGTGGCCTTCGAGTTCGAGGTGCGGATTGTTGTCAGGATTTTCCGTGAAGTTCGCGCCGTAAACCTGCGGCATCACCGAGAGCGCCGCCCACCAGTTCGCGCGCCGGTAGCTCACGACCGGCCCAATGTAGAGCGCGGTGTTTTGCCATTCCTTGTATCGCGGCAGCTCGTTGTGGTCGCGGATTTCAATGCCGAGTGACCAGCGCCGGTTCAACTGCCGCGCTAGGCCGAAAGAGACTTCCACTTCGCCCTCGTTGTCGCGGAAGTTGTCCACCCACTCCGTCGCGTGGGTCAGGTTGAGCGCCCATTTCCAATCGCCGTGCCGCTGGCCGAGGATGAGTTTCTGCTCTAGCTCGAAGGTGCTGCCGTCGTAGGTCGGCTCGAGGTAGAGCGTCAACCCGACGGCGTGGTCGGCGGGGTTGAGCAGGAGGTAGCGGTTCTCCAGCGACACGCCCGTCCACTCGTGGTGCGATGTCGTGGCGCCCGAAGCCGGGTCGTTGAAATAGGTGTAGTCGTGGTTGAGGTAGAGGCCGACGGTGTAGTTGTCCGTGACGCCATACTCGATCTCCTCGCGGAACTGCCAGCGCTGATAATTTTTCTGCCCGACTGCCTCATTGCGCCCGGCGCGGAGCGTGACGGACTGTTCATATTCCCAATCGCCGCGCGGCTCGGTCTCGGGTTCGTAGGTGTAGGTGAAGATGCGGTTATCCGCGAGCGCAGCTCCGGAGAGCAGTGTCGCGGCGAGGGTCATGGTTTCGAGCCAGAGCAAACTTTTCATGGCGAGACGATAGCGGCGGGGTCTCGATCGCGCTAACGGTGGCTTGCTAAAGATTGTCGGCGGCTTGCAGCGCTTTACCTATTGGAATCGAAAGTTCGCTTGCTCTAGCAGGACTCCCGGCGACAATGAGCGGCGCATGATTAGATTTGTCAGCCGCATCGTTCTCGTCCTCGCGCTCGGGGTTTTCGCTTTGGAAGCCGCGCCGCGAACGGAACACGTTTTCATCATCAGCATTGACGGCGGCAGTCCGGCTGTGATGCGGCGGAGTGCGATGCCGGTTCTGGAAACGCTGGCGAGGGAAGGCGCGGTTACGTGGACGGCGCAGACCATCAGGCCATCCATCACGCTGCCCGCGCACACCTCCATGCTGACCGGCGTGAGGATGCAGAAGCACGGGATTAATTGGAACGACTGGGTGCCGACCAACCCGGTGGTGCGTGTGCCGACCATCTTTTCGGTAGCAAAGGCGGCGGGCTTTTCCACCGCGATGTTCGTGGCCAAGGAAAAATTCCGGCATCTGCTTCAGCCCGGCACGGTGGATGAATTTTGTTTTGACTCCGCCACGGCGCAGACTGTTTTGAAGAGCGACAGCGGGGCTGGCAAAATGAAACTGGAAAGCAATGTCTCCGCTGCTGCCGTGGCCGCGAACGCCGCCGCATACATCGCCAGCCACAGGCCGGGAGTGTGCTTCATCCATTTTGCCGATCCCGACAGCGTCGGCCACAAGTTCGGCTGGGGTTCGCCGGAACAGGTCAAGACCTTCGCCGAAGTGGACGCTGCGTTGGGCGAAATCCGGCAGGCGATTCAGCAAGCGGGCATCGCTAAGCACAGCGTCATCATTATCACCGCCGACCACGGCGGCCACGAGAAGGGCCACACCGAGAATATTCCCGAGGACATGGACATTCCGTGGGTCGTGTGGGGGCAGGGCGTGAAAGCCGGTTACAAAATCACCGAGCGCGTGAACACCTGCGACACCGCCGCCACGGCGCTCTGGCTGCTGGATCTCAAACTCGCGTCGCGGCTCGATGGTGCGGTGGTGATGAGCGCGTTCAAGTGAGCGGCGGTCAGGGAGAAAATCAGCGCGCCCATTCGCGCAGGCGTTGCACGGACAGTTTCACGTTCTCCGCCCCCGCAATCTCGAGCGTGGTCGTGCCGGTGAAGCCGACTTTCTTCAGCGCCTTGACGATGGCGGGAATCCCCACCACGCCATCGCCGAGCGGAATGATAGCCATGCCGCAGCCGTAGATTTTGCCGCGCTTGGGCAGCCAGGATGCTGGCATATCCTTCCAGTGAACGTGCTGGATGCGCTTGCCGAAAGTCTTCACATAATCGAGCGGCTCCGCGCCGCCGAGCCAACTGTTGCCGGTGTCGAGACAGATGCCGACGGTTTTTTCGTGGCCGAGTCGTTCGAGCAAATCGCCCATGTGCTTCACGGAATCGGTGACGATGCCGTGTGGTTCGAGCAGCAGTTTCACGCCGAGTTCTTCCGCCCACTCGATGGGCGATTGCAATTTTTCGCAGATGGTGAAGATGCGTTCCTTGGGGGTGAGCGCGTGGCCGAATTTGGTTTTCGGATCGCCTTCGGTCGTGACGACTTCGGGGATGCCCAAATCAGCGGCGAGCCGGATGGCCTTGATAATTTGAAACGTGCCATAGACATCCGGCGCGGCGGGGTCGAGCAGATTGGCGTGCGCGCAGACGGTGCTCAACTTGAGTTTGTGCCGCGCCGCGAGCTGGCGGATTTTCGCGGGAGGGCTGTCGAGGCTGATGGACGCGGCGAAGCCAAACTCAGCGCCGAGCGAGGCGCCGTCGTGATTGTCAGTGAGGTCAACGTAGTCAATGCCCATGCCACGGAT
>JANMJO010000097.1:0-2820 GCA_031371425.1 Verrucomicrobiales bacterium | reverse complement strand
CCGACTGCAAAGACGGCTGTGTTTCTCGCGCAGTTTCTCAATTGCATCGTTCCGGTTGAGGGTTCGGCTTTACGCGTTCCGGCCTGGGGAGTAGGGTTGAGGCGTTCACAAAAATAGGAGGGGAAAATCATGCGTCACGTCCAACACAAACTTGCCGTCGCACGCGGCGAACAGCCCGCCGAACTGGTCTTCAAAAACGCCAGCCTCGTCAATGTCCTCAGCGGTGAAATCCACACCACCAGCGTGGCTGTGGACGATGGCCGCGTGGTCGGCCTCGGCGATTACGAGGGGAAGAACGTCATCGACCTAGCGGGGGCGTATCTCGCGCCGAGCTTGATTGACGGGCATTTTCACGTGGAAAGCTCCATGCTCACCGCGCCGGAATTCGCCCGCGCGGTCGTGCCGCACGGCACGGGTGCGGTGGTGATTGACCCGCACGAATACGCCAACGTCCTCGGCCTCGACGGCATCCGTTACATCCTGGAATCGAGCAAGAACTTGCCGGTGGATTTTTTCATCATGCTGCCGAGCTGCGTGCCGGCGACGCATCTGGAAACCGCCGGGGCGCGGCTCACGGCGGATGATTTGCGCCTGATGATTGGCGATGAACGCATCGCGGGCGTGGCGGAGCTGATGAATTATCCCGGTGTGTATCTCGGCGCGGAAAGCGAGTTGGCAAAGATCGAGGCCGCTGGCGGCAAGTGCGTGGATGGCCACGCGCCGGGCTTGCGCGGGAAGAATCTCAACGCCTACGCGCTCGCTGGCGTGCGCTCCGACCACGAATCGGTCGAGGTCGCCGAGGCGCAGGAGAAATTGCGGCTCGGCCTACACATCCTGCTGCGCGAGGGCAGCACGGAGCGCAATCTCGCGCATCTCCTGCCGTTGCTGAACGCACACAACTCCGCCAACTGCTCCTTTGCCACCGACGACAAGCTCGCGGGCGACCTCGTGAGCGAGGGGCACATTGACCACGCGGTGCGCAAGGCCATCGCCGGAGGCGTGCCGCCCATCGTGGCATTGCAAATCGCGACGATCAACACGGCGCGGCATTACCGGCTGCAAAATCTGGGCGCAATCGCTCCCCGGTTCTGGGCGGACTTCGTGGTGTTCGACGACTTGGAAAATTTCACCGTGCGCCAGACTTACAAGAAGGGCGTGCTCGTCGCGGAGAATGGAAAATATCTCGCGCAACATCCGCCCATCGTGACGCGCCCGCGCAGCACGATGAATTTGCGCTACCAACCCGCGCAATTCGCAGTCAAGGCGCGGCCCGGCAAAATCCGCGTCATCGAGATTGTTCCCAACCAGATTGTGACGAAGGAACTCATCGAGACGCCGAAGGTGGAGAACAGTTTGGTCGTGGCCGACACGGCGCGCGACATCCTCAAGCTCGTCGTCGTGGAGCGTCACAGCGCTACCGGCAACGTGGGCGTGGGCTTCGTGCGCGGCTTCAAGTTGCACAACGGCGCGCTCGGCTCCACCGTGGCGCACGACGCGCACAACGTCGTCGTGGTCGGCACGAACGACGCGGACATCGTGCGCACGATCCAGGAGCTGGAGCAATTGCAGGGTGGACAGGTGGCCGTAGCCGACGGCGTGGTGCGGGCGGAGCTGGGATTGCCGGTGGCGGGATTGGTTTCCGACCAGCCGCTGGATGAAGTGATTCGGCGCATCGCCGGCTTGAATGCGGCGGCGCACGCGCTCGGCTGCGACTTGGAAGCGCCGTTCATGACGCTGTCGTTCTTGAGCCTGTCGCCGATACCGGAGTTGAAGCTGACGGATCAGGGATTGATAGACGCGGTGCATCTGCGGCCGACGGAGTTATTTGTCGTCGCTTGACCCGTGTGGGGATTTGCGGGATGATACGATTGCTGTTTGGGGGCGTACTGGTTTCGACCTGAAAGATACGCCAGAGGCGGCATGCCGAGGACGGTTCGTTGGCCTCGTTAATCATCGAACCAAAAAATAACTGCTAATCAAGAACTAGCACTCGCGGCCTAAGGCCCCGACGTTCGCCACTGGACACCTGCTACGGTGGACGAACGTGACAGCAGGCATGGCTGAAGGCGGAGACCGCGCGCCCAAGCCGAGAAATTTACATGCGGACTAAGCAGCGGGACTCGAGTTTGGACGCCATCCCGTAGCCGACAAAAAATTCCAGACTAAGCATGTAGTCGCGGCTGGTTTACCTATCAGGGACGGGGGTTCAACTCCCCCCGCCTCCAGTCTTCGCTCCAAGCGCAGCGAAGAGCGAAGACTGCCGCGCCGTAGTGCGGAGCACGTAGGCGGGCCGGTGCGACGCGATGGACAACTGCTCGGAGCTACGACCCGGCAAGCCAGTTTGGTCATCAGGAATTCAGAATGAGCTTCACCTACGTTTACATCCTCCAAAGCGAATCTGCGCCTGACCACTTTTACACCGGACTGACGGATGACCTGCGTGACCGGCTGCGTCGCCACAACGGCGGTGAAGTTCCGCACACGTCCAAGTTCCGTCCGTGGCGCATCAAGACCGCGGTTTCTTTCACCGATCGCAAGAAAGCAGCGGAGTTCGAGCATTATCTTAAATCGGCTTCTGGCCGGGCGTTTGCCAAAAAGCGATTATGAACTCGCCCGACAATTTGAGCGCTACCTAAAAAGCGGCTCCGGCCACGCTTTTGCGAAACATCATTTTGGGCTGGAGACTTAAACCAGAACTATGCAATTGAGAAACTTTGGGAGAAGCGCAGCCGTCTTTGCAGTCGGAGCGCGAGACGTCCCGGCTCGCAGCAGCTCGTCAACACGGGGGCGTAAGAATACTTCGGGGCGTCTCCCGACATT
>JANMJO010000091.1:0-14902 GCA_031371425.1 Verrucomicrobiales bacterium | reverse complement strand
TGGCTCGGCTGGCCGCATAACGAATCCGACTGGCCGGACAAGATTGATACCATCCGCTGGGTCTATGGCGAGATGGTGCGGAAGATTTCGCAGGGCGAACTGGTGCGGTTGCTCGTCCGCAGCAAGGCGGAGGCGAAGTTTGCCGGCAGTTATCTCAAGCGCGCGGGTTGTAACTTGAAGCAGGTCGAGTTCGTTGTGCATCCGACGAATCGCGGTTGGACGCGCGACAGCGGGCCGATTCATGTGAGAAGGCCAAAGGCAAAAGGCAAAGGGCAAAAAGCAGAAAAGGCCATCGTGCATTTTCATTTCAACGCGTGGGCGAAATACAAGAACTGGCAGCTCGATACCACAGTTCCCGAAACGGCGGCGCGGATTCTGAAGCGTCCGCTCTTCGACGCGCAATGGCAGTCTAAAACCCGAAACTCGAAACTCGTAACCCGAAACTTCATCATCGAAGGCGGCGGCATTGAGGTGAACGGGCGCGGCACGTTGCTGACGACGGAGGAATGTTATCAGCATCCGAAGATTCAGGTGCGCAATCCCGGCATGACCAAGGCTGACTACGACGCCGCGTTCAAAAAATATCTCGGCGTGAAGAACGTCCTCTGGCTCGTCGCCGGGCCGGTGGGCGACGACACGCACGGCCACATTGACGACATCTGCCGCTTCACCGACCGCAAGACGCTCGTGCTCATCAAGGAAACCAACAAGCGCGACATTAATTATAAGCCGCTCGCCGAAAACTGGGAGCGCGTGCAGGACTTTCGCCTCGAAGACGGCTCGAAGCCCGAAGTCGTGGCGCTGCCCATGCCTGCGCCGATTTACTACGGCGACTGGCGGTTGCCGGCGAGCTACGCGAACTTCTACATCTGCAACTCCTGCGTCATCGTGCCGACATTCAACGATGCGAACGACCGCATCGCGCTCGGCATCTTGGGCGAACTGTTCCGCGACCGTCCGGTGGTGGGCATTCACGCGGTGGATCTCGTGCTGGGCTTTGGTTCGCTGCATTGCCTCACGCAGCAGCAACCGGCGTGAGTGATGGCGTATGGTTTGGCCGGAGCGCAGAGCAATGCAGCGCGCTCCGTCAGCGCAAGCAATACCACCCCGCGCCCTGTCAAAACTCTTTAGAAATGTCCCCTTTGTTGGTTGTGGTTCGTTGTTCGGTTTCCTCGGCTGGCGGTGGGCAACGCAGGGAGGCCGACTGGAGTCCCCCACCGCCAGCGTCGGGCCGAAGTCGGCGCAGCGGGTCAAGCACCCGCGCCCGCAGTTCGGGCGGCTTGCGCCGCACTGGGCTGGCCTAGCAACCGATGCGCCAGCCCGGCGTCGCCATTGTCCTGATACCGTCGCCAGATGCGCTTGCTCTGGCGATAGCACACCGCCATCCGTTCGCCCGCCTGCACCAGCGTCAGTTCCTGCCGCTTGACACCCGTCATAATTGTCATCCGATCCCGTTCTTTCGGACTCATTGTTAATGTCTCCATGTTGCGGCCGGGGTTGCTACCGCAACCAGGCCTATGAGGACATTCTTATTGAGTTATCATGGGGACATGCTCATGGAGTTCCGACAAATGCCAAAAAAGTTGTTGCAAACCCCCCGGCATCTACTAATAATCCGGCAAAAGCGTCGTTTTGGACGCGTGGGCAAACTGGATTTGCCCGCAGTGCACAGCCAGAAAACAAACAAAAACAACAACATCAGAGGAACATATATGAAACTTAACAAATGGACATTAGGTTTGGCCGCCGTCGGAGTGGTCAGCCTCGCCTCAGCCGTCAAAGCCGAAGAAAAAGCGCCGACCTTCTTGGAAACGGCCGTCTCCGGAACACAGATCAGCGGTTACGTTAACACATCTGCTCACTGGAACTTCAACAAATACACCGGCACCGGCAGTGCTGTCAGCAGCAGTGGTTATGATAGCGGAAAGAAAGACGGCTTCAACTTGGACGCTGTTGTTGTGACCATCTCCAAGTCGCTTGACGAAACCGAGTGGGCTTCGGGCTACAAGGTTGAAATCGCTTATGGTCAGGACGCTGCCTCTGTTGGCATGAATGACGCCAGCGAAGACAACAATAGCATCAAGCAAGCCTATGTCACACTCCGCACCCCGCTGGGCAATGGCATTGACTGGAAAATTGGTGTTTGGGACACCATTCTCGGCTACGAAGTCTTCGACGCCGGCAACAACCCGAACTACACTCGTTCTTACGGCTACATGATGGAGCCGACCACCTATGCGGGTATTTTGGCCTCATACAAGTTCTGTGAAGTTGTGAGCGCTTCAGTAGGCGTTGCCAATGTTTCCAACGGTGGTGGCACTGTTAACCCTGTCAATCGCTCTTCAATCGATTCTCGCAAAACCTATGTGGGTTCAGTCGCTTTGACTGCGCCCGAAAGCTGGGGCTTCTTGGCTGGTTCGACCGTTTATGGTGCCGCCGCTTACGGTGCTGGTTCTGGCAACAACCAGAACAACATCAATTGGTATGCTGGCACGGTGCTGAACACCGGCGTCAAGGGCCTCAAAGTCGGGGCTGCGTATGACTACGCCGGAAATGATGCGAAGACCGGCACAGGTGCCGTTGCAGCTAATTGGAATAACGCCGTTGCAGTCTACGCCTCCTTCCAAGCGACTGAAAAGTTGAGCGTTCATGCTCGTGGTGAATACGCTTGGTCTGATATCGCTGTCTCAGGCCTCAGCAGCAAATCCGTCTATGCCCTCACCGGCACGGTGCAGTATGACCTCTGGAAGAACGTCCTGAGCCGTGCGGAAATCCGCTGGGATCACGCCAACGGCGGCGACTTCGGCCCGAGCAACTCCAGCAAGGGCGCCGTCCTCCTTGCCGCGAACATCATCTACAAGTTCTGATCTGATTTAGAACTTCAAGCCCCTTCCGGCAAAACCGGAAGGGGCTTTTTGTTGCCGTTTCTTGCTGCGGCAGTCCGCAGATTACGCAGATTCACACAGATTGTTTTCATCTGCGATCATCCGCGAAATCTGCGGATAAAACAACCGTCACTCAACCCATTCCCAAATCACACCTTGAGTTCGCGGTTTGAAACACCTATTTTCCTCTCGTCAGTCAACCGCCGTTGTTCATGTCCAAACACCAAAAAACCTGGGAGACCCTCGAGGAAATGCGCCACGCCGCCAACCTCGGCGATGCCGTGGCGCAGCGTTATCTCGGCATCTGCTACCAGACCGGTCAGGGCTTGCCACAGGATTATCAGCAGGCTGTTCATTGGTTTCGATTGGCCGCAGGGCAGGATGATGCCGCCGCGCAATGTTACCTCGGCTTTTGCTATCAGAACGGCCACGGCGTCCCGCAGGAACTGGGTCAGGCCACCAAGTGGTTTCGCGAAGCCGCCGAACACGGCGATCCCGCCGCGCAATTCAACCTCGGCATCTGCTACGAAACCGGGCAAGGCGTCACCCAGAATTTTGCCGAAGCCTTCAAGTGGTATCGCGAAGCAGCGGAATGCGGCGAGGCACAAGCCCAATTCAACCTCGGCGTCTATTACGAAGCCGGCCAGGTCGTGGAACGCGATTACGCCGAAGCCGTCAAATGGTATACCCTCGCCGCCGAACAGGAATGCGCCCCCGCCCAATGCAACCTCGGCCTCTGCTACCAGACCGGCCACGGTGTGGATCAGAGCGATACCGAAGCCGTGCGCTGGTTCATCCGCGCCGCAAAGCAAGGCGACAAGACCGCCCAATACAACCTCGGCCTCCACTACGCCCGCACCGAAGCCGGTGCGGAAGATGCCGAAACGCTCCCCACCGACGCCGCTTGATTTGAACCGCAGCGTTCAACGTCACCTCCCACTTTTTGTGTTCTTTGCGTTCTCTCACGGCTGAACTAAACTCGTCCCGTGTTTGAACTCCTCAAAACCGACCCGTCGTCCAAAGCCCGCCTCGGCCGCCTGACCACCGCCCACGGCGTCGTCGAGACCCCCGTCTTCATGCCCGTCGGCACGCAAGGCAGCGTCAAGGCCCTCGACCTCCGCGAGCTTCACGAGACCGGCACGCAGATCCTTCTCGGCAACACCTACCACCTCAACCTCCGCCCCGGCCTCGACATCATCCGCGCCGCCGGCGGACTCCACAAATTTATCAACTGGGAAAAACCCATCCTCACCGACAGCGGCGGCTTCCAAGTCTTCAGCCTCGCTAAAATCCGGAAGGTGAAAGAACACGGCGTAGAATTCCGCTCGCACCTCGACGGCTCCCTCTGCTTTCTCGGCCCGAAAGAAGCCATGGAAATCCAGCGCACGCTCGGCTCGGACATCGCCATGGTCTTCGATGAATGCCCGCCGCACGACGCGCCCGCTAACGAGCAGCGCAACGCCGTCGAACGCACCATCCGCTGGGCCAAGGAATGTCGCGAGCAACCCCGCGCCGATGGCCAGCTCGCCTTCGGCATCTGCCAGGGCGGCGTCAACCCCGCGCTCCGCGAGGAATGCGCCAAAGCCATCGTCCCGCTCGACTTCGACGGCTACGCCATCGGCGGCGTCAGCGTCGGCGAACCCGAACCCGAAATGATGAAGGCCGTAGAACTCGCCGAGCCGTTTCTCCCCGCGCACAAGCCGCGCTACGCCAT
Source organism: Verrucomicrobiales bacterium (assembly GCA_031371425.1). Lineage (GTDB taxonomy): Bacteria > Verrucomicrobiota > Verrucomicrobiia > Limisphaerales > JAFMIX01 > JAFMIX01. The sequence goes on along the minus strand of JANMJO010000091.1, from coordinate 10,303 downwards.
GGGCCTCGGCACGCCCGCCCAGCTCGTCGAACTCGTCGCTCGCGGCGTGGATATGTTCGATTGCGTCCTGCCCACCCGCATCGCCCGCAACGGCACCGCCATGACGCGCAAAGGCTCCGTCAACATCAAGGCCGGATTCAACAAGGCCGACTTCGGCCCCATCGAGGAAGGCTGCGAATGCTACGCCTGCCGCCACCACACCCGCGCCTACCTGCGCCACCTGCTCAACGTGAATGAAATCCTCGGCCTCCGCATGGTGAGCGTCCACAACTCCCACATGATCATCCAAGTGATGACCGACATCCGCGCGCACCTCGCCGCCGGAACGTTCGGCGAATTCCGCCGCGAATTCATCGCCGGCTACAAGCCCTCCAAGAAAGTCATGCTCGCCCGCGCCGCCGCAGCTGAACAATAATTTTCCGCCGCTCGACGACAGAGACCGCGCGAACGCAGGAAAAACCGAATGAACCCCGCCGCACTCAAGCATTTGTCCGCCGCCGACCCGGTGATGCGGCAACTCATCCGCCAAGTCGGCAAGTGCGCGCTCGCGCCGGAAACATGGCGCTCACCCTTCCAATCGCTCGTGCAAGCCGTGGCGCACCAGCAGCTCAACGGCACGGCGGCGAACACGATCCTCACGCGCTTCAAGAAACTTTTTCCCGGACGCCGCTTCCCGAAGCCGGAAGATTTGGCGCAGGTCACGGACGCACAGATCCGCGCGTGCGGCTTCTCGTTCGCCAAGATTGCCGCCATCCGCGACATCGCGGCGAAGACTTTGGACGGCACGATTCCCCCGTCGCGCGCCATCGCGAAGTTGAGCGACGAGGAAATCATCACGCGGCTGACCGAGGCGCGCGGAGTCGGACGCTGGACGGTGGAGATGCTGTTGATTTTCCAGCTTGGACGCGCGGATGTCTTGCCGGTGGATGACTTCGGCGTGCGCAACGGCTTCCGGCTCGCCTACAAAAAACGCGCGATGCCCAAGCCGAAGGCGCTGGCCGCGTTCGGCGAAAAGTGGAAGCCGCACCGCACCACGGCGGCGTGGTATCTGTGGCGTGCGGCGGATTTGGCGAAGAAATAGAGTGACTCCGCACCGCTCCTTGGGTAATAAACTCTTTTTTGAGTCATGAAACATCTGTTGAGCATTGAAACACTGGCGCTGTCGGACATGGAGAACATTCTGGCCGCCGCCAGCGCGGTCAAGAAGCAGCGCGGCCACGAAACCGCCAAACCGCTCGCCGGCCAGACATGGGCGCTGATTTTCTCCAAGGCTTCCACGCGCACACGCGTGTCGTTCGAGGTCGGCATCCACGAGCTGGGTGGACGCCCGATGTTTTTGAGCGCGGCAGACATCCAGCTCGGTCGCGGCGAGCCGATCAAGGACACGGCGCGGGTGATGGGGCGCATGATTCACGGCGCGATCATCCGCACGTTCAAGCAATGCGACGTGGAGGACTTCGCAAAATTCTCCGGCATACCGACCATCAACGCGCTCACGGACGACGAGCATCCGTGCCAGATTCTGGCGGACCTGTTCACGTTCCAGGAAAAGCACGGCAGCATCGCCGGCAAGACCGTTGCGTTCATCGGCGACGGCGCGTGCAACGTGGCGACCTCGTGGATCTGGGCGGCGGCGAAACTCGGCTTTGAATTACGCATCGCCTCGCCGAAAGAATTCCAGCCGTCCGCTGAATTGCTCAAGCGGGCGGGCGGCAACATCAGCATCTCCGCCGACATCAACGCGGCGGCGCGCGGCGCGGATCTGCTCTACACGGACGTTTGGATTTCGATGGGCAAGGAGGCCGAGTCCGCCGAGCGGCTCAAGGCGCTGGCGGGCTATCAGGTCAACCAGGCGCTCGTGCGGCTGGCGCGGCCCGGCGCGTTGGTGATGCACTGCCTGCCGGCGTATCGCGGCAAGGAGATTGACGAGGAAACCTTCGAGGCCAACGCGGACACGATCTTCACGCAGGCGGAGAACCGGCTGCACACGCAGAAGGCCATCCTTAATTGGGTTACAAGTTAAAGGTTGAAAGTTGCAGGTGAAAAACCTGCAACGTGCAACTTTCAACCTGCAACCGCATACAGCCGCAGATACTTCACGGCCACGGTCAGATCCTTCGGCCACGGCGCGGTGAGGGTGAGAACTTCGCCGGTGACGGGATGCGGCAAACTCAATTCTTCGGCATGCACCATCGCGGTGGCGAGCAGCGGACGTTCAACTTTCTTGGGCTTCAAACGAAAGTGCGGTTTCAGCCGCGAGAGCAGCAGCGGCTGGCCGCCGTAAAGTTCATCGCCGACGACCGGCCAGCCGCCGTTTTGCAGGTGCACGCGGATCTGGTGCGGGCGGCTGGTGGCGGGTTCGCAGCGCAGCAGCGTGCAGTTGGCAAATCTTTCCTGCACGGTGAAAATGGTCTTCGATTTCTTTCCCCGCCGGGCGTCCACGTGATGCTTGCCGGGTGTGACGGGGTGGGGCGCGACTTTCGCGCCGATCTCAAAGCGTTCTTCCAACGGCGTGCCGTGCGCGAGGGCGACGTATTTTTGGAGCGGCGTTTCTGCGCCGAACAGGTTGGCGAGCGCGATGAGGGCGGGCTTGTTCTTGGCGAGGAGCAGGACGCCGCTGGCCTCGAAGTCGAGGCGGTGGGCGTTGGCGAGGTAGGTGAGGCCGCGCGATTGCGCCCAAGGTTTGCCGGCGGTGATGCCGGCGTGCAGGAGCTGCATCAGACTCGGCCGGTCGGGATTGTTGCGGTCGGGTGAGGTGAGCAGGCCGGCGGGTTTGTCGAGCGCGAGCAGGTGCTCGTCTTCAAACAGGACGGGAATTTCCCAAAACTCTTTGGTGGCGGGCGCGGAAAGTTTGATGGCGGCACTCATCCGATGAAGAAATCATTTTGGCGGTGACGCGCGGGTCTCTTCATTTTCAATTCCGGTGAGGCGGCCGGGATTACGGCTGGCCTTGTTCCTGGCGGCGGGCGAGCGGGGTGTCGCGCAGGGCGGTGGAGGCCTCGCGGCTGAACCAGGCATTGAACGCTTCGCCTTGGCGCGTCTGGCGGATCTGGGCGAGGAAGGCGGGGAGTTCGGTTTTCACCTTGGCTTCATCGGCGGGCGTGCGGGAGACGACGTGCAGCACGATGCCGCCGTCGTTGGAGGGGATGAAGCCGCTGTTGCCGCCGACGGGGAGGCCGTAGGTGATTTCCTGGAGGCGTCCGAGGGTGATGATTTTTTCAGCCTCGGGCAGCGAGCGGGTGGCCAATGAGAAGGCGGGGAATTTGACGGGGCTGACCTTGGCTGCGGCGCACACGGCGGCGAAGTCCTTGCCGGATTGGAGTGTGCCGGCGAAGTTGGTGCCGCTGCTGCGCGCGAGGAGCGCGGCCTGCACGAATTGGTAGTCGGCGGTGACGTTCTGCAGGATGGTATCGAGCGCGGGGATTTCGTTGGGGATGGTTCTCTTGATGGAGATGACGTAGGCGGCGTCTTCGGCGAGGATGGGGCCATCGAAGGGTTCTTCGGCGGTGCGGGCGAAGGCGGACTTGGCGAAGCTGGGGGGGACGTTCAGTTCCACGGGGCCGGTCTGGGCGTTGAACGGGGCGGTGATGGCGGCGGTGAGCTTGTGTTCTGTGGCGAGCCTCTGGAGGTTTTCGGGCGCGACGGGGACGAGGTTCAGGAGTTCATCGGTGAAGGCGACGGCGTTGGTGCGGGCGGAGCGGAGCGCGAATTCGCGGCGGATTTCATCGCGGATTTCTTTCTTCGCATTTTCGACGGTGGTGTCTTTGTAGTGGTTTGTGCCGCCGCGCTGGTTGTAGATATTGTCCACTTGGTTGTTCAAGTTGGTGATGGAAGCCACTTGGCGGTCGGCGATGTTCAAATAATCGGCGGCGGCGAATTTGACGTAGCTGACTTGGCGGCGGTCGGGGATGTGGTAGCGGGCCATCTGGTTGGTGAAGAATTGGCCGAGCCGTTCGGGTGTGACGGTGACGGCGTTCATGAAGTTGGTGGCGGTGAAGAAGACAGCTTCGGTGGTGATCTCCTCGTGCTCGCGGCGGTAGAGCATCTCCGCTTCCGGCGAGGTGGTGAGCTTGCCGCTGATGCCGAGGATGTTGATGAGCTGACGGACGCCGATCTCGTATTCGATGAGGTCGTTGAAGTCTTTCACGGTGAGGCCGCGGGGGCGGAGGATTTTCTCTTCAAAGGCGGCGAGCGGCACGGCGGTGCCATCGCGACCGAGCGAGCGCAGGATTTGCCCGGCGGTGAGGCCGACGGCGTCGCGGCTGGTGTGGATGTTCATGGCCTTCATCTTCTGGGCGAGGAACAGGCGCTGGTAGGTTTCCCTTTCCAGATTGAAGCCGGACTGTTTGGCGGCGGTGTCGCGGTCGGGCCATTCACCACGGCTCAGGAAATAAGAGAGCTGCACCTGGTCGGCGGCGGCGCGGAAGGCGTCTGTCTCGACGGGTTCGCCGTTGATGGAGCCGAGGTTGGCGTGGCTAGAGGCGCGGTCTGCGTTCTTGCCGCCCGGGCGGAAGTAGACGACAAAGCTGAGGATGGTGATCGTGCTGATGATTAGGAAAAGCCACTTTTGGTGGCGGCGAATCGTTAGAAACATAGAGTGTGATTTCCAGTGTTGGAGCGGTGAAACTAGCCAGCTCTGTCGGGCGGGTCAAACGTAAAAAGCGACTGCGAGGGGTGAGTCATCGGCGGCACATCAGAAAACTTGTGCGAACTTTGTCATGCCCGCAACGTAGCAGACTGCCGGACTTTGGGGAACGATGGTTTTATACGGTTGCAACCCGGCCCGCCGGGTGACGCAAAGCCCAATGCAATTTCGGGAGTAAATCGAACCGGTTAGCGATTCGGTTTCACCTTTTTGAATCAAGCGCACGACAGCTTCGCGGATGGTAGAGAATTTTTTAGAGCAGTTTCAAAAATACTGTAGCCGGTGAGTTGACCAGGGCGAGCGAATGGCGCGATAGCGTCTTGGACTGCGGCAGCCTTCTGCCGCAGTCCAAGACCTCGCGGAATTTTTCGAGCAGCCTTCCAAATCGTGGCTACAGGTTTATTGAAATTGCTCTAGCCGGTTGTAAATGTGACCATGCGGCATCTTCCTCGGCGCGATTCCAGTCTTCGGCGAGCGCAGCCTCGCTCAACAGCGCGGCATCCTCACGGTCGGAGCTTCTTCAAGAATCGTGACGAGTGCGCGGCGCGGAGTCGTCACCTGAAGCGGCTCGACCAGATGCACCTTGCCGTTCGTCTCAATGATGGCTTCAACCGTTTTCATCTTGGGCCAACTATAACCCGCCACCCGGCGTCGGCTAAGAGCAATTCCGCGTCAGGCTTTTTCTTCGATCAGCTCGCGGCGGGCGCCGCTGAGGAGTTGTTCGACGAAGTTGGTGGAGTAAACGCCGCGCCGGAAGTTGGGGTCTTGCAGGATGGCTTGCTGGAAGGACATGGTGGTCTTGACGCCGGTGAGCATGTATTCGGCGAGGGCGCGGCTCATGCGGTCCATGGCTTCGCGGCGGTCTTTGCCGTAGGTGATGAGCTTGCCGATCATGGAGTCGTAGGTGGGCGGCACGGTGTAGCCGGCGTAGGCGTGGGTGTCCACGCGCACGCCGCGACCGCCGGGCTGGTAATACATCTCGATGCGGCCGGGGCTGGGGCGGAAGTCATCGAAGGGATTCTCGGCGTTGATGCGGCATTCGATGGAGTGGCCGGTGAATTTGATGTCGCTCTGGCGGTGGCGGAGGGGTTCGCCCATGGCGATCTCGATCTGGTAGCGGACGAGGTCAATGCCGGTGACTTCTTCGGTGATGGGGTGCTCGACTTGGATGCGCTTGTTGACTTCGAGGAAGTAGTAGTTGCCGGCGTCGTCCACGATGAATTCCACGGTGCCGGCGTTGGTGTAGTTGGCGAGTTCGGCGATGCGGATGGCGGCTTTGCCCATTTTCTCGCGGAGCTTGGGGTATTTGTTGGCGATGAGCGGGGAGGGGGTTTCCTCGATGAGCTTCTGGTTGCGGCGCTGGATGGAGCAGTCGCGTTCGCCGAGGTGGATGATGTTGCCCTTGCCGTCGCCGAGGATCTGGAACTCAATATGGTGGGGGTTCTCGATGAATTTCTCGATGTAAACGCCGGAGTTGCCGAAGCATTTCTCGGCTTCGGTGCGGGCGGTGTGAAAGCCTTTGACGAGGGAAATGTCGTTGTGGGCGATGCGCATGCCGCGTCCGCCGCCGCCGGCAACGGCTTTAATCATCACGGGGTAGCCAATCTTCTTGGCGATGACGAGGGCGTCTTTCTCGTTTTCGACGATGCCTTCCGAGCCGGGCGGGATGGGGACGCCGGCTTTCTTGGCGAGGGCGCGGCTGACAGCCTTGTCTTCGAGCGCGCTCATCGCGCGGGCGCTGGGGCCGATGAAGCGGATGTTGCAGCTCTCGCAGACTTCGGCGAAGTGGGCGTTCTCGGAGAGGAAGCCGTAGCCGGGGTGGATGGCGTCCACATCGGCAATCTCGGCGGCGCTGATGATGCGGTCAATGCGCAGGTAGCTCTCGCTGGCGGCGGCTTTGCCAATGCAGATGGCTTCGTCGGCCATCTGGACGTGCATGGAGTTGGCGTCCACCTCGGAATAGACTGCGACGGTGCGGATGTTGAGTTCCTTACAGGCGCGGATGATGCGCACGGCGATTTCGCCGCGGTTGGCTACGAGAATTTTTTCAAACATGGGTAGTGAAAGGCTGCGCTAACTGGCCGCCCGTGGGCGACGTGTTCAAAACCTCAAGTTGGACGGACCTTGAAGAGCGGTTGACCGAATTCGACGGGCTTGCCGTCTTCCATCAGCACCTGTGTGACCACGCCTTGGACCTCGGCTTTGATCTCGTTCATGACTTTCATCGCTTCGATGATGCAAACGACGGTGTCGGGGCCGACTTCCTTGCCGACCTCGATGTAGGCTGCGGATTCCGGTGAGGGCGAGCGGTAGAATGTGCCAATCATCGGCGATTTCACGTCCAGTTCGTTGGACGCTGCTGCCGGGGCGGGGATTGTGGCCGGAGCGCCGGTGGCCGAGGCGGGGACAGCCGCAGGGACTTGGGTATAGGTCAAGACGGGGGCGTCTTCATACTGAACGCCGGCACCGTTGCCGCCCATGCCGCGCTTGAGTCGGATTTTGAAATCCTGCTTCTCGAGTTCGAACTCCGAGACGGAGTTCTTTTTCATCAAATCAATGATCGCCTTGATGTCTTTTAGATCCACAGTGTTTTGCCCTTGTTAAATTTGGCTGACTTTGGCGGGACTGACCGCCGTTGATTATTAAGCAAAAAAGCAGCAGTCGGATTCGACTCTGCTCATCGCGTTATTTCAACTGCGGGTGAGCATAAACGCCTTAAAAATGGCGTCAAGCGGTAATTTTGGAGTATAAAAACACCGCGAAAGAACGTTTAAAAACGTATTTCTACCAACTAAAAATCATCCGTTAACGGTAACAGCCGCTTCAACAGCTAAAACGTAGGAGTTTGCTCCAAAACCGCAAATCTGACCGCGGCAAACCGGCGCAATCAGCGACTTGTGGCGGAATTCCTCCCGAGCATGGACGTTGGAAATGTGAATCTCAATCGTCGGAACACCAATCGCCGAAATAGCGTCGCGCAGAGCCACGCTCGTGTGAGTGTAGGCGGCGGCGTTCAGGACGATGACATCGAAGTTGCCCTTGGCTTCCTGAATCCAGGCGACGAGTTCGCCCTCCTGATTCGTCTGGCGGAAGGCGATTTCTGCGCCGAACTTTGCCGCCCGCTCACGGACTTGGGCCTCGATGTCCGCCAAAGTCGTCCGGCCATAAATCTCCGGCTCGCGCTGGCCGAGCAGGTTCAGATTGGGGCCGTTGAGGAACAGAATTTTCATTTACTGCGTCGAAACTAGTGGTTTTTCTGAACAGTGTCGAACTCATTTCCGCCGCCCAGCAGCCAGCCGAACAGCGCGAACGCCGTCCACGCCAGCGCGGGAATGTAGAGGCCGAACTCCATCAAGCCCTGCAAACTCCAGCCCAGCAGACCGAGCCAGACGGCGAATGAAAGCCAATCCTTCTTCGCAGCGAGGCGACGGTAAGTCAGCCAAAGCGCGCCGCCGATGAACGCCGCGTAAGCCAGCGCGCCGACCACGCCCGAATCGGACGCCTGTTGCAGGTAATCGTTGTGAACCAGCCGCGCCATCTCGGATTCCGGCTTCTTGATTTGCTTGTAAGGGATGGCGAACGTTCCCGGCCCGGTGCCGAAAACAGGGTTCGCCATCGCCGTCTGTGCCGCCGCCCGCCAGTAATCGCCGCGCGCCGTGGCACTGGTCGCGCCCTTTTGGAAATAGCCAGCGTAGCGCAGCGCGAAGCCCGTCATTCCGACCGCGAGCATCGCCGCCATCAGCGCGAGCTTCCATTTCCAGTTCAACTCCAGCCGCAGCAAGGCCAACAAGCCCAGCGCCAGCATCAGCAGCCAGCCGCCTTTGGAGCCTGACCAAAACAGGCAGCCCAACGCCCCGATGCCAACCAGCCCGACCAAAAGCGCGCGCGCCGCCGCCGTCAACGCCGTGAATCTCTGCCAGATCAGCGTCAGCGCGACCGGCAGCAGGAGCAGCAGCGCGCCCGCCAGCGCGTTCGGATAAAACAGCGTGGAGAAAATCCGGTTGCTCGACATCTTCTTGAGATATTCCGGCGAGACGGATTTCAGTTGCGGATAAATTTCCCGGAAAAAATAAGCGCGCGCTTCCTCCAGCCCGCCGAAATGTTGCTGCCAGCCGACGGCAATCACAACCACCAGCCCGGCGAGCAAGCCCGCGAAGAACAAAGTGGGACGGCGGCAGGGTGCGAGCGCGAAAAGGCCGAGGTAGAAGCAAACCACGCAGGCGATGAAATGCTTCAGCGTTGCGCGGGTCAGTTCGGCATCAACGGTGTGTGTGGCGGCGGCGAATTGCCAGCCCAGCCAGACCAACGGGAGCAGCACCAGCCAGCGCGGCGCGTTTGTTTTCCAACGCGCCATGAAAATGCCCATGACCGCCAAGCCCGCCAGCAACGCAAAGCCGATGGAAACCGGCCAGCCGTTGAAACTCCATTCCCAACCGTTGGCCGGGCGCTCGACGAGTTTCTCCAGCACCGCAGGGTTGCCGAATTTCAACAGCGTCACTCCAAAAAACGCGCCGGCCAGCGCGGCGAACCAGCCTGGCTGCCAGCCTTCAATCGGCGCGGAGATTTTCCCGGACTTCATGCGGGGTTCAGAGGTGGAGCTTGAGCAGGCCGACTTCGAGCGCGAGCGCTTCCTGGACGTTGGTGTGGAGGAGGCGCTGTGTCTGCTCCAGCACGCGGAGATTTTCCATCGCTTGCTTCGGCGAAATGCGGCGCGCCACCTGCGCCGTGCTGGCGAGTTGCGGCAGATGCAGCAGTTCCTCGCTGGCGGTCAGCGTGCGCAACCACACGTCGCGCAGCCAGAGTTGGAGCGCGGCCAGCAGTTCGCCGCGACGCAGCCGGTATTCGGCCTCGATGGCCGCGGCGAGTTCCTTCTCCCAGCGCTCGCGCAAATCTTTTTCCAAATCCTCGTATTGCTCCAGCGGCGATTTCTCGGTGAGCGTCGTCTCGATCTGCTCCTTCATCGCGGTGAGTTTCGAGACGAGCGAGTCCAGCAGGCGGTAGCGACCGAGCAGGCTTTTTGTTTCCGCCGCCGCGACTTCGCCGAACTGCGTCAACCATTCCAGTCGAACTGAATCCAGTTTCCGATCGGCAGCGCCGGCGAAATTCAACCGCAGGCAGCGCGACAAAATCGTCTCGAGCAACCGCTGCGGCTCGGTGGTGAGCAGGATCAACAGCGACTTCGGCGGTGGTTCTTCGAGCGTCTTGAGGAAGGCGTTCGCCGCCTCGGTCTTCATGCGGTCGGCGGCGACGATCACGGCCACCTTGTATTCGGCCTCGCTGGGCTTGAGCTGGATTTGCTGCATCAAGACGCGCATCTGGTCCACGACGATGATGCGCGTCTTGGATTCTGGCCGCACCCAATGCACGTCGGCGTGGTTCTCGTGCGCAATTTTCCGGCAGCTCAAACACGCATCGCACGAATCCACCGCCACGCCGTCGAGCTTGACGGGATTCTCGCAGTTCAAAGTCTTGGCCAGCGTGCGGGCGAGCGCCTCGAGTTCATCCAGCGAGTGGCCTGTGAAAAGATACGCGTGCGCCAGCCGTCCGCGTTTCAGCGAACGCTGCAGCAGCTCCACGCCTTGCGCGTGATCGGGGAAATCCGTGAATGCCATCGCGGAAGTTATAGTCAGCGTGCGGTGGAAATGGAACAACAGATTT
>JANMJO010000088.1:0-5027 GCA_031371425.1 Verrucomicrobiales bacterium | reverse complement strand
ACGGGAACAAGCTGAAGCTTGAACTCCAACTTGGGGCGGGACTCCGCTGCGCGGCTCTTGCAGTCACACCCAGTTGCTGGGGGTGTGAGTGGAAGTGCCGCGCTGAGATTGTTGGAGTTCACGCTTCAGCGTGTCGGGTTGGTTCGGGTGTGACGGGAACAAGCTGAAGCTTGAACTCCAACTTGGGGCGGGACTCCGCTGCGCGGCTCTTGCAGTCACACCCAGTTGCTGGGGGTGTGAGTGGAAGTGCCGCGCTGAGATTGTTGGAGTCCGCGCTTTAGCGTGTCGGGTTGGTTCGGGTGTGATGGGAACAAGCTGAAGCTTGAACTCCAACTTGGGGCGGGCCTCGCTGCACGGCACTTCCTGTCACAACGGCGCGTAACCTTTGGATTGCGCCCGCGAGCAATCCCGCTAATTTTAACCGCCGATGGCCGAACCAATCCAGACGCTGGGCATCATCGCCGGCAACCGCTCGCTCCCGCTGCTCCTCGCGCAACACGCACGAGCCGCCGGCGTGCAGCGCCTCGTCGCCGTCGCCTTCGAGGGGGAGACCGATCCTGCGCTCGCCCCGCTCGTGGATGACATCGTCTGGCTCAAGGTTGGACAGCTTGGCAAAATGATCTCCGCCTTCACCGACCGCAGCGTGAAGCACTGCGTCATGGTCGGCCAGATTGCGCCCAAGAATCTTTTCGACCTCCGCCCCGACCTGCGAGCGATGGCGTTGCTGCTGCGCCTCAAGGAAAAAAACGCCCACACCATCTTCGCCGCCATCGCCGCCGAGTTGCAGAAGGACGGCGTGGAACTCATCGCCGCCACGCCGTGGCTCGTGCCAGCAATGCTCGGAGCGGGCTTCGCGCTCGGCCCTAAACTTTCCGCCGAACAGCAGGCGGATGTGGCGTTCGGCTTCCGCATCGCCAAGGAAGTTTCCGGCCTCGAAATCGGCCAGACCGTCGTAGTCAAGAACGGCACCGTCCTCGCCGTCGAAGGCTTCGAGGGCACGGACAAGGCGATCGCTCGCGGCGGCGAACTCGCCGGCAAGGACGGCGGCGCGGTGGCCGTGAAGGTCGCCAAGCCCGGCCACGATATGCGATTCGACATCCCCTGCATCGGCGCGAAGACGGTTGAAGCCTGCGCCGCCGCTGGCGTTTCCGTGCTGGCGCTGGAAGCCGGAAAAACCTTGCTCCTCGACGCCGACGAAGTAAAACAGCTCGCCGCAAAACAAAAAATTTCCATCACGACCATCTCCTAACTACTAACTCCCAACTTCTATCTCCTAAAATGCTCACCGCACACGAAATCTTCGGCTTCACGTCCCCCGCGCTCGCGCTGGAGATTATTGAAAACATTCACGCCACAGAAAAAGGCATCTACCGCGCGACCGTTGCCGCCGTCGCCGAGGCGCGCAAGGTGCGCCCAGTTTTTTTGGAGCGCAAGCCGCGCGCCGAGCGGAATCAGGACATTGTCGCCAGCATCTGCAAGCCGAACCTCGAATCGCTGGCGGTGAATCTCCTGCAGGCGTGGTTGCTCAAATGCCAGACCGCCATGCTCGCGGATTATCTCGACGCGCTCGGCATCAAACACGAGAAGGGGATGGTGGATGACCTGCCGCAATCCGTCCCCGACGAGAAGTTGAACGCCGCCATCGAGATGTTGCTCGCCAAATACCAGCCGGAGAAGGTGGCCGTCTATCTGCGCGCCTTCAACGACGTGAACCAAGCGAACTGGCCGAACCTCACCCAACTGCTGGATAAGGACGCACGCCTGCAATTGGGCGCATAGCCGATGGCCGATATAAACAACCACACACCGCATGAAAAAAATCCTGTTGCTTCTCACCCTCGCCGTTGCCGTCACGCTGCCCTTGCGTCTCTCCGGCGCGGAAACCACCGAAACCAAGGAGCAACGCGACGCCCGCATGGCGTGGTGGCGCGAGGCCAAGTTCGGCATGTTCATCCACTGGGGCGTCTATTCCGTGCCCGCCGGATTTTATCAAGACAAGCCCGTTGGCGGTATCGGCGAGTGGATCATGCACAATGGCAAAATTCCGATGGCCGAATATCAGCAGTTCGCCAAGGAATTCAACCCGGTGAAATTCGACGCCGACGCGTGGGTCAAAACCGCGAAGGCCGCCGGCATGAAATACATCGTCATCACCTCGAAGCATCACGATGGCTTCGCCATGTTTGATTCCAAGGCCAGCGATTGGAACATCGTCAAGGCCGCGCCGTTTGGTCGCGATCCGCTGCAAGAGTTGGCGGAAGCCTGCCGCAAGAACGGCGTCAAACTGGGTCTCTATTATTCGCAGGCGCAGGACTGGAACAACGGCGGCGCGGGAAACAATTGGGACAGCAAGCCGGGCGTGACCATGGACGATTACATCGACAAGATCGCCGTGCCGCAGGTGAAGGAGATTCTTTCCCGCTACGGTGAATTTCCCGCCGTGCTCTGGTGGGACACGCCGCACGATATGAATGCCGATCGCGCTCAGAAACTTTACGACGCCGTTCAATCGCTCAAACCAAGCATCATCCAGAACAACCGGCTCGGCGGCGGTTTCAAGGGCGATACCGAGACGCCCGAGCAGTATATCCCGCCGCAGGGCTATCCCGGTCGCGATTGGGAAACGTGCATGACGATGAACAACACATGGGGCTTCAAGCGCGACGACCACGACTGGAAATCCACCGGGACGCTCATCCGCAACCTGTGTGACATCGCCAGCAAAGGCGGAAATTATCTGCTCAACGTCGGCCCGACCAGCGAAGGACTCATTCCCGAGCCGAGCATCGAACGGCTCGCCGAAGTTGGCGCGTGGATGAAAGTGAACGGCACGGCGATTTACGACAGCAGCCCGACGTCCTTCGGCGCGGAAGCCGGCCAACCCAGCGCCACGGAAAAGGACAAGAAAGGCAAGCCGAAGTTTGTCGCCACATGGGACTGGCGCAGCACGAGCAAGCCTGGGAAAATTTACCTCCTCATCTTCAAATGGCCGGGGAGCGGAAAATTTGAACTCACAGGCCTGCAAAGCAAAGTTAACAAGGCATACCTCCTCGCCGGCAACAAACGTCTGAAGTTCAACCAGACCAAAGCCGGAGTGACGCTCAACCTGCCGGCGAAAGCCCCGGATGAAATCGCCTCCGTCATCTGCCTCGAAATCGCGGATGCCACCGCGCACGTTGCAGCGAAGAAATAATCCAGACGTTCACTCAACCGGCGCAACATGATTTGTTCCGCACATGAAAATCCTCATCACCGGCATCTGCGGATTCGTGGGTAGCACGCTGGCGCGGGCGTTGCGCGAGGCGCATCCCGGCTGGCAGATTGTCGGCGTTGATAATTTCATCCGCCCCGGCAGCGAGACGAACCGCGCGCCGCTCACCAAGCTTGGTGTGAAAGTTTTTCGCGGCGACATCCGCTTCGCCCGCGACCTCGCCAAGCTGCCCGCCATGGACTGGGTGATTGACGCCGCCGCGAATCCCAGCGTGCTCGCCGGCGTGGACGGCAAGACCAGCAGCCGCGAACTCGTGGACCACAATCTCGGCGGCACGATCAACGTGCTGGAGTTCTGCAAGGCGCACCGCGCGGGTTTCATTCTGTTGAGCACGAGCCGCGTTTATTCAATCCCGCCGCTCGCCGCGTTGAAGGTGAAGTCGGTGAAGAATGCGTTCCGTCCCGTGCTGAAAAAATCCGTGCCCGGCTTGAGCGCGGCGGGCTTGAGTGAAGATTTTTCCACCGCACCACCCGTCTCGCTTTACGGCGCGACGAAGCTGGCGTCCGAGGCGATGGCGCTTGAATATGGCGCGACGTTTTCGTTTCCCGTCTGGATCAACCGCTGCGGCGTGCTGGCGGGCGCGGGGCAGTTTGGCCGCGCCGACCAAGGGATTTTCGCCTACTGGCTGAACGCGTGGCTGCGGCGGCGTCCGCTGAAATACATCGGCTTCGACGGACGCGGCAGTCAGGTGCGCGACTGTTTGCATCCGCGCGATTTGCTGCCGCTGCTGGAACGCCAGATGGCGAGCGACGGGAAAAATAAATCGCGCGTACAGAATGTTTCCGGCGGCGCGAAGTCGGCGATGTCGCTGGCGCAGTTGAGCGATTGGTGCGCGGCGCGTTTCGGCCAGCACGCCGTCGCGAGCGAGGCCGCGCCGCGTCCGTTCGACATCCCGTGGATGGTTTTGGATTCCGCGCTGGCGAAGAAACAATGGAACTGGCAGCCTCAAACGCCGATGTCTGAAATTCTCGAAGAGATTGCCGTCCACGCGGAGAAGAATCCACGCTGGCTGGAATTGAGTGCGCCAAAGTGATGAACACAACAGCAACGACAGGTAGGGCGGGCAGTCCTCTGCCCGCCGCTTGCGAACCCACGACGGCGCGCACGGAGTGACGCGCCCTACCACAATTGGAATGAGCGAACCATCGCGCAAAAACGATTTAAAGTTGCTCTCCATCGTCATTCCGGCGCGGGACGAGGAGGGCTGCATCGCTTCGACGGTCGAGCATCTGCATCTCGAACTCACGTTGCAGAAAGTCCCGCACGAAATCGTCGTGGTGGACGACGGCAGTTCGGATGCGACGTGGAAAATTTTGACGGAGTTGCGCGCCAGGATTCCCGAACTCGCGCCTATTCGGAATCCCGGCTTGCACGGTTTTGGCCGCGCCATCACCTGGGGTTTGAACCGCAGCAAGGGCGACGCGGTGGTCATCATGATGGCTGACGAGTCGGATGATTGCCGCGATGTCGTGCGTTACTGGAAATTGCTGAATGAAGGTTGGGACTGCGTGTTCGGCAGCCGCTTCATGAAGGGCGGGGGGACGATTGATTATCCGGCGTTCAAGCTGTTGATGAACCGCTGCGCGAATTTTTTCATCAAGACGATTTTCCGCATCCAACTCAATGACACGACGAATGCGTTCAAGGCATATCGCCGCGATGTTATTGACGGCTGCCGCCCTCTCATCGCGCCGCATTTCAACATCACCGTCGAGCTGCCGCTCAAGGCCATCGTGCGCGGCTTCACCTGGACGAC
>JANMJO010000083.1:0-6019 GCA_031371425.1 Verrucomicrobiales bacterium | reverse complement strand
CCCGCAACTTTCTTACGCCGCGTCGTTATTGTACAAAAAAAATTTGGGCCTGGGGTCGCGCCGCCCCCGCGGCGGGGCGCGCGGCAAAACTGCTCGCGCTGAAGCACTCGCGGGGCAGGCGAGACACCTGCCCTACATTATTGGTCATTCGCACGCTCATGTTTCAGTAAGTAAGTGTCACCGCCACGATGGCGCTGTAAAGAAAATCATCCACGCTGCCCGTGCTCGGACTGCCATAGCCGGGCACGGGCGAACTGCTCGTCTGATAAATATCCTTGTAGCCCGCGCCGGGAATCAGCACGCCGAAGCCCGCCGAGATGATGATGTTGTCGGTGAGCGCGGGACGATATTGCACACCGAGGCTCAAGTCCCAGCCGAGTTCGTGATCCGCTTTGTCGGTGAGCAGCGCGGTCTTGATGGGCGCGGTCTCGACGAGCCGGATGTAATTCGCATTGAGGAAAGCGCGCAGCTTGGGCGTGATGTCCATCTCCACGCCGAGACCCGCGATGAACACGCCGGGGTTCACGAAGTTCGCCTGACCTTCAGCTTTGCTCGACCTCATGGACGGCACGAGCGTGGCGCGCGGTTTGAGGCCAACGCCTGTTCCCGCCAAGTTGAAACCTTGCCGCACATACCAACTGAACGGGCCGCCGGTAAAGTTCGGGTTGTCGAGAATCGTGTCGAAGCCGGTGGCCGTGCCGTCGGTGGGATTGCTATCGCCGGACGCGTAGAATAGCGACGCCTTGTAGCGCACCCAATCGCGGTCGTAAGAAACTTCCAGCGCGGCCATCTGCGCGTTGATGTCCACGGGGCGGCCAGCGAGTCCGTTGAATTCATCGTGACCGACAACTTGATAAAACGCGTGGCTCACGTTCCAGCGACCGATGCGACCGTCGCCCGCCCAGCCGAGGTAGTAGGCCTGGAGTGAATGTTCGCGCAATGTGCCGAGCGGTTCGGGGCGCGTGAGGTTGCCGTTGCGGTCGTAGTGCGTTTTGCCGTCGTCGAGATTCGCGTGCAGGCTCATCGCGAGCGTGTAGCCCTTCCAGATAAAATCCTGCCGGTAGGCGTTGGCGACGACGACGACTTGGTCGCGGCGGTCGAACGTGTTCAAGTCGGAATTGGAATCCTTTTCGTTCATGTCGAACACGGCGAGGTTGTATTGCCAGCGGTTGTTGTCGAAGTTGCCGAAGAACCGCGCACCGAGATTCACGTCGTTGAAAATGAAACCGCGAAAGTCCGAGATGAACGCTTGATTGCCGAGCTTGAGCGCGCAGAAATCGTAGTTCTCCGAGAGGTCACCGAGGTGCAGTTCGAGAAACGCCTGCTGCAGCGCGATGTGGTAGTCGTTGCGATCCGTGCCGCGCTGCGGGTTGGGATTGATGAGATTGTTTTCGCGCGTGTTGACGTAGTTGAGGTTGACGACGGGTTCAAATTCCAGCGCCCAATGCACCGGCTGAAAAACCGTCTCGCCCTTGAACAACGAAACGCGGAACGCGAAGTTTTGCTGCACGACTTCCTGCTCGCTCGCGCCGAAAAATTCTGCGCTGCCCGCACCGCTCGAACTCACACCGCTCGGCACAGGCGTGCGCCGCGCCTCGAACTCGGTGGAGGAACTCGCCGTGAGATTCAGGAAAATATCCTGCCCGATGACCGGCGCGTCGCCCTTCAAAATGCTCTGGCGATACGGCCGCCACAGCAATGGCTGCGGCGTCTCGTAGGGATTCTCGACCGAGCCTTGCGCGTAGCGTCGCCACGGCGCGAAGCCGATGCGCCAGCGGTTGGTCATCGGCGCGGAGTTGGGCGGGAAGTTGTAGCCGTCGTTGTGGCCGGGGTAGTGCGGGTTCTCCCACTTCTCCTTGATGAACCGGTTTGCGCGGGCGTTTTCGCGCGGCAGTTCGAGTCCGGCAGGCAGCGGTTCGTGGCCGAAATTTCCCGGCGGCGTGGTCGTCACTTCCACTTCCGCGCGCCGCACATTCTCACGCGGCAATGTCAACGACTCCGGCACGGGCGCGCCGCTGAACTTCGGCGCGGCGGGAATTTCATTCGTGTAAAACGGCGGCGCGTTGGTCACCGCCGACTTGAGCGCCGCGCCGGGGTCGGGATTGAAAACTGCCGGTGTCGCTGGCGGCGGTGTGTTGGTCGAGAAGCGGAGGCGCAGGGTTTGGATTTCTCCCGCGAAGTTTTCGACTTCCTGCGGTGACATTCCGGTGTCCGGGCTGAACTGCGCCGGTGACTGCGGCGCGCCCGGCGTGATGAACTGATGCGGCTTGAGCGCGTTCGTGGAGGTGATGGCGGTCTGCGGCGGAGTTTCTGCGGCGCGAGTCAGGCCGGGGAGCAAGACGAGGAGCGCGAGGATGACGCCGGCAGCAGGGGATTTCCGCCGCGGAATGGGGACGGAAGTGTCGGCATGGCCGGGCGCGCGGTTCACGGGCAGATTATTTGCCGCCGTTCGCAGGTGAGGCAAGAATCAATTCGCTTTTCAGCACGCATTAGTTTGGCGCGGTCTCCGCCGGGCGGCGAGGGCGGCAAATACTTCTTGAAACCGTCCGGCGCTCGCGTCACTGTCTGGCCGACCCGAGACGACGACGTGAAAACGTTTATTGAACCGACCGCTGCCTGCACGAGCGCGACCGCGCGCCGGGAATTGTCCGGGTGGTTTCAGATTTCTTCCACGGCCCATTGAACGCATCGCCAACAGGATTTCCACCCCGCCGCCAGCAACCGCAAACCACAACCATCGCCATCGCATGAAAACCGTCGCCGTCATCGGAGCATCCAACGACCACAGCAAGTTCGGGAACAAGGCCGTCCGCGCGTATCAGCAGGAAGGCCACACCGTGTATCCCGTGAGCCTGAAGGAAGCGGAGATCGAGGGGTTGACCGCTTACAAAAGTATCCGCGACGTGCCGGTGAGGCCGGATATCGTGAGCGTGTATCTGCCGCCCATCGCCGTCTTCAAGGTGCTCCACGACATCGCGGCGAAAGGCTGTGGTGAATTGTGGCTGAATCCCGGCACGGAATCCGACGAGGTGCTGGAAGAAGCCGAGCGGCTCGGCCTGAACGTGATTCAGGCGTGCAGCATCGTGGGACTCGGAGTTTCGCCTTCCGAACTTTAAATAAGGAATCCAGGAATCCAGGAATCCAAGAATTCTGGACTCCTGCTTTCCTGGATTCCTGGCTTCCTTATAAAAAATCAGCTCGCGCCGCCAGCCGCCATCTTCGGAGCGCCTTTGAGCAGCGAGATGCCGTAGTCGCGGTTCATGCGTGCGATGAAGTCGAGTGAGATTTCTTTCGGACAGACGGCTTCGCAACTGCCAGTCACGGTGCAAGCGCCGAAACCTTCTTCATCCATCTGCGTGACCATCGCCTTCACGCGCTTGTAGCGTTCGGGCTGGCCTTGCGGCAACAGTCCGAGATGTGAAACCTTCGCGGCCACGAACAGCATCGCGCTCGCGTTCTTGCACGCGGCCACGCACGCGCCGCAGCCGATGCATTGCGCGGCGTCCATGGCGAGGTCGGAGTTTTCCTTCGGCACGGGAATCGAGTTCGCGTCCGGCGCTGCGCCGGTGCGGATGCTGATGAACCCGCCCGCGTGCTGGATGCGATCAAACGCCTTGCGGTCCACGACCAAGTCTTTGATCAGCGGAAACGCCGCCGCACGGAACGGCTCGACCACAAGCGTGTCGCCGTCCTTGAAACTGCGCATGTAGGTCTGGCACGTCGCGATGCCCTTGTGCGGGCCGTGCGGCTTGCCGTTGATGACGCACGAGCAAGTGCCGCAGATGCCCTCGCGACAGTCGTGGTCAAACGCGATCGGCTCTTCGCCCCGGTTCGCGATGTCTTCGTTCACCACGTCGAGCATCTCGAGGAACGACATGTTCTCGTTCAGCGCGGGCGATTGGTAGGTCTTGAACCCGCCGGGGCTGTTCGCGTTCTTCTGCCGCCAGACTTTCAACGTAATTTTCATGGTCAAATCTTTCTTACCCGTGCGCTGTTAACTTTCGAGGTCTTCGGCAACGCCGCGTGAAACCCGATCTCCCGCTTCGGCTTCTTCTCCTCGCGCATCAACTCGCGGATGGCGTCGAACACGGCTCGAAATTGCACATCGTATTTCTTTTCAAGCGACACCAGTTTTCGCGCAAGGTCGGCGTGCGACGCGAGCATCTGCCGCAGTTGCACGAACGTCCGCATGATCGCCACGTTCACCTGCGCCGCGCGGTCGCTGCGCAGCACGCTGGACAACATGGCCACACCCTGCTCGGTGAACACATAGACTGCCCGCACCCGGCTCAAGCCGGCATCGCCGGTCAACGCGGCCAGATCACGGATTTCTTTCCGCGTCAGCTCAAATGCGAAATCGGCGGGAAACCGGACACGGTTGCGCCGCACGGCCTGATTCAGCACCCGGATTTCAACGCCGTAAAGTTCCGCCAAATCGCGATCCAGCATGACTTTTTCGCCGCGAAACATGACGACCAGCCGCGCCAACCGCGCCAGCGGCAGCACGGAAGGAGTCACGGTCAATGCTGTATTCTTGTTGCTCACGTCTAACTCTGACAAATCACAATCTGTGATCTGTCGCCAAAAAATCCAATGTTTTCAGGCTCTGACAAATCACAATCTGTGATCTGTCTTTTACCTCAATCCGCTCTTTTCAAAACAGCGGCGCGGAACTCATCACAGTTTGTGATGAGTTCCGATGCATCACTTGTAACTCCGCGTGCTCATGTGGACTTCTTCGTAGATGAGCGGTTCTTTGTTCAAGACGGGCGCTTTGCCTTCGCCGGCAAACTCCCACGCGGAAACGTGGGCGTAGTCGTCATCGCGGCGCTTCACGTCGCCGGGGTTCACGAGGCCTTGCTTCGTTTCGGGATCGTCGGGCGTGTATTGGTATTCCTCGCGGAAATGGCCGCCGCAACTTTCCTCGCGGCTCAAGGCGTCGCGGCACAGCAGCTCGCCCAGCTCGATGAAGTCGCCGATGCGACCAGCCTGCTCCAGCGATTGATTCCAGTCCATCGCTTCGCCGGCCACCTTCACGTTCTTCCAATACTCCTCGCGCAATTCGCTGATGAGCTTGATGCCCTTCTCCAGCCCGGCCTTGGTGCGCGCCATACCCGCGTGCTCCCACATCAACCGGCCGAGTTCCTTGTGAAAACTTGCGGGCGTGCGATTGCCCTTGTTGTTCAGCAATTGCTTCGTGAGCGTCTGCACATTTTCCTCGGCCTGCTTGAACGCCGCGCTGTCCGCCGCCGGACGCTTGCCGGGATTCTGCGAAGCCAAGTAGCCGCCGATCGTCGCGGGCAAAACGAAATAGCCATCCGCCAAACCCTGCATCAGCGCGCTCGCGCCGAGGCGGTTCGCGCCGTGGTCGGAGAAGTTCGCCTCGCCCAGCACGAACAGGCCGGGGACATTGCTCATCAGATTGTAGTCAACCCACAAGCCGCCCATCGTGTAATGCACGGCGGGATAAATCCGCATCGGCGTCTTGTAGGCGTCTTCGTTCGTAATCTCGTGATACATCGCGAACAAGTTGCCGTAACGCTCGCGCACCGTGTTCTCGCCGAGCCGCGCGATGGCGGCGGAGAAATCGAGATACACGCCGAGTCCCGTCTCGCCGACGCCGCGACCTTCGTCACAAACCGTCTTCGCGGCGCGGCTCGCGATGTCGCGGGGCGCGAGGTTGCCGAACGCGGAATACATCCGCTCCAGATAGTAATCGCGGTCGCCCTCGGCGATGTCGGCGGGATTCTTTTTGCAATCTTCCTTCTTCTTCGGCACCCACACACGACCGTCGTTGCGGAGCGATTCGCTCATCAGCGTGAGCTTCGATTGATAATCACCGCTGACAGGAATGCACGTCGGATGAATCTGCGTGTAACAGGGATTCGCGAAGCACGCGCCGCGCTTGTAAGCGCGCCAACTGGCGGTGACGTTTGAACCGCGAGCGTAGGTCGAGAGATTATAGACGTTGCCGTAGCCGCCCGTCGCCAGCACCACGGCGTCGGCGTTGTGCCGGGTG
>JANMJO010000060.1:0-16788 GCA_031371425.1 Verrucomicrobiales bacterium | reverse complement strand
CTGCGGAGGGTGGACGCGTTCATCCACCGGCGCGGGTCGGCCTCCCACGCGTCCAGCAACACCTCCGCCACGCGCTGCAAACTGACGCCTGCCGGCAGCGTGACCGGGCGATTTTCTTTGCGCGTGGCCATCATTTCGATGATTGAATTTTGCCGGAAAATGCCGCCGAAAGAAAGCTGATTCGCGGCCGGAGCGGATGGAATTATTTCAATAGCTCGCAGGTTGCCTTCCTCGTTGTAACAAGGAATCACGAGGCTGATTTCCGGAGCGTCGGACATTTATTTCTTTCCGTAAAATTGCGCGATGGCGTCGCAGACTTTGTCGGCTGCGTCCAAACCCATCTCGCCGTGAATCGGCAGTGACAAAATTTCCTTCACCGCCTGCTCGGTCTTCGGCAGTTTCGGAATGTAAGGAAAGAGTCCGACGACCGCCGGTTGCAAATGATTCGGCTTGGGATAATGGACGCCGGTCTCGATGTTTTTCTCTTTGAGAAATTTCTGGAGATCATCGCGGCGTTCGCAGCGCGTGACATACATGTGATACACCGGCGTGGCCCACTCTTTGACGATGGGGGTCTGCACGATGCCTTTGAGCCGCTCGCCGTAACGCGCGGCGATCTTGCGGCGGTTCTCGTTGAAGCCGTCGAGGTGCTTCAGCATCACGCGGCCGATGGCGGCGTTGATTTCGTTGAAGCGCACGTTGTAGCCGGTGAACTCGTGGTCGTATTTGCCTTGGCGACCGTGGTTGCGGAGCATTTTCAAACGCTCGACGTAATCCGCCTTGTTTGTCGTGATGCAGCCGCCGTCGCCGAGGACGGTGAGGTTCTTCGACGGGAAAAAGCTGAACGCGCCGAAGTCGCCCATGCTGCCGACGGTCTTGCCTTTGTATTTCGCGCCCTGCGCTTGTGCGCAGTCTTCGATGACCCAGAGGTTGTTCTTCTTCGCGATGGCGAGGAGCTTGTCGTTGTCAATCGGGTGGCCGTAGAGATGCACGCCGATGATGCCGACGGTGCGCGGTGTGATGAGCGATTCGACGTGCGCCAAGTCCATGACGAACGTGTCGTCAATGTCGGCGAACACCGGCTTCGCGCCGAGGTGGATGAGCGGCTCCATCGTCGGGAACGCCGTGTGACTGGGCACGATGATTTCGTCGCCCGGTCCGATGCCTTGCAACTGGTGCAGGCAATACACAATCATCGTCCACGAGCTGCCGAGGACGCATTGGGTCGTGCCGGTGTGCGCGGCGAGTTCGGCTTCGAACGCGGTGGATTCCTTGCCGAGGATGTATTGGCCGGAGCGGAGCGCGCGCAACGCGGCTTCTTCCACTTCGGTGTTGATGAAACATTTGGATAACGGGATGTTGCTCATAAATTTTTTGTTTATCCGCGAATTACGCGAATTTTCGCTAATTAATTTTGTTTTGAATTCGCGTTCATTCGCGTAATTCGCGGATTGATTATTTCAGCTCAACGGCCTTGCCGGTCTTCACGGATTCGAGCGCGGCGTTCAGCACGCGCACGGCGTCGTAGCCGGACCACGCATCGGCGCGGGGCGTGGCGCGGGTCTTGATCGAGTCAATGAACGCGCGCAGTTCCGCTTGCAACGGCTCTTCCGGCGCGCATTCGATCTGCGTCACTGCGCCTTCGATGCCCTTGAAATCCCTGCCTTCTGGAACGTGCGTGTTCGCGTAGGTCTTGATCTTGTATTGCGCGACGTTGTAATCGCACACGGCGCTCAGCTTGTCGCCGCAGACGATGACCTCGCGGAATTTGCCGGGGATGAAATACTCCGTCTCCACCGTCGCCCAGGTCTTGCCGTGCGGGGTTTCGTATTCGAGCGAGACGAATGAAACGTCGTCCATGCCGCGTCCCATGAAATCGTGGTTGATGGCGGTGACGGTCTTCGGCAACGCGCCGAGGATGAAGTTGAATAGGTCCACGAAGTGGATGCCATCGGCGAACATCACGCCGCTGTCGTTGCGGGGGCGTTTGAAGCCGCCGAAGTGGCCGCGGATCATGTTCACCTTGCCGAACTCGCCGTTCTGCACGGCGTCGCGCAGCCAGAGCGTGGCGGGGTCGAAGCGCAGGATGTGGCCGACCTGTAGGATGCGTTTGTGCTTGTCGGCGATTTCCGCGAGCGCCTTGGATTCTTCGTTGGCGAGCGTGAGCGGCTTCTCCACGAACACGTCCTTGCCGGCTTCGAGGAATTCCCTGCACAACGGGAAGTGCGTCTGCGCGGGTGTGACGACAACCACGCCATCCACCTTGCCGACGAATTCCTTGTAGTTCGTGGTGAGGCGTTCGGCAGGGATGCCGAGCTTGCGGGCGGGTTCGAGCTGTTTGTCGCCGACCTCGGCCACGTAAAGCTCGATGGGCAGGTTGTGGAGGTTGCGCAAATGGTTCGCGCCCCAGCGCCCCAGGCCCAGCAGCATTATTTTTGTCATCAAATCGGATTCCGAGCGTCGCGGTTGAGTGGGTTCGGTGCGGGTTGACGCGGTCGCTTCCGAAGCACCGTTGGCTTTTGCCAAGCGGTGGGGAATTTTTTACGAAATTACCCGGCGCGGCAAGTGAAAACACGGCGAGCGCGGCTCATACTGGCAAGAACGAGGACTGATTAACCCGCCGCGAGGCGCGCGGTTAGAACCGGAACGTCAGGTTCAGCCCCATGCCGGTATCGAGCTTCCTGTAATCGGCGATGCCTGTGGCGGAGGATTGCCGGAGGTCGTAGCTCGCGAACGCCCGCGCGCTGATGCGCGGCGTGAAGAACCAGTAGAACGCCACGCCGAACGAGTTCAGGCAGTCATCGCGGTTCACATCGGCGGTGAAGTGGGTGTATTTGAAACGATAGTAGGGCTGCAGCACGGCGTGCTTGCCGAACGTCTGCGTGTAGCTCGCGAGGATGCCGTGGTCGGTGCGGTCGTTGTAGTCAGACGCCACGGTGAGTCCGGCGCTGGTTAATTTGCTGAAGCGATAATCACCTTCGTAGCCGACGCTAATGGTGGAGGTGTCGTTCAGCGGGAACATCCGTTGCACGCCCCAGTGCGGGACGCATTCGCGGTAAAATTCGTTGTAGTCGGATGTGGTCAACAGGCGGGTGAACTCGAAGCCTGCATCAAAGTTCCAGCGCGCACGCGTCCAGCGCATGTCCGCGAATGCGGTCTGCGCGTTGAAGTCGTAGGTGTTGAGCTTGGTGTCGTAGCCGTCGAGTTTCGCGCCCCAGAGTCCGAAGTCATACCACTGATGCCGATAGCCGACGCGCGGCGCGAATTTGCCGCCCGCGAGATCGTAGGGCGCGGGCGCGAGCGCGATCTGCACGGTGCTGATAAGCTCATCAACCTCCTGCCGGTTGTGTTCGGAGAGAAACATGTTGTCCGTGTGGAGATATTGCACATCGGCGCTGGCCTCCAAATACGTCGGGCGCGCTTTGCGCAAGATCACGACTTGATCGCCGGTGTCGCTGCTCTCGCCGGCGTAGGCTTCGGCCACCTTGTCGCCCGCGTGATAGGCGGTCTTGGCGGCTTGTTCGATCTGGCGGCGCTGCTGGTCGCCGTCCAATTGCTGCATTGCGCCGGGAACTTGTGCGTGGACGGAAACCAGCGTGGCGGCCACGCTGGCGATGAGGGCGAGTGTCTGGATTTTCATGTTGCGAAATGGGCTGCCGATTTATTGCGGCGCGGAAGGAGGCAGGTTGCCGGGAAAGGTGGGCGTGGGAATGGGCTTAACATCTCCAATCGGCGGCGGCCCGTTACCGCGAGGAGCCGTGCCCGGCACGGTGAATGTGGAAAATGTATTGTCGTCAAGCTTGCCGCCGGGAGGCTGATTCCCCGAGCCGTCGCGTTGCTGACCCAGAATCACCAGTTGGATGAGCGGCAGGGAATCGAGCGGATGGGTGAAGCCGTTCACGAGCAGCGAGGTGTGCACCAGTTTGGCGAGGTCAATGTCCAGCACCGGCCCGAAGTCCTCGCCACCCGGCAGCACCACGACCATCTGCCCGGCGTGTAACGTCACAGTCTTGCCGTTCTTCAAAGTCACCTTGCACTCTGTGCCTTCGAGAAAAATTGTTTTGAAACTTCCGTCCGACGAAGCCACGCCCATCATCGTCGAACCCAGCACCGCCGCCGACGCGCCGCCGGACTTGATCGTGCCGCCGCCTTTGCCCTTGGGCGAATGGAACAACACGCTGCCCTGCTCCAGATTCACCGTGCGCCCGTCCGCCGCAAACGAGAAAACCGTGTTCGCCCCGATGCGCGTGATGGTGTTGTCCGGCGCGGTGAGTTCGGCGCGCGAGGCCGGCCCGGTGCGGACGAGGTCCGGCGCGGTCACGATGGCGTTCACCGCGGCGGGCGTCGCGCCCTTGGTGGTGGCGGCCACCACGTTCACGTCCTTGATGACATCGGTGAACGTGCTGCGAGTGAGCGGCTCGGCGGCCAGCGCCGACCAGCCCAGACTCGCGCAAACGGATAGAAGTATTTTGATTTTCATAAACAACCTTGCGATTTCAGCTTGTGTTTAGGCTGTCCGCGTTGAATTGTCAAACCCGCATGAGCCGGCAAATCATCCTCCCGTTGATGCAGCCCGCTGTTGGAGTCCAAGCTTTAGCTTGTCCGCCAATCAGCCTGAAGGCCGGACTCCGACTAAAATGAACCGCCCCTCCCGCCATTTTTGGGTCGTCACCGGCATCTGCGCGCTCTGCACCGGCGCGGCGCTCTGGCTTTTCACCGTGGACTTCAAGCCGCTGGTGGACGCGGAATATTATTCCCAAGACCTGCTCGAGCGGCTCGGGCGCAAAACTTCCCACGACCCGCGCCTCGTCCTCATCGGCGTGGATCGCGCGTCCTACGCCAGTTACTTCAGCGAGGAGGAGATGCAAGCCACGCCCGCCCTCCGCGCCATCTCCGAACCGTATCCGTGGTCGCGCGATGTCTGGGCCGCGCTCATCACCAAACTCGCCGACGCCGGCGCGCGAGCCATCGTCATTGACCTCGTCTTCGCCGCGCCGAAGCAAGGCGATGCCGCCCTCGCCCGCGCCCTCGACAAATACCGCGACCACATCGCCATCGGCTACGCGCTCGACCAGACCGAGACCGACCAGAAGAAATTCGTCAGCCTCACGCTGCCCAGCGAAACCGTCACCAAACCGCCGGCGGATGGACGTTCCGTGGTTGAGGACGACCGGCTCGGCTACGTGACCATCTGGCCGGATGAGGATGACACCCTGCGCCGCGCACACTTCCGGCATACCGGCGACCAGCTCCAGAATGTTTTGCCGCCGGAGGTCGCCGTCGAATCGCTCGACGCCCGAGCGCTCCGCAAGTTTGGTCGCGCGGAACTGATTCCCCACGGGACAGAGCCGCGCCGCTTCCGCTACACCGCGCGTGCCGGGGCCTACAAACCCATCCTCATCGGCGACGTGCTGCTGCCGAAAACCTGGGAACACAACTACGGCAACGGCGCGTTCTTCAAGGACAAGCTCGTCCTCATCGGCCCAACCGCGAGCGTGATGCAGGACAAACACTCCACGCCGCTCGGCGAAATGCCCGGCCCGGAAATCCACCTCAACATCATCAACGCCGCGCTCCACGGCGAATTCCTGCGCGAAACCTCCACCCGCATTTCGCTCCTCATCATCGCGCTCGCCGGATCTCTCGCGGCGGCGCTGTGCTTACTTTTCCGCGAGCCAGTCAAGCGCCTGCTCCTCGTCATCGCGCTGGGCGCGGGCTACTGGTTGCTAGCGAAATACCTTTTCGAGCACGCGGGAATATTCATTCTCACCGCCGCGCCGCTGGCCGTGCTGTTCATCGGCAGCGCGGTGGTGTTGACCTTCGACTTCCTGCTCGAGCGGCTCGACAAGGCGCGCGTGCGGAAAACTTTGGAGCGCTACGTCTCCAAAAACGTCGTCAAAGAACTGCTCGACAACCCGCAGACGTTTTTTAACTCCCTCACCGGCGTGCGCAAGCCCGTCACCATTTTGTTCTCCGACGTGCGCGGCTTCACCACGCTCACCGAGAACGCGGACTCCGCCCAGCTCGTGAAGCAGCTCAACGAATATTTCGAGGAGATGGTGCGGCTCGTCTTCGCGCACCACGGCTCGCTCGATAAGTTTATCGGCGACGCCGTCATGGCCGTCTGGGGCAACATCGTCAGCGAAAGCCCCGCCGCCGACGCCCGCCACGCCGTCGCCACCGCGCTCGCCATGCGGAAAAGTCTGGAGCAGTTGAACGCCGACTGGCGCACTCGCGGCGTGACCGAACTCCACATCGGCATCGGCCTGAACCACGGCGATGTCATCGTCGGCAACCTCGGCTCCACCGAGAAGATGGAACTCACCGTCATCGGCGATGCCGTCAACCTCGCCTCCCGGCTCGAAAGCCTCACCAAGGAATATCACCTCGACCTACTGCTCGGCGAAAACGTCGCCAAGCTCGTCGGCGACCAATATCTCCTGCGCCTCGTGGACTGCGTGCAGGTGAAGGGCAAGACCAAGCCCGTGGATGTCTTCACCGTCATGGGCGAAGGCGCGGGGCAGACCGTCTCCCTCCCGCTCTGGCTCGCGCGTTATGAGGAAGGCGTTCGCCGCTACCGCCAGCGCGAGTTCGCCAGCGCGGCGCAGTTATTTGAGGAAAGCCTGAACCGGCAGCCGGAGGATTATCTGTGCGCCATGTATCTCGCCCGCTGCCGCGCTCTCCTCGAAAATCCGCCCGGCGAATCCTGGAACGGCGTGTTTGTGATGACGAAGAAGTGAATCCGCGAATTACGCGAATTGACGCGAATGAAAGGCGGAGCGCGGGCAGTCCCTGCCCGCAGCAGCCCCGCCCGCAGAGACGTCGATGAGATTTTCAAGCGCGCCCTGCTATTCCAGCCGCTGCGACCGGGGACCAGTCGCGGTCCAATCATTCGCGAAAATTCGCGCAATTAGCGGATAAAAAACTCACCACGAATAATGCACCGTGTAGGTCACGGTCTTTTCCTCATCCGGTTTCACCGCCACATTGAACTCGATGGTCTGCGAATCCTTCTTCGTGAACTCGTCCGACTTGGCCGTCACGTTCCAGTTATTCCAGCGGTAGAGATGCTCCACCACGCGGAACGTCACCGGTTCTTTCTTGCGGTTGCGCAGCTTGATCTCAAACGTCTCGTCCAACCATTTGTCGCTGCGGTCGGTCTTGAAATCCGTCTGCTTGCGCTCGCCGACGAGGTCGAAGGCATTGCCCGTAGTCACGCGCACGGTCTCGTTGCGCGGCGTGTGGTCAATGCGGTCTTCGCCGGTGAACTCCAGTTGCCGGTCGTCGTTGCTGCGATAGAACCGCAGCTTGCCCGCGGGCAATGCGATGCCCAGATGATTCGTCTCCGCGTTCACGAACTCGCGCATGACGTTCACCTTCTTGTTGCATTGCGTGCCGTAACCGCGGTCGTTGTTCAGCCCGCCGTAAAAGCCGTAGCCCATGCCCTGCGCGCCGTCATAGACGTAAATCACCGGCGCTTTCACGCGCTCGGCGCGCACGAACTCCACCTGCTTCTGCTCGCGGTCGCGCAACGTCGTGGGCCGCGCCACCGAGTAGAGATGAAATTCGTCGAAGGATTTTTCAGTGACAGCTGGGGCTTCCATGGCATCCATCGCCATGGCTTTCATCACGTAGCCGCGCCCCCCCATCGGCCGGTTCAGCGGCTGAATCTTGTTCACATCGCCCGCCATCAACTTGATCTTCGCGTCGCGGAACGTTGTCCCGCTGTTGTTGTTCATCGTGATCCAGCCGAGCACGTCCACATAATCGCCCTTCTCCGGCGCGATGAGGTTGTAGTCCGCCTCCCAAGTGAACCCGCCCGTGACGTAGCCCACCTCCGCATCGAACTTCGCCGCCGCTGGCGACTTCAGCAGCCAGTTGAACGCGGGCTTGAGAATCGTGTCATCGCCCAAGCTCGGAAACAACGGCTGCCCCGGCAGGCTGAACTGCAACTTGCCGGCCACCTCGATGATGGGTTGCTCCGCGCCGCCGCCCGGCACGAAGCCGCTGCGGATAATCTTGCCGGAAATAATCTCGCGCGTCTGCGTGTTGTCCTTCAGGCGCAGGTTCTGGAAATCAATCGTCTTGCCCTCGTTCAGCGAGAGCAGCAATTCCTGCGAGACGGGGTCGTTGCGGTAATTCTGCTCCAGGATTTGCACCACGCGTTTGCCTGTCGGGTCGCGCAGGATGACCGAGTCCGGCTCGACGTGCGCCGTCGCGCCTGCGAACCGCACCTCGTTCACGCCCGCCTTGAGGTCGAGCGGCACGGTATCGCGGACGACCGCGAAGTTCTGGTTGTAGAGGGTGAGCGACGGCTGCGCGGATGCCGTGAGCGCCGCCGCCGCGCCGAGTGTGAGGAGGGTCGTGAGTGTTTTCATAATTCCTTTGGTTGGCTGTGTCTGTGTGTAACGCATAACTGATTCGTTGGACGGCGTCCCGCGAAAAATGCTCCGGGAAAGTTGGAGTCCAAGCTTTAGCTTGTCCCCGAACACGCTAAAGCGTGAACTCCAACCTCACTTCGCCAGCGTCAGCCCAATCACGCCGCCCACGGCAATCACGCCGCCGATGACCGCACGCAACGTGATGCGGTCGCCCTCGATGAAATGCGCCAGCGGAATCACCATCAGCGGCGTCGTCGCGACAATCGGCATCACCACCGAAGTTGGCGTGCTGATGAGCGCCCACTGGTAGCACGTCACGCCCAGCGTCGGCCCGACCACGCAGTTGGCCGCGAGCCACGGCCACGCCTTGCGCCATTGGTTGGGGCGCGATTCATCCGGCTTGTGCGCCAGCTTCAGGTAGATGAAGACCACCGCCGTGACCGCGATGCCGCCGAGAATCCGCTGATACGCCGCGTTCATGCCGTCGCCGATGCTCTGAAAACTTTCCCCGTGCGCCGCCGCCACCGCGTAGGCCTTGCGGCTCAACACCGCGCCCAGCGCCTGCCCCGCCGCCGAGATGAGGCCGAACAAAATTCCCGTCACGAGATGATTCACCGGTTCGTCCGAATCCTCATGCGGCAGCAACGCCACCGCGACTCCGGCCAAGATGATTGCCGCGAAGCCCGCCTGCGCCAGCGTCGGCGTGTGGCCGAGCCAGAGCCATTCGATGAGCGCGGCGATGGGCGCGGCGACGCATTGCGCCATCACCATGGAACGCCGCGCACCGAGCCGGCGGTAAGTCTGGAACAACGCGAGGTCGGCCACGCCAAACCCGACGCACCCGCTCAGGAACAACAGCGGAAACGCCGCGCCGCCCACGCCGAAGCCGAACAGATGCGCAAACGCCCCCAGCAACAGCGCGCCGAGCGAGAGCCGCAGCAGGTTCGCGTGCGTGCCGCGCAAAAGGCAGGAGAGCCGCCGCCCGGAAATCGCCGAGAGCGAGAAGAAAATGGTTGTTAGAAACGAGGCGAGCATTGTTTGCGATGGATAATGCAAACACACCGGAGGAAAATCCAACGCAATCCATCCCGTGCTGTTCGTTCGCTTGCTTCGGCGGTCGGATTCAGCCACTTTTCGCGAAGCAAAACAATTAGTGTCCATTCGCGTAATTCGCGGATGACTTCGCAGGGAACACAGGGAAATGAAAATAGCGTCATCTTTAATCCCGCCGCCAAAAGCCAGAAGGCCGAGCGGTTGCGCGAGCGGCAGCCGCAGATCACGGTTCGGAGTTCCGCCTTCAGGCGTTCGAGCTGGACGGCGAATGGGCGGGGCGCTTGCCGGCGACGTTCGGTGTGGAGCAAGGCCGGCTGCGGGTGATCGTGCCGTGAGCAGGAACAATCAAAAGTCGCCGCCGACCATGGCCCGCGAGATGAATTCCGCCTTCCCGCCTGACAACTACGGCGCAAAGTTACGCCCGGCAACCATTCTTGAGCCGAATTAACCATTGCAAACCGGCCTGTTTCTGGTAGAAATCCCGACCCGCGCACAACCGCCGGGACAACCAGAAACCGAAATATAATTTATGTCACAGCATCCCAGCCTCCGCGCCGCATCCACCTTGGGCGGCAAACGCAGCGTGCTCAAGCGGTTTGAGCGCGTTGAAATCCTCAAGAAACGCGGCCAATGGAAAGACGGCGACCGCATCACCGGCCTCCGCAAGACCAAGGCAGACGCCTGATAATACCGAATTGCGAATGACGAATGACGAATCAGCATTCGCCGTTCGCAATTCATAATTCGCAATTCCCCCGTGGTTCGTCTCCAAAAATTCCTGGCCGAAGCTGGCGTGGCTTCCCGCCGCGCCGCAGAACAGATCATCCGCGCCGGACGCGTCACGGTCAACGGCAAGACCGTCACCGAGCTGGGCAGCAAGGTGGACCCGCTGCACGACAAGGTGGAAGCCGACAACCTGCGCGTCACCCTCAAGCGCAAGCACTACATCGCCCTCAACAAACCCCGCGGTTACCTCTGCACGCGCAAGGACGACCAGAAACGCGAGACCGTCCACGACCTGCTCCCCAAGGAATGGGCGAATCTTTACACCGTCGGCCGGCTGGACTTCGACAGCGAAGGATTGATTTTTCTGACGAACGACGGCGACTTCAGCCTGCGCCTGACGCATCCGCGCTACGGTGTCCGCAAAAAATACCTCGCCCTCATCGAAGGCCGCGTGGAGGAAAAGATGTTGAGCAAGTTCACGCACGGCGTGGAGAGCAAGGGCGAAATCCTGAAGGTGCAGCGCGCGAAACTGCTTTCCGCCAGCAACAGTCGCAGCGAGGTGGAACTGGAGCTTGCCGAAGGCAAGAACCGCGAAGTGCGGCGGCTATTTGAATCACAGGGGCTGGTCGTCATGCGGCTGGCCAGGGTGCAGATCGGAAAAATCAAGCTCTGCGAATTGAAGCCGGGCAAATGGCGGACATTGACAGAATCCGAGATTAAATCTCTAATATCCCCGATATGAAAACGAATCTTCGGTTGGTTTTGACAGTCACACTTTTTGCGGGTCTCGCCGTTCGCCCCGCACTCGCCGACAAACAGCCCGGCACGAACGCCCTCGGCGCAATCATCGTCGCGCCGCCCGCCATCGCCGAACCCGCCGCCCCGGCGACCAAGCCGGCCAAGAAAAAAATCGCCGCCGCCAAGCACTCCGTCAAAACTCACGTCGCCAAGAAAGCGCCCGCCAACATCCCCAACATCAGCGTCCCGCTCAAGCCCGGCGCCGCAACCGTCGCCGCCAAGCGCGTCAACATCCGCGGCCAGGCCACCACGCGCAGCGAAGTCCTCGGCCGCCTCACCAACGGCGAGCCTGTCACGGTCATCGAGGAGATCACCCGCACCAACGCCAAGGAAGACGAACCGTCCATCTGGGCCAAGATCGCGCTGCCGGGCGGCAGACATCTCTGGGTCAGCAGCCAGTTCGTGGACACCAACAAGACCGTCACCGTCAAAAAACTCAACCTCCGCTCCGGCCCGGGCGAGAACTACAGCGTCGCCGGCCAACTGCTCAAGGGCGATGTCATCAAAGACATCAGCGCCACCAACGGCTGGCTGGAAATCGAATCCCCCGCCAACGCCTTTGCCTACGTCGCCGCCGCCTACCTGAAACAGGAAACCGCCGCCGATCAAACCGCCGTCGCCACCATCGTTCCGCCGTCGCCCGTCACGCCGGTCGAAGTCGTGCCGACCACGACCACCACCGTTGCCGACACCACGCCCGTGGCCGCGCCGCCGACCGATACGCCCATCGTCGCCGTCCCGCCCGTCACGAACCCTGATGTGGGAGTTGTCGCCCCCGCGCCCATCAAGAAGCCGACTGTTGCCAAGGAGCCGACCGAGCCGCGCATCGTTCAGCACGAAGGCATCGTGCGCCGCACCTTCAGCATCCAAGCGCCAAGCTCGTTCGCTCTCGTCAATTCTGAAACCGGCAAGACCGTGAATTATCTCTACACCAGCGCCAAGAACCTCGACCTCGCCCGCTACAAAGGACTCCGCATCATTGTTACCGGCGAAGAAGGATTGGACGAGCGCTGGGTCAACACCCCCATCCTCACCATCCAGAAAATCCAAGTCGTCGAATAATCAATGGCTGCGGCGAACCTCATAGATGGCCGCGCTATTGCCGCGCAACTGATGGCGGAAACCACCGCCCGCGTTGCCGCCCTCAAAGCCCGCGGCGTCACTCCCGGCCTCGCCTTCGTGCGCGTGGGCGAAGACCCCGCCTCCAAGGTTTACGTCGGACGCAAAGAAAAATCCTGCGCCGACCTCGGCATCGTTTCCGAAACTCACGTTCTGCCCGAAGCCACCAGCGAAAAAGATTTACTCGCGCTGCTCGCCAAGTTGAACGCCGCAGCGCACATCCACGGCATCCTCGTGCAAGCACCGTTGCCCCGGCACATGCGGCAGGAAGTTGTTTACGCCACCGTGCTGCCGACCAAGGACGTGGATGGCTTCCACCCCGTCAACGTCGGCAAGCTCATGCTCGGCGACGACACCGGCTTCAAACCCTGCACCCCGGCGGGCGTCGTGGAATTACTCGTGCGCTCCGGCGTGCAGACCGACGGCGCGGAAGTCGTCATCCTCGGTCGCGGCAACATCGTCGGCAAGCCCATGGCCGCGATGCTCTGCCAGAAAGCCCGCGGCGCCAACGCCACCGTCACCCTCTGCCACTCCGCCACGCGCGACATCCGGGCGCATTGCCTGCGAGCCGACATTATCATCGCCGCGATGGGCGTCGCGGAATTCCTGAAGGCAGATATGGTCAAGCCCGGCGTCGTCGTCATGGACGTGGGCGTGAACCGCGTGCCCGACGCCACCAGCAAGACCGGCACGAAGCTCGTGGGCGATGTGGACTTCGCCGCCATCCAGCCCATCGCCGGCAAGATCACGCCCAACCCCGGCGGCGTCGGCCCCATGACCATTGCGTTGCTCATGCAGAACACCGTGCGGGCGGCTGAGCTGTCTATCAACTAACGACTCTCAACTATCAACTTTATGAATCCCACCCGAATCCTCCCCGACCTCCAATCCTCACTGCTCTGCGAGGAAGTCCGCCAGGAAGCCAACGGCAATTTCTTCCTCGTCGGCGTCATCAACTACATCCGCGTGCCGCAGTTGCCCGTCGTCGCTTTCAAGCTGAGCGTCTTCAACCGCTGGACCGCCGGCCTCGGCAACTTCACCGAGAGCGTGCGGCTCATCGCGCCCGACCAGACCACCGTGCTGCGCAAGAGCGAGGTCAAGTTCGCCCTGCCCGACGCACACATGCACGCCACCAACGTCAGCGTGTTCGGCCAGGTGGAATTCAAAACCGCCGGCAACTACTTCATCGAAGTGCTCGTGGACGATGTGATGAAACTGCGCTATCCCGTGACCGTCATCCACACCCCGCCACCCGCGAAGGAAGGCCAGCCCGCCGACGCGCCGGTGGAGGCGAAGTAATTTGCGGCGATGACGGCGGCGCTTCGTTGGCCCTCACCCCGACCCTCTCCCATCCGATGGGAGAGGGGGAGCTGGCGGACGATTGGTGGATAAGTCGCGCGGTTGTTTAGCTGTGACGCGGTGCGGTTTCTCGGGCGTGAATCCAAGCGCGTCCGCAGTGCTGACAGCGTTCAATCTCCGCGAAACTTCCTTTGCTGTTCCCTCTCCCATCGGATGGGAGAGGGTTAGGGTGAGGGCAAAGAGACCGAAAAAATCACGTTACTTTCGTTGATGAAACTATTGGACCAACTGCTCCACTCCGCGTGGGAGCCGCTCACGCCGCGCGGCGTCGCGGCCTTCACCCGCGCATCGCTGGGACGGTTGTGGCTCGCGCAATTCATCGCGGCGATTGCCGCCGCCGTCGCTGCGGTCTGGTTTCTGCAAATCGCCTGGCTTCCTGTCATCGAGGAAGCCATCCAGCAATTGCCGCGCGAGGGGAAAATTTCCAGCGGCCAACTCGTCTGGCGTGGCGATACACCTGCGCGGCTCGCGGCGAATAAATTCCTGAGCCTCGCCGTGGACCTCTGGCACGAAGGCGACCTCGGCAACGAGTCCCATCTCTCCATCGAATTTGGCCGCACGAACCTGCGCCTGCGCTCCATCCTCGGCTACACCGAGGCCGCGTATTCGCCGGAGTGGGCGGTGGAATTCAACCAGCCCAAGCTCGAACCGTGGTGGGGCGCGTGGCGGCCCGGCCTCCTCGCAGGCGCGGCGGTGGCGACCATCGCGGGCCTGTTCATCATCTGGACAATGCTGGCGACGATTTATTTCCTGCCCGTGTGGCTGCTCGCGTTCTTTGCCAACCGCGACCTGAACGGGCGCGGCAGTTGGCGGCTGGCTGCGGCTGCGCTGATGCCGGGCGCGCTGTTCATGACGCTGACCATTGCCGCCTACGGGCTGGGGCTGCTGGACCTCGTGTATCTCGGCTGGTGCTTCAGCTTTCATTTCATCATCGGCTGGATCTACCTGCTTGTGGGCGTGCTGCTGCTGCCGCGCCATCCCGAAGCGGCGGCAGTGCGGAAGAATCCGTTCGCGCCGGGTCAATAAACCGGCACCACCGCGTCCTCCAAAATTGTAGCAGCCGAGGTGACGAGGCTCTGACTTAATTCCGACTTCCGAAATGGAAACCAAACGTGCGGGTAAGTTTTTGGTAGCACCCGCCTCCGGCGGGTGATTTTCGGCGTCGCGCCGAAAATTTCGTCCTCAAAATTTCCCCCACCAAAAAACTTTGATTAGGGCGTTGAAAGTTCAGGCGGGACGCCTGAACTCGCCCGCTAGGAAGCGGGCGCTCCAAGTTCCACTTCGGAGTTCGGGTTAATTCCGAATTCAAAATTCCGAATTCCGAATTTGAAATGAGCCTCCTCACGTCGGCTGCTACATCAATGCACGAGCACCAGCGCCACCGCATCCTCAAATAAAGGTAGGGCGGCGTTGCCGCGCCGCCCTGAATGTAGGGGCTGACCAGCACAGCCCTACCGGTTTATTTCGCCGTCATCACCAAACTGCGCACGGCGTCCGCTGCTTGGCGGGAGGCGATGAAACTTGTGGCTCCCAATGCCGGCAGAAATCGCGTGATGGAATATTTGCGGTTGCTCATTGACGAAGAATTAACCCGGCTGCCTGACCACCCGACTGCCGCGCAAATGGAGAAATTGCTCCGTTATGATGATTTTCACGCCATCAAAGATGCAAAAAAACTGCAAACCATAGCGGATGGCCCGAGTGATTTAATAGTGCCAGGGCCAAAGGCATTGCGGGCGCACCACATAATTCCCGAATATGTGCAGACTAAGTTGTCAGCGCTTGGCGTGGATGTTGGGAACATGAATAAAACCCCTGTCAAAGTGTTTACTGACGAGGCACACTTCGGCGCAGGAGAGAATAGTTTGCATAAAAAGATGAATGCTTGGGGTGAAGGAGCTTTGAGTCCTGCAAAGGTGGCGCAATCCGCTGACAAAACCGAATTGATAGATAACCTGATTACGTTCTATAAGCAAAGCAACCATGAGGACATGGCGAAAGTAGTCCGAGGCTGGGCACGCCAACGTAGCATCCCTTATACTTTATGAAATACTACGGGTGCTTTTATCTTCGAGCTCAAGAATGTCCACAACCGGTTTTTGAGAAAGTTCTAGAAATGGCGCCTGGCTCATTGCTGCGTTATGGTGACATTCAAATCGAGGCAAAGGCGGGCGAAGCACCAAAGGCTGCACTAGTCGAAAGAGTTATCGCATATTGCGAAGCTAGGGGCATTCCTTGGTCGAGGTTGCGTTTACCCGGTCATTATAAATATGAGTTGGTTCGTTGTTACGAACCAGAGGATTTTACGGGCGCGAGATTGCTGACTATAGCGCGAGGCAACCTGATACAATTGGAGTATGAGCGGGATGCGCAAGGGTGTCTGCTGATGGATGCAAGCAAAGCGCGGGCCGGGCGTAAAATTGGACGAATTGAACCTAACTGGATTGTCATCCCCGATAACACCCAGAAAATTTTGGACGCTGGAAACTTCAAGGGCTTGGAATATGGCGAAGTAGCTCTGAGGGGAACATCCGCCAAAGCGTCCACCGAGCCGTTCTGGGAACTCAAGAGTTCGTTGACCCTGCCGAAAATGGCGAACACGGCCCGGTTCGTCACCGTCGGCCATGTGCCCTTTGACGGAGATTACACAAAAATCGTCTGGATTGACGACACACCGTATCGGGCGGGAGAAATCCATTATCGGGAAAACGATTTGAAAGCGCAGGGCGAGTTTGATGTGGCGCGGACGCTGGAGAAATACATGGAGCCGCATCCGGCACTGGTGGTTTCCCAACGGTTCTACCAGCACTGCCTGAAAAACAAGATTCCCCTGGCCGTCGAGCCGGTGCGGATTGATACCGAGTGAGGTCGCATGAACTGTGTCCGCATTCTTTCGATAACACCATGAATCGCCAAAAAGGTGTCAGTCAATGGTATTGACACATTGTTGAAGGTGGGCGCATGATGCCGACATGGCGCGCAAGCTTCCGGGAGGAGTTGCTGGCGGAAACGACGATGCCCCTGAAGTGGATTGCGGAGCGGTTGCAGATGGGCACGCGCGGACACCTGACACACCTGCTGTATCATCACAAACGGGCCGTCAACTCTGACACAACGCAACCTCAACTCTGGTAGCAAACATGACAATACCATTGACTGACACCTTTTTGCATTATCCCAAGCCGAACCACCTGCAACCCGCCGTCGTCGGGCTGTTCCCCTACATCCCGAAACTGCCGAACACGGAAAAAGCCGTGAAAGAAATTCTCTCACTGCCCGTTCACGGCGAGATGAGTCTCGACGCTGCGGACAAAGTCTGCGACGCCATCGCGGAATTTTACGGGAAGAAGTA
>JANMJO010000048.1:0-18821 GCA_031371425.1 Verrucomicrobiales bacterium | reverse complement strand
CTTCAAATTCGATGACACCGATTTGCGCGACAACGACCTCGTCCGCATTTATGACGTGGTGATTCCCTACTCCGACGGCTTGATGGCCACGGATGAATTGCTCCGCGAAATGTTTTGCAAGCCCGAGTTCCAAAAGGAAATGGGCACGACGGAACTGCATTATCTCATCGGCAAATACGCCGCCGAATGGGAGCGCAAGAACAAGCTCAAGGACGTGTCCGTGATGGCCGCCGCGTATCGCGCGGGCGTGCCGTGCTTCACCAGTTCGCCCGGCGACTCGACCATCGGCATGAACGTCGCGGGCGTGGAACTGCGCGGCAGCAAGCTGCGCGTGAATCCGTCCATAGACGTGAACGAATCCACCGCCATCGTCCTCGCGGCGAAACGCAACGGCGGCCGCAGCGGCGTCGTCCTCTGGGGCGGCGGTAGTCCGAAGAACTTCACCTTGCAAACCGAGCCGCAGATTCAGGAAGTGCTGCGCATGAAGGAAGTCGGCCAGGATTTCTTCATCCAAGTCACCGACGCGCGCCCCGACACCGGCGGTTTGAGCGGCGCGACGCCCGGCGAAGCCGTGAGCTGGGGCAAGGTTGATCCGACCAAGCTGCCCGACGCCGTCGTTTGCTACACCGATACGACCATCGCGATGCCGTTGCTCACACACTACGCGCTGGCCAAGCGCAAGCCGCGCAAGTTGAAGCGCCTCTACGATCAACTTCCGAAGATGATGAAGGCGTTGACGAAGGAATACTTCGCGCACAACAAGGTGAAGATGCTCGACGGCAGCGAACCGAAGTTCTGATTTACGATTTTAGATTTACGATTTACGCGCCCACAAACCTTCCGTCTCGTAAATCGTCATTCGCAAATCGTAAATATTATGACCAAGTCACAGCTCCAGTTGCTCGCGAAGAAACACGGCACGCCGCTCGTCATCATTGACCACGACGTGCTGCGGCGGAATTACGCCGAGTTCAAGAAGCATCTGCCCCAGGTGCAGTGCTATTTCGCCGTGAAGGCGAATTGCGAGCCGGCCATCATCCGCACGTTCTACAAGTGCGGCGCGAGTTTTGACGTCGCTTCGATGCCGGAGTTCATGATGGTTTATGCGAACATCAAGAAACTTTCCGCCAAGGCGCAGCAGGATTTCATCTGGGACAAGATCATCTACGCCAACCCGACGAAGCCCAAGGAGACGCTGCTCGCGCTGGACAAATACAAGCCGCTCGTCACCTACGACAACGCCGAGGAGTTGCGGAAGATAAAAAAATTCGCGCCCCACGCCGGTCTGGTGTTGCGCTTGGGCGTGGCGAACACCGGCTCGCAATGCGAGCTCTCGAACAAGTTCGGTTGCGCACCCGGCGAGGCGGTGGATTTGATCGAGGCGGCGTTCAAGCTGGGCCTCGTGGTGGAGGGTTTGAGCTTCCACGTCGGCAGCCAATGCACGAACTTCCAGAATTTCGTGCAGGCGCTCAACGCCGCCGCCGCCGTGATGAAGGAATCCAAGGCGCGCGGTCACGAGCTCAAGATTCTCGACATCGGCGGCGGCTTCCCCGCGCCTTACAACAAGCACGTCCGCCCGTTCCGCGAGTTGGCGAAGGCCATCAACACGGAGATTGACCGGCTGTTCGACAAAGACATCCAGATTCTCGCCGAGCCGGGGAGATTTCTCGTCGCAACGGCAGCCACGTCAGTCGCCCGCGTCATCGGCAAGGCGGTGCGCGACAGCAAGCAATGCTATTACATCAACGACAGCGTGTATCACACGTTCAGCGGCATCATCTTCGACCATTGCCAGTATCCGCTGTCCGCGTTCAAGTCCGGCAAGAAGGAGATTTGCGCCGTGTTCGGCCAGACGTGCGACGGGCTGGATACGATTTCGCAATCAGATCATCTGCCGGAATTGGAGATTGATGATTTGGTCTATGCCGAGAACATCGGCGCCTACAGCAACGCCTCGGCGACGTGGTTCAACGGCTTTCCGCCGGCGAAGGTGATCCACGTCAACGAGTGATTTTCCACAGAAGAGTTTTCCGCAGATGACGCAGATGGACGCAGATTTCCGCGTCGGAAATTTTAATCTGCGCAATCTGCGGATTCGACTTACAGCCCGCCAGTGTGCCGCTTGGAGCTGTCAAAGTCCGAGTGCATGCATAAAACAGTGGGCAACCACCCCATACAATCCCAGCCGACCCGTTATCCGCGCAGCCGATGCTTGCAATCCGCCATTATTCATTCATTCTAACCTCCCATTTGTGCCGGGCTGACTTGCAGCCCCCGCCGGATGGAAATCCATGAACACATTGCCCGAAAACGAATTTGATTTGGAAAAACTGTTCCAGCCCGCCTGGGC
Organism: Verrucomicrobiales bacterium; assembly: GCA_031371425.1. Taxonomy (GTDB): domain Bacteria; phylum Verrucomicrobiota; class Verrucomicrobiia; order Limisphaerales; family JAFMIX01; genus JAFMIX01. The sequence goes on along the minus strand of JANMJO010000048.1, from coordinate 16,471 downwards.
ACAGGGAACCGCTCCCACCAAAAACTACTCCAACTTTGCCGGCGATGACCGCCCCGCCCGCTCCTTTGACGACCGCAATAGCGGTGGTCGCCGCCCCGGCGGCCCGCGTCGCGATGGCCCGAGCCGTGGCCCCGGTCAAGGCGGCGCGCCGCGCGGCGGCGAACGCCCCGGCGGCCCGCGTCGGGATAGCGCGCCCGGTGGCCGTCCCAGTTTCGGCGGCGGCGACCGCCGTGGCCCGCGCCGGGATGATTCCCGCGAGCAACGCTCCGCGCCGCCTGCGCCCCTGCCATTGGCCGAGATCAGCGTCGCGTTCATGCCCGACCAGAACGGCGTGGAATCCCTCGCCCGCCAGATCAAGATGAACGGCCGCGCCTACCCGCTCTTCCAGATCGCGCGGATGATTCTGAACAAACACGAGCGCCATTCCATCACCTTCAGCGTGAAGAAAAACGCCGAGGGCAAGCCCATCCAGCCCCTATTCGTCTGCGCGCTCGACGAGACGCCGTGGTTGTCCGAGAACGACGCCGTCGCCCACGTCCTCCGCAAACATTTCAACACGTTCTACCAAGCCGAACGCACCGCCACCGAACCGCCCAAGGGCGTTTACACCTTCGTCGCGCAATGCGGTTTCAGCGGCGAGATTCTCGGCCCGCCCAACAACCACGACTACCAGAACAAACTCCGCAAGCTCCACGCCGAGAAATTCGCGCGCATGCCCTTCGAGTCATTCAAGGCCAGCGTCCGCATCGTGAAAGATGAAGCCATCGTCAAAAAATGGATCGAAGACCAGAGCTTCAAGACCGACTTCGTCTGCCTGAACCTGCCCGAGCCGCTGCGCCTCGCGACCATGGAGGAAGTGGAAAAACATTTCCGCGAAACGCACCTCGCCAACATCATCAAGCCCGTCGAATCCGCCACGCTCACCGGCGACGCCGCCAAGGCCATGCGCGCGCCCGAACTCACCCGCGTCCTCCGCGCCGCGTGGGACGCGCAATTCACCTTCCCGCTCCAGATCGCGACCGGCCTGAGCCAGCGCTTCTCCGACCACGGCCTGCACTTCTTCAAGGTCAACAAAACCGTCACCCACGTCTCCGTCGCGCGGCCCATGTTCCTTGAAGTTGAAACCACCCCCGTTTCCGACGGCATCAAGAAGATCGTGCAATTCATCAACGCACATCCCAAATGCTCCCGCCGCAAACTCGTCGAAAACCTCGCGCCCTCTCCGAAACCGGAGCGCTCGGAGTCCCGCCTTCAGGCGGCCCCGGGCGGGGAGCCGTCTAAAGACGGAACTCCAAGCGGCGCCCCGACTGCCGCGCCCGTCACCCTCGAAGCCTTGCAGCCGACGGCGGAACAGAACGCCATCATCGCCGACCTCCACTGGCTCGTGCACCAGGGCCACGTCATCGAATTCGCCGACGGCAAACTGGACACCGCCAAGAAGCCCGTGCCCAAGCCGCCCCGAGCGCCCAAGCCCGCGAGTTCCGAGTCCCGCCTTCCAGCGGCCTCGCGTGAAGAACCGTCCAAAGACGGAACTCCACACTCCACCGCCGAAGTCGCGACCGCCAGCGAAGCACCGAGCGCCACCGACTTCGCCACCGACTTCGCCGCCGAAGCCGCCGCCGAAGCCGCCGCTCCCCCCGAAGCCGAAGCGAGCGAGGAACAAACCGCGTCCGAACCACCCGCGCCAGACACCTGCGCCGCGCCCGCAGCGGTAGAAAATCCGCCCGCCTGACCATTGAAGCCTGTTTCCAAGCGGCGCTCCTTGAGCGCCGCTTTTTTCTTTGTGCATCCACGCGACAACCTTGAACCCGAACGCCGAAATAGGAATGGGAGAGTGCCCGCCCCGGGCGCAGTTTTCCGCGCCCTCGCGGAAAACCCGGGCGCACAGAAGCCCTCCAAAGGTTCGTAGTCATTCAGTGCGTATCAGAAGCTGACCCCGACATCCGATGTCGGGTTGAACGCAGCAAATCCGGGCTTCCTTTGAACATCACACGCTGCTACTGTCGCGCATGGCTTTTAGCAAATTAGGTCTCGCCCCAAAAATTCTCGAGGGCATCAAAGCGATGGGTTACGTCGAACCCACGCCCATCCAACTCCGCGGCATCCCCCTCATCCTCGAAGGCATTGACATCATCGGCAGCGCCCAGACCGGCACCGGCAAGACCGCCGCCTTCGGCCTGCCCATCCTTTCCAAACTCGGCGAACACAGCCACGCCACCCGCGTCCTCATCCTCGAACCCACCCGCGAACTCGCCGCCCAAGTCGAGACCGCCATCCGCGATTACGCCCGCTTCACCAACCTCCGCGTCGCCGTCGTCTTCGGCGGCGTCGGCTACGGCGCGCAGATGGATGCCCTCCGCGACGGCGTGGATATCATCGTCGCCACACCCGGCCGCCTGCTCGACCACATGGAAAAGGGCACCTGCAAACTCGACCAAGTCCAATACCTCGTCCTCGACGAAGCCGACCGCATGCTCGACATGGGCTTCCTCCCCGACGTCCGCCGCATCCTCGACAAAATCCCCCGCGAACGCCACACCTCGCTCTTCTCCGCCACCATACCCGTGCAGATCGAGACCCTCATCAAATGGGCCATGCGCGCGCCCCAAACCATCGAGATCGGCGCGCGCCGCACGCCTGCCGAAACCGTCAAGCACGTCATCTACCCCGTCTCCGAGAGTCAGAAGAGCGACCTCCTCCGCGCCCTCCTCGACTCCGTGAACTACGATTCCGTCATCATCTTCTGCCGCACCAAACACGGCGCAGACCGCGTCGCCGGCCTGCTCAAGAAAAACAACCACGCCGTCGCCGTCCTCCACTCCAACCGCACCCAGAAAGAACGCGAACAAGCCCTCCAAGGATTCCGCGAAGGCAAATACGAAGTCCTCGTCGCCACCGACATCGCAGCCCGCGGATTGGACATCGCCGACGTCAGCCACGTCATCAACTACGACGTGCCGCAGCATCCCGAAGACTACATCCACCGCAACGGCCGCACCGGTCGCGCCGAAGCCAGCGGCGACGCCTTCACGCTGATGGTCGCCGAAGACTCCCCGCACGTCGCCTCCATCGAACGCTTCATCAGCAAAAAAATCGAGCGCATCAAACTCGACACCTTCAACTACAAATACACCGCGCTCTTCGAGGAAGGCAAACCCGGCCAAGCCGTCGGCCACGAACGCAAAGTCAAAGGCGTGCGCTTGAGCGGCGGCTACTACTTCGGCCCTGCGCGGCGGCGCAAGCGGTAACGCTCCGCAACCGGAAGCGGTGGGCGGGGTTAAAAACGGACGGAGGCAAATAGTTTGTGAATCCTGAAATCATACTCTTAAGCGCGGCGCGCTGGGCGTTTCGGCTTCGTTTCTTGGCGGTGGTTATTTTCGCTCTGGCCGCCGCCGGGTCCATCAGCGCCCAAACCGGCCCGCCACCGGTCCCGGAGCAAGTAGTCAGACAGGCTAACGTCTGCGTAAACAATCTTGCCGGAATTTTTTCGGCCAAGCGCCAGTGGGCCTTGGAAAACCACAAAAGCACAAATGATATTCCCACGTCGACTGAAGTTGCCCTCTATTTGAAGAGCAATAAAATGCCCGCCTGTACCGGCACCGGTGAATATTCCATCGGCCGGGTGGGCGAAGTGCCCGGCTGCACGATTCCCAGTCATAAATTATCGCCCGAGTATCTTGCCATATGGAACGCGCCTGACCTGCTTCAACTTCTATCCGACACGAATTCTGTGGCCATCGCCTATATCCGCGCCCAGAATTCTTGCCTCAAAAACCTCCGGCAGATTGACGCCGCCAAACAACAATCAGCTTTGGAAAACCACAAAACCATAATCGATGTTCTTGCCAGCGCAGACATCGCCCCTTATTTGACGGACAACAAAGTGCCCATCTGTCCCGCTGGTGGCACTTATACCATCGGGCATTTGGATGAAACTCCTATCTGTTCCCTTCCCGGCCACACGCTGACACCGCCGTGATTGGCCTCCCGCTTTTGGCTTTGGCGCATCTCGCGCCAGCAGCTACGATGGCCGCGATGTCTGACGCCCGATTCATGCGCCTCGCCCTCCGGCTCGCCCAGCGCGGCTACGGCAACACCTCGCCCAACCCCATGGTCGGCGCGGTGCTGGTCAAAGGCGGCAAAATTATCGGGCGCGGCTGGCATCGCTGCGCCGGCCAGCCCCACGCCGAAATCGAAGCCCTCCTCGATGCCACCAAGCACGGCCATAATCCCCGCGGCGCCACGCTCTACGTCACGCTCGAACCCTGCTGCACCCACGGCCGCACGCCGCCCTGCACCGAGGCCATCCTCGCCGCTGGCATCCGGCGCGTCGTCATCGGCGCGACCGACCCGAATCCGCAGCACGCCGGCAAAGGCTTCGCCATTTTGAAACGCGCCGGAATCACGGCGGGTTCGTTTGGAGTTCCGCGTTTACGCGGCTCGGCGAATATAAAGCAACCCGACCGCCTGAAGGCGGAACTCCAAACCTTGAACGAAGCCTTCAACCACTGGATCGTCCGCCGCACCCCGTTCGTCACCGTCAAAGCCGCGATGACGCTGGACGGCAAAATCGCCACCGCCAGCGGCGAATCCAAATGGATCACCGGCGCGCAAGCCCGCGCCCACGGCATGAAACTGCGCCACGGCAGCGACGCCATCCTCGTCGGCGTGAACACTGTTCTGGCGGATAACCCCTCGCTCACTGCGAGAGGGCAAAAGGCAAAAGGCAAAGGGCAAAAACAACTTCGCCGCATCGTGCTGGATTCGATGGCGCGCACGCCGCTCACTGCCAAAGTCGTGAGCGATGAACACGCGGCGTTGACCACCATCGTCGTCAGCAAACGCGCGCCAAAGGCTCGCGTCGCCGCGCTGACCAAGCGCGCGAACATCCTAGTCGCCCCCTGTTCCAAATCGGCAATCGGCAATCGGCAATCGGCAATTGATTTGCGCTGGCTGCTGAAAAAACTCGGCGTGCAGAACGTCACCCGCCTGCTGGTCGAAGGCGGCGGCGAGGTGAACGCCTCGTTCCTGCTCGGCGGCTTCGCGCAGCGCGTGGCGTTTTTCTACGCGCCCAAGATTCTCGGCGGTCGCGATTCCCGCAAAGGCGTCGCCGGCGACGGTGCGAAAAGCTTGAGCGAGGCCATCCAGCTCCGCGATGTCGAGTGGCGCAAGCTCGGCCCAGATTTGCTGCTGACAGCCCTCACCCCAGCCCTCTCCCATCCAATGGGAGAGGGAGAGCACGCTGACGCCTTCGGTTGACTCGGATACGGTCATGTCAGAATACGCGGCGAGGTTTTCAACGAGCCGGCAGCAACTGTGTTCTATCCAACCCGCGTTCGCGTTTCCGGGAAGCGCCGATTGCTGTCCCCCTCTCCCGTCGGACGGGAGAGGGGTTAGGGGTGAGGGCGGCGGTCGCCGAAAACAGCGACGTGCCTAAAGTTGAAGGTTTTTTCAACTTGTAACCTTCAACTTGCAACCTGCAACATTGACCCATGTTCACCGGCATCGTCGCAGAAGCAGGAACGGTCGAGAAAATCAAACCGACCGCCAAATCCATCCAGCTCACCGTGCGCGTCGGCACGACCGGCCGCGGCCTCAAGCTCGGCGACAGCCTCGCGGTCAACGGCTGCTGCCTCACGGCGGTGAAGATTTCCGGGAGCGGCAAATCCAAGCTCGTCCAGTTCGATCTGCTTCAAGAGACGTGGCGGCGCACAAATCTGCAATTCGCCAAGGTCGGTTCGCTCGTGAATCTGGAGCGGCCATTGAGCGCAAGCGGCGAGTTTGGCGGGCACTTTGTCACCGGTCACATTGACGGCGTCGGCAAAATCCTCCGCTGGGAACGCGCGGGCAAGGATCACGTGCTCGACATCGCCGCGCCGCCGGACGTGATGCGCTACTTGGTTTTCAAAGGGTCGGCGGCGGTGGATGGCATGAGCCTCACGGTCGCCGCCGTGCAGAAGAAAAGTTTCCGCATCTGGATCATCCCGCACACCTACGAGATCACAGCGCTGCGCGACCGCAAGGTCGGCGACGCGGTGAACCTCGAAGCCGACATGCTCGGCAAATACGTGGAGAAATTCCTTGCCGCGCGGGGCAAGCGATGACTCCGCCCGATCTTTTCTTCAAGGGCTGGGCCAAGCCCGGCCCGGTCCCGCCGGGCGCGCTGACAGGCGAACCCGCCGTTGCACCGGGCGAAACTTTGGACGCCATCAGCGGCCACTTCCGCATTTTCCAGCTCAAGGACGGCCACCGGTTTTCCACCGACGACGTTTTGACCGCGTGGTATGGCACGAGTTGGTGTCCCACGGCGCGCACGGTGCTGGACCTCGGCAGCGGCATCGGCACGGTGGGGATGATTGCGGCGTGGCGGCTGCCGGGCGCGCGGTTCGTCACCGTGGAGGCGCAGGCGGACAGCGTCCGGCTCGCGCACAAATCGGCGGCGTGGAACGGCCTGACGGAGCGCTACGAAATCCGCACGGGCGATTTCCGCGATGCCGGCGTGCTGCGCGTGGAGGAGAAATTCGATCTGGTGCTGGGCAGCCCGCCGTATTTTCCGCAGGGCAGCGGGGTGGAGAGCGGGCATCCGCAAAAGCTCGCCTGCCGTTTTGAACTGCGCGGGAACGTGGCGGATTATTGCGCGACGGCGGCGCGACATCTGGAGCGCGGCGGCGTGTTCGCCTGCGTATTTCCCATCGCACCCGTGGGACAGGAGGAGCGAGTGCGCTCGGGCGCGGGCGCGGCGGGATTGGTCATCGTGCGGCGGCGGGCTGTGGTGTTGCGCGAGGGCGAGCGTCCGCTGCTCGGCTTGTTCGTGATGATGCGCGGCGAGGATTTGCCGGAGGCGATGCGCCAACGGACATGGAGCGAGCCGGAATTAATTATTCGCGCAGCGGATGGGACGATTCATCCGGAATACGCGGCGGTGAAGCTGTCGTTTGGTTTTCCACCGTGATTTGCAACCTCCCACCGCGAACGACAACCGCGCTTTGACAAGCGCGGCTACGAGCGGATCGCGCTGTGGGTAGCCGCGCCTGTGAAGGCGCGGATTTTTGCGCCAGAGACCGGATGCTTCCGCCGCTGCATTGACCTGCGGGCTGCAATGTGATGACAATACGGCCATGGCAAATGAATTGAATATCGAGAAACTCACCACCGGCAACGGCGCAACGCCGAAGAAAGGCCAGGCTGTGACCGTCCACTACACCGGCTGGTTCACGAACGGCGGCAAGTTTGACAGCTCCGTGGATCGCGACGAGCCGTTCACCTTCGTGCTGGGCGAGGGGCAAGTTATCGCCGGCTGGGATCTCGGCGTGGCCAGCATGAAAATAGGCGACAAGGTGAAGCTCACCATCCCGCCTGAACTCGCCTATGGCCGCGAGGGTTATCCCGGCGCGATACCGCCGAACTCCACGCTGGTCTTTGAAGTCGAGCTGCTCGGCATTGATTAGGCGTGGGAAGGTTTGTTGGGAAATGCAGCCTCTCCGGCAAACGAAGTGGGCCGATACAGAATCCTAACTGACCGATCTCTTACACCGCTCAACTCTGTCTGTATCGACCCGAGGCAAGCTAAGCCTCATTTGGCAGAACGCAAGGGGCGGATATTTTTTACCGCGCGTCAAGCGGTCGCCGTTTTTTCTCCCGCTACCTACAGGTCATGCCTAAACTGAAGGCGCATGGCAATCATCGGCAAATATAATTCGCTCACCGTCGCGCGAACCACTCAGTCCGGCTGCTACCTTGACGGCGGGGAGCTGGGCGAAATCCTTCTGCCCGGTCGTTATGTTCCGACGGCTCTTGCGCCGAATGACAAACTGGACGTGTTTGTTTATCGCGATTCCGAAGACCGGCTCGTGGCCACCACCGAAACGCCGAACGCGATGGTTGACGAGTTCGGATACATGAAAGTCCTCAGCGTCCACCCGCAAGTCGGCGCGTTTCTGGATTGGGGGCTGGAAAAAGATTTGTTGATTCCGTTCCGCGAACAGGAGTTTCCCCTGCAACCCGGCGACTGGGTGGTCGTCTATGTCTGCCTCGACGTGCAGACCAAGCGCATTCTCGCCAGCACGCGGTTGAACCGGCATCTGAACCGGGAGCGCGCCGCGTATCGCGACGGCCAGCCGGTGAGTATTTTGGTCACCAGCAAAACCCCGCTCGGCTACGAAGCCATTGTGGAGAACGCGCATCGCGGACAGCTCTACAAGAGCAATCTTGCCGCAGTATTACGCATCGGCCAAAAGCTGAAGGGGTTCGTCCGGAGTGTCCGTGCCGGCGGAAAAATCGACTTGAGCCTGGATGCCGCCGGCTACAAACGCGTGGCACCGCTGACGAACCAGATCGTCGAGATGCTCGAACGCAGCGGCGGCAAGCTCGCCTATGACGACGACAGCTCGCCCGTCGCGATCCGGCAAACTTTCGGCGTCAGTAAAAAAGCCTTCAAGCAGGCGTTGGGCAAACTTTACAAGACGCGGCGCATCACTTTTCTCAAACCAGGAATTCAACTGCTGGAAAACTCCACTTGGACACCCGGGGTAAAAATCGCGAAGGACTAAAGTTGGGTTTTATGAACATCCCATCCGTGTCGGCAGGCATCTCCCGCTGGCAAGCCGCCGGCACAAAGACCGCCGCGTTGCAGGTGGGATCGCGGACAGTTCCGCTCTTGATGGTGCATCACCCGCGAGCACGCCGCTACCTGCTCCGCCTGCGTCCTGACGGCACCGTGCGAGTGACCATTCCACATCGGGGAACTATCACCGCAGCCATGGGCTTCGCTTCCCAGAACGTCGCCTGGCTGGAGCAACAATTCCAACGACTGGCCGCCCAGCCAAAAACTGCGGTCGCTTGGAATCCGGGAACGGAGATTATTTTTCGAGGCAAGCCCGTCCGCATCGAGGTGGATGCCGATGGTGGAATTCGTTTCGGCACCGAACTAATTCAGGTTGCCGATGTGTCCGCCGACCTGCGCCCCGCCATCCAAAAACACCTGCGCCAACTGGCCACGCTGGAACTGCCGCCGCGCGTCAGAGAGTTGGCGGCCATCCACGGAGTGAGCGCGACTCGCGTTTCAGTGCGGAATCAGAAATCCCGCTGGGGCTCGTGCTCACGTCAGGGAAACATCTCACTCAACTGGCGACTGATTCAGTCACCGGGCTATGTGTGCGACTACATCATCCTGCATGAACTGGCACACCGCAGGCAGATGAACCACTCGGATAAGTTCTGGCAGGAAGTGGCGCGGCTGTGTCCTGATTATCTGGTGGCCGAACGGTGGCTGAAGCAGCACGCTAAATTATTGCGGTGAGTGTTGGAATCAGCCGCAGCGCGAACGCATCTGGCCGTGGTTCTGGCAATATCGCGGTGGCTTCTTCGCCGCGCACTGCCATTGCCATCCTGATGGGCGGAATGACTGGACGTTGGAGGAAAGTCGGACAGCGAATGCGGAATGATGAGTTCCACTCGACAACAAATTTCCAGCATCCCAACGGGATTCCATCATTCAGCCTAGGGTTGCGAGGCACGAGCTACCCTAGGAAACCATCCCAAAAAATCATCAACCCCAACGGGGTTGCATCATCGCGTTGACCGCAAGGATTCAACCCCTTCAGGGTTGAGGTCATTTACTATCCATCACCCAGCGTAGCCCCTCCTGCGTCGCGGCAACGCTGAGCTGAATGATTCAATCCCGTTGGGATTGTCTTGATGGCGTTGCCACGCCCGGAAAATTTCCCCGCTGACTTGGTTCATCACCCCGCTCCCGCCGCTGGCCGGTTGCTCCGTGCCGTGGCGCGCGCATCCGTTTCGTCCCGGAGGGACAACCGGAAATTAGCCAGACACGAAGTGTCTGGAACATCGCCACAAATAATCCGTCCTGAAAGGACGGCGGAATCATCTGGCGTTTTCCATCGTCCCTCCGGGACGGAAAATCATTTTGACCAACACACCAGACACTTCGTGTCTGGCTAATTTCCGTTGCCGCTTCGCGGCGGGGCTAAACCCGGCTCAACAACACTTTCGTGGGCGGATGACATTGCTGCGGAATTTTCCCTGGCGGCTTTGCACCTTTGCGCCTTTGCGTTAAAATTGTTTTCGCCGCGCGCCCGATTTTAATTCTTCATTCTTCCTTCCGCCTTCTGCATTGTTTGCGCATGGACGACCCGATCATTGACCTGCAAAGCGACGCGCATTTCATGGGCGAGGCGTTGAGGCAGGCTGCCCGCGCTTACGAGGCGGAGGAAGTTCCCGTCGGCGCGGTCATCGTGCGCGAGGGGCGCATCATCGCGCGGGCGAGCAATCAAGTAGAGTTGCTCAAGGACGCCACCGCGCACGCCGAGATGCTCGCGCTCACGCAGGCGCAAAACGCCGTCGGCGACTGGCGGCTCACCGACTGCACGCTCTATGTCACCAAAGAACCTTGCCCCATGTGCGCCGGCGCAATCGTCCACACCCGGCTGGCGCGCGTGGTCTTCGGCGCGGGCGATGCGAAGGGCGGCGCGGCGGGCGGCGCGTTGAACCTGCTGCAATTCCCCACGCTCAACCATCGTTGCGAGATCACCAGCGGCGTGCGCGTGGATGAATGTGTTGCGCTGCTGAAAAGTTTTTTCGCCGCGCAACGCAAGGCGAAAAAATCCGCCGGAGAATTTGCTGAATGAAGCCGCATACTTCCACGCTCGGAGTTCCGCCTTTAGGCGGTTCGGCTTGGCGTACACCCGAGCCGCCTAAAGGCGGAACTCCGAGCTGATTTACATGAATTCCCGCCTGACCATCACGCATCTCGTCCTCCTCTTCGCGCTCGCCGTGCTGCCGTTCGTGGCGACGTTTGCGCTGCCCTATCCCGACGAGCGCCACTACACCGACGGCGCGATGCAGATGCTCCGCGACCACGACTGGCTCGTGCCCAAGACGCCCGAGAGCGGCACGACGAACTGGCTGCCGCGTTTCCACAAACCGCCGCTCGCCTACTGGGTCACGGCGGCGAGCTTCGCCACGTTCGGGGTGAATGCGTTTGCCGCGCGCCTGCCGTTCCTGCTCGCGAGCTGCGCCACAATCTTCCTCACCTGGCGGCTCGCCCGCAAACTCACCGGCAACGAAATCACCGCCCTGCTCGCGGCGGTGATTCTGGCATCGCACGCGCAATTCATCTTCGCCGCCACGCGCTCCATCCCGGACGCGCTGCTGATTTTCTTCGTGACGCTGAGCGCGTTTGGCTTTCTGCGGCTCATCGCACTCGGCGAATTCACGACCGGCGCTTTCTGGATGGCCTACGGCGGCGCGGCGGGCGCGGCGTGGAGCAAGGGCTTGCTCGGCGCGGGAATCGTCCTCTTCGCGTGGGCGTTCGTGGCGGTGCGGGAACGCAAGTTCAGCGCGGTGAAAAAACTTCTGCACGCGCCAAGCCTCGCGCTGGCGACGGCGTTGGTGGCGGCGTGGTTCGCGTATATTTTCCACCGCTACGGCGCGGCGGCGTGGCACGTGTTCTTCGACGACCAAGTTTCCGGCAACCTGCACGGCGGCTGGTGGTCGCCGCTCTGGCGCGCACCGGTGTTCGCGCTGATTCTGGCGGTGAATTTTTTGCCGTGGAGTCTGCCGGCGCTGGAAGTTTGGAGTTCCGCCTTCAGGCGGTCCGTCCCCTCCCCCAACCCGAGCCGCCTGAAGGCGGAACTCCCAACCACGGCCCGGCACTTCATCCTCGCGTGGTGCGCGGTGCTGATCGCGGGCTTCGCGCTGGGCAGCAATGTTTCCGTGCGCTACCTGCTGCCTGCCGCGCCGCTCGCGGCGATTTTCGTGGCGGACATCCTCACGAACGCAGCGGCGACGCGGCTGGTTTTCTCGCCGCGCGAAATCCTGAAGTTCTGGCTGTGGACGCTGGCGGTGTTGCTCACGGCGGCGGTGTTCATCAACTTGCAATGGGGACTCACGCTCGCGCCGGTGCTGGCCGCCGCGCTGTTCCTCGCGGCGGGCGCGGCGCTCGCTTGGGGCGCGCTGCGGCGCGGCTGGTTTTCGGAGTTGCAGGGCGTGGGGCTGGCGCTGCTGCTAATTTTCCCGCTGCTGGTTTTCGCCATCAGCCCGGCGGCGCTGCCTGACCCGACGCAGCAGATGGCGAGCGCGCTGGAGCGTGAATACGTTGACCCTGCCAAGCCCGTGCTGTTCATCGGCAGCCCGGCGAAGGCGAGTGGCATCCGACTTTTCTCCGGCGGCAAATTCATTGTGGTGCGCACCGAACCGCTGGAGCTGAACATGGCGACCAATTTCACCGCTGTGCTGGGGCGCGAAAAAGATTTACTGCCGCTGGCCGCGCACGGCTATCGCCTGCACCTCGCGGCGGTGATTCCCGGCGCGCCGCCGAAGAACGATTGGCTGCCTGCTCTGCGCGAAGGACGTTTGCCGGAGGCGTTGCGGAACGCGGGCGAGAAGTTCATCCTCGCCACGCGCGACTGACCATGCACATCACGCTCTACAAACCCGGCCGCATCGCGATTCCCCCGCAGCTTTACGGCGGCACGGAGCGCGTCATCTACTGGCTCGGCAAAGGCCTCATCGAACTCGGCCACACCGTCACGCTCATCGCCAACGCGCAGAGCCGCATCCCCGGCGCGGAGCTGCGGCCCATTGCGCCGGAAGAAACCGACCCGCTCGCGTGGCAACGGCTTGTTCCCGCGACGACCGACATCGTGCATCTGTGGGATAACTCGCAACCCGCCGCGCCGAAGCCATTCATCGTGACCGTCGAGGGCAACGGCAAACCCAGCGAACGATTTCATGCGAACACGATTTTCGTCTCGCGCCGTCACGCGGCGAATCACGGCTCGCGGCACTTCGTTCACAACGGCATTGACCCGGCGGAATACACCTGCGCCGAAACGCGCGGCGACTACGCGGTGTTTCTGGCCAAGGCGCGGTGGCCGGTGAAAAATCTCGCGGGCGCGGCGACCGTGGCGCGGCGCGCGGGGCTGGAGTTGCGCGTGCTCGGCTCGCGCAACTGGCCGATGAATTTGCAACGCCTGCTCCCCGCCATCCGTGGCGTGCGTTACTACGGCATGCTCGGCGGCGCTGAGAAGCGCGACCTGCTGGCGCGCGCACGCTGCCTGATTTTCCCCGTGCGTTGGGAAGAGCCGTTCGGTCTCGCCCTCACCGAGGCGCTGGTCAGCGGCGCGTTCGTCGCCGGCACGCCGTATGGCTCGCTGCCGGAAATCGTCACGCCGGAAGTCGGCGTGTTGTCCGCCAACGCGGATGAATTGGTCGAGGCAGTGAAAAATCCAGCGCGCTTCTCGCCGCAAGCCTGCCGCAATCACGTCCTGCACGGCGGCTTCACTCATGTGGCCATGGCAAAAAATTATCTCCGCCACTACGAAAACATCTTGGCGCATGGCCGGCTCGGCGCGGCGACAGAACAGTCGCCGCAAGCGCAGCCGGAGTTTGACGCAAAAAAACTCCTGCCATGGAGCGAATGAATCCAACATGCCGTTGTCACCAAAATTGACGGGTAGGGACGCTGCAGCGCGGCGTCCCTACCTGCCTGCGATTAATCTGATAATGGACGCCACCATCGTCATCCCGGTTTTCAACCAGTTGCATTACACCCGGCAATGCCTGGAGAGCCTCAACGCCGCCGGTTGCCCGGATGCGATGATCGTGGTGGTCAACAACGCCTCCACGGACGGCACGACGGAATTTCTGGCGACGCGACCGGCGCTGCGCGTCATCACCAACGCCGAGAACCGCGCATGCGCGGCGGCCTGGAATCAAGGCTTTCAGGCGAGCGCCACGGGCTGGATTCTGTTCCTCAACAACGACGTGGTGACGCCGCGCGGCTGGCTGGAAAACCTGGTCGCCTTCGCCGAGGAATCCGGCGCGGACCTCGTCAGCCCCGCGCTGGGCGAGGGCGAATTGAATTACGACCTCGCGAATTATGCGCGGGATTTCATGGCGGAGATGCGGGCGGTCTGGCGGCGGGGCATTGACGGCGGCGTGTGTTTTCTCGTGCACCGACGCGTGTTCGCGAGCATCGGCGAGTTCGATGAAAATTTCCGCCACGGTGGCAACGAGGACGTGGATTTTTTTTGGCGCGCCCGCAACGCTGGCTTCAAGCTCGTGACGACCGGCAGCAGTTACCTCCACCATTTCGGCAACGTCACGCAGCGTGCGCTGGCGCAGGAACACGGCTCGACTCGCGCGGAGACCGTCGGCTATTTCCGCACGAAATGGAAAATCGGCTGGTGGCAGCGCCGCTGGTCGCGCTGGCAACGCAAGCTGACAGAAACGTGGCAGGCAGGCAGTGAACGCCGCCGCCACGGCCACACGCTGCGCGAGTGGCGAGCCGGCGGGAAAATATTTTACCGCTGACCCCGTTGACTGGAAAACGCAGAAAACTTTTACCCGAACTCCGAAACAGTAACCGCGGATTTCGCGGATTTTGCGGATGGAAAACAGATTTCGTTTGCGGGGTTTCAACTTCGGCAACCGGCTAAACGCAGAGGCGCAGAGAACGCAAAGGCGGCAGGATGCCGCTGGAACTCGCCCGCTGGGAAGCGGGCGCTCCCGGAACGCCCACTTCCTAGTGGGCGAGTTCATGGAGCTTCTAGCTCCGTGGAAGTTTACGGCGGCGGTTCAGCCGGGCTTGACCGGCGTCGCTCTGCGGCGGCGCAAAATTTTCCGCCATCGTTCCCACAGCTTGAACCGGAACTTCAGCCGGCGACGGCGACCGAACTTGCGGATTAATTTCTGGTAGAGTTGGTATTCCGCCCGCCCCGGTTCGGGGATGCTGGTGAATTCTTGATACAACAACTGGCTGAAGCCGCGCGCCTCGTATCGGCTCGAGGGAAATCCTGGATTGTAGTGGTGCAGCAGGTTGGTGAGGGCAAACTCATAGCTCAATTTGACCGCGATGTTTTCCACCACGCCAAACCAATGATTGCCGCCGTGCAGATGGTAGCGGACGCCCGCAGTCGCCAGATAATATTTCCGCCCCCAGAACGCGGCGGCTCCAAAGACGAGCACGTTGTCCGCATGCATCCGCCACTGCGACTCCAATGGACTGGGCAAAATCCGGCCCAGCAGTTTCCGCCGAACCGAGATGGCGGAGGTGGGGCTGCCCAGCCATTCACACTGAAAAGTGGCGCGACAAAATGTAAGCCCGTAATCAAAATCCCCGGCCTTGACCTCCCAGGGCAGCGTGATGTTGTTCGCGTCGCCGCCATCGGCGCTGACGGGTTTGCAGCGGCAGAACACAAAATCAATTTCAGGTCGCGCTTGATACACCCCGAGCAACCGCTCGATGTGGCCCGGATAATATTCATCGTCCGCGTCGAGAAAGCAGACGATGTCCCCGGTGGAACGGACGAACCCGGCGTTGAAGCAGGAGAGCTGCCCGCCGTTGGCCTGGAAGATGGGTTGAATCCGGGCGTCCCGCGCCGCCCACCGCTGCAAGACCTCCCGCGAATTATCCGTGCTGCCGTCGTCCACCACGATGATCTCATCCACGGGCGCGGTTTGCGCCAGGACGCTCTCGATCGCGCGGTCCAAGAACCGGGCGTAGTTGAAATTGTTGATCAAGACCGAGACCGAGGTTTTCATTTCGGATATCAAAGTTGCCGCCGCGCCGACGGGGCAGAACGTAGAGGTTTGCCCCGGCATTTCAACCGCAAAACCCGCGCGCCACTGCGAGAGTTTGCTCTGGGATTGGCCACCGCGACGCCTATAATCCGCCCATGCCCGCGCCCAAGATCAGCGTCCTCGTCCCGGTATTCAACGGCGAAGCCTTCCTCGCCGAGGCGCTGGACTCGATTCTCGCGCAGGATTTTTCTGACTACGAAATCCTCGTCAGCGACGACTGCTCCACGGACGGCACCGCCGGTATCATCGAGGCGTTTGCGGCCAGAGAGCCGCGCATCCGCTGGTGGCGCAATCCGGTCAACCTCGGCCTCACGCAAAACCACAACGCCTGCCTGCGGGAAGCGCGGGGCGACTACATAAAATTTATTCACGCGGACGATCTGCTGCTGCAACCGGCGGCGTTGCGGCGTATGGCGCAAGTCTTGGATGAGGATGCGACGGTGTCACTCGTCGCGTCCGGCGCACAAATTATTGACGCGGAATCGAGGGTGTTGCGCGTGCAAAACAGTTTGCCAAAAACAGGCGTCTGCGATGGCCTGGCGGTGCTGGTGCAATGCCTGGAACAGAACGGAAACATCATCGGCGAACCGACGCGCACCCTGTTCCGCAGCCGTCAGGCGAGGCGGGGGTTTGACGAGCGATACCGGCAGACGTGTGATTTGGAAATGTGGTTTCACCTGCTGGAGCAAGGGCGGTTTGCCTACCTGGCTGAACCTTTGTTTGCCTATCGCATCCATCCGCAGCAACAAACCGCGCAGGACCGGCGCACGAGAGCGAGCGTGGACGAACACCTGTGGCTGGCGCAGACCTACTTCACCCGACCGTGGCTGGCGGAACACGCCACCCGGCGGATGTGGTTCAAACAAAT
>JANMJO010000018.1:0-3748 GCA_031371425.1 Verrucomicrobiales bacterium | reverse complement strand
GCAGGCGACGCAAAGAAATCCAGCACGCTCGCCGCCGCCACTGGGCCGACTTCCACAAGCTTCGCCTTCAACCCGCCAGCGTCCAACTGGGCTTCGATGGCGGCAATCTCGGCCTTGAGTTCCTCGTCGCGTTGCTGGCGTAGCGCTTTTTCGGCGTCGGTCTTCGGCGGATTCTTGCGCGAGCGCGGACTGATCTCGGCGCGTTCGGTTTCCTTTGAGCCGAGGTCGCGGATGTCGCGGAGCACCTCTGAATCGGCGAGAGCTTCGAGGGAATCATGCGTGGCGGCGAGTTGTTTCGCGGTGGCCTCGCCCACGTCGCTGATGGCGAGGGCGTGAATCCAGCGGTTCAGCGGGGCGGTCTTGGCGCGTTGGAGGGCTTCGAGAATCTTGGTGGCGTTCTTCTCGCCGAACGTGCGCGGCTCGTCGTCTGTGCCGAGGTTCAGTTTGCCGAGTGCGTCCAGTTTCAGGTCGAACAGGTCGAGCGGTTCTTTGACGAGGCCGCGCTCGACGAGTTTCTCGGCGACGATGCCGCCGAGGGATTCGAGGTCGAGCGCTTTGCGGGCTGCGAAGTATTCGATGCGGCGCGTGAGTTGAGCCGGGCAGCCGGCGATGTTCTGGCAGCGCCAGGCGACTTCCAAAGTAGGGCAGGCGTCTCGCCTGCCCGAGCTCTGCGAAGCAGTGTCTGCATCTTTCACGCTCGCGCTGATGCGCTCGCTGGGCAGGCGGGACGCCTGCCCTACGTTATCCTTCGCGATCGGCCCGCCACACGCGGGGCATTTGCCGCCGACGTGCTGGAACAGGTCAAATTCCTTCGCGCCGGGCGGGCGCTTGGTTTTCATCACCTCGAAAATTTCCGGGATGACCATGCCGGCTTTGCGGATGACGACGGTGTCGCCGATGCGGAGGTCTTTGCGGCGGATTTCGTCTTCGTTGTGAAGCGTGGCGCGGGCGATGGTCGAGCCTTGCACGAAGACGGGTTCGAGTTCGGCCACGGGCGTGAGCACGCCGGTGCGGCCGACTTGCACGGTGATGGCTTTGAGAATCGTCTCGGCGGGTGTGATCCACGGCACGGGTTTGTGGACGATGGCGTAGCCGGGCGAACGGCTGCGACCGGGAATTTTCGCCCAGTCGGCGAGCGTGTTTACCTTGAGCACGATGCCGTCAATCTCGTAGGGCAATTGCCGGCGCAGGTCTTTGGCTTCGTCGTAGTGCGCGACGATTTTCTCGCGGTAAATTTTCAGGACTTCCTCGATGCCGTCGCAGACCCACCAGAGTTTTTGCGTGGGCAGGCCGGACTTGGCGAGTGTTTGGAGCATCTCTGAGTGCGTCTGGAACTCGATGCCTTCGCACGCGCCGGTGGCGTAGAACACGGCGCGGATGGGGCGCTGGGCGACGAGGCGCGGGTCGAGTTGCTTGAGTGTGCCGGCGGTGGCGTTGCGGGCGTTGGGAAAACTTTTTTCGCCGGCGGCGGCGAGTCGCGCGTTGAGCGCGGCGAAGTCTTCGATGGAAATGTAGGCTTCGCCGCGGACTTCCAATAAAGTAGGGCGGGCGTCTCGCCTGCCCGCGCCAGCGAAGCTGGCGAGCGGAAGTTCTTCATGCTCGCGCTGACGCGCTCGCGGGGCAGGCGAGACGCCTGCCCTACTTTGAAGCTCCAGCGGAATGCCGCGCACGGTCTTGAGGTTGGCGGTGATGTCGTCGCCGTCTGTGCCGTCGCCGCGCGTGACGCCGAGGGCGAGCTTGCCGTGGCGGTAGTGGACGCTGATGGACACGCCGTCCACTTTTGGTTCGAGGATGTATTGCACGTGGTCGCGGCCGAGGTGTTTGCGGATGGTGGCGTCGAAGGCGTGGAGTTCGGCGAGTGTGTTTTCGTCCTGCGCGAGGTTGCGTTTATCGCGGTCTGGCTCTTCGTCCTTGGTCGGGTGGTCGCTGGCGGCGATCTTGTCGAGCGAGAGCATCGGCGCGAGGTGTTGGACGCGGGCGAACTTTTCGGTGGGTGCGCCGCCGACGCGCTGGGTGGGCGATTCGGGTGTGGCGAGGTCGGGAAATTTTTTCTCCAACGCCTGCAACTCGGCGAAGAGCGCATCGTATTCGCGGTCGGTGATGAGCTGCCGGCCTTCGACGTAGTAGGCGTGGTCGTGGCGGCGGAGTTCGGCGGCGAGTTCGGCGTGGCGGGTTTTAGCGGCGGCAGCGGTCACGCGGAAAGTTTAACGCAAAGGCGCAAGGAGGCAAAGGCGCAAAGGGGATTCGCGCAATCCGTGGATCACGCCTTCGGCAGTTTTTCATCCACGAGCTGGCAGAGGACGTGGAAGAGGAGCTTGTGGCCTTCCTGGATGCGGGCGGTGTTGTTGCCGGCGACGATGAGGTCAATGGTCGCCACGTCTTTGGTGTAGCCGCCGTTGCGACCGAGGAAGCAGATGCTCTCGATGTTCTTGCGCTTGGCTTCTTCGAGGGCGCGCAGGACGTTTCTGGATTTTCCGCTGGTGGTGAAGGCGATGAGGACATCGCCCTTCGCGCCGAGACCCCAGATTTGGCGCGCGAAGATTTCGTCGGCGTGGTAGTCGTTGCAGACGGCGGTCATGAACTCGCCGTTGGCGGTGAGCGAAATGGCGGGATAAGGACGGCGGTCTTCCATGAAGCGGCAAAGAAATTCTGTGGCCATGTGGGTGGCGTCGGAGGCGCTGCCGCCGTTGCCGCAGATGAGGAGTTTGTGTCCGGCGGTGAGGCTGCGGAGCACGAGCGCAGAGGCGGCGTTAAGCGGTTGCTCCAGACTGGTTAACCCGCGCAATGTGGCGACGGAATCTTCGATGGTGGTTTGGAGCAATGTCATGATGAAAGGGTAGAGGCGGAGTGTTGAAAGAAAAGAATAAATCCGCCACGCCCGGCGGGCAGCAGCGAAAAACCCTTTGAATCAGCGGTCAATTATGAGATTAATCAGACACAGTTTTGACTAAATATGCCGCACAACACCGCTCATAAACCAGACGAGTCCACCGGGGACTTGAGCTATCACAGTATCCTCCGCGAGAGTTTCGCGTGTGCGGTGATCGCGCTGGATTCGCAACGGAAAGTGACGGCGTTCTCGCCGGAGGCGGAGCGGTTGCTGGATCTGTCCGCCGCCGCCGCGTTGGGCCAGCCGGCGGAGAAACTTCCTGCGGCGCTGGGGCGGATCGTCGCTGATATTTTCACCACGGGCGAGGCGATCGCCGACAGGCATATCAAACTTCCGACTGCCCGCGACGAGGGGCGCACCGTCTCCGTCCACACCGTCGTCATCTCCGCCGCGAATGGAGAGGTGGCGGGATTAATCCTGATCCTGCGCGACCTGACGACGGCGCGGCAATTGGAGCTGAACCTGCGCCGGCTCGACCGGCTCGCGAACATCGGGACGCTTTCCGCCAGCATGGCGCACGAGGTGAAGAACGCGATTGTCGCGGTGCGGACGTTCGTGGATTTGCTGCTCGAGAAAAACCAGGACGCTGAACTGGCGGAGATCGTGGCGAGAGAGATGAAGCGCATTGACGCCATCATCAGCCAGATGTTGCGCGTGGCCGGGCCGGCCAAGCCGAACATCGCGCCCATCCGCATGCACCCGGCTCTCGAACATTCACTGCGGATGGTGCAGCATCAGCTCAACGAGAAGCTCATCACGCTGCAGAAAACTTTCAGTGCGTCGTCCGACCTGGTGGCGGGCGACCTTTACCAGATGGAACAGGCGTTCATGAATCTTCTGCTCAACGCGGTGGAGGCG
>JANMJO010000309.1:0-3121 GCA_031371425.1 Verrucomicrobiales bacterium | reverse complement strand
TGGTCGGCGATCTTGATGAACGCGCTCAAGTCTTTGGGGAAACAACTGCCGCCGAAACCGAGCGAGGCGTCGAGGAAGCGGCGACCAATGCGCGCGTCCATGCCCATGCCGTTGGCAACTTCCTGAACATTCGCGCCGCTGGCTTCGCAGATGGCGGACACGGCGTTGATGTAGGAAATCTTGAGCGCGAGAAAGGAATTCGCCGCGTGCTTGATGAGCTCGGCGGAATTGATGTCGGTGATGATGATGGGCGCGTTGAACGGCGTGTAAACTTCGGTCATCGCCTTCACTGGACGCTGCGAGCGCACGCCGATAACGACGCGATCGGGCTTCATCAGGTCTTCGACCGCAAAACCTTCGCGCAGAAATTCGGGATTGCTGACGACGTCAAACTCGGCCTTCGACTTGCAGTAACGCTTGATTGTCTCCGTCACCTTCTCGCCGGTGTTGACCGGCACGGTGCTCTTGTCCACGACGATCTTGTAGCTGGTGATTGCGCCGGCGATGTCGCGCGCAACCTTCTCGATGAAGCTCAAGTCCACCGAGCCATCGTCCTGCGGCGGCGTCGGCACGGCGATGAAGATCACGTCGGATTTTTCCACGCCCTCAGCGATGCTCGCGGTGAAGCTCAAGCGCCCGGCGGCCACGTTCTTCTTCACCATCTCCTCCAGACCCGGTTCGTAGATGGGGATGCCACCAGCTTGGAGCATCTTGACCTTGTTGACGTCGTTATCCACGCAGATGACGTGGTGGCCGACTTCGGCGAAGCAAGCGCCCGTGACCAATCCGACGTAGCCTGTGCCGACAATGGAAAGCTTCATGGGGGAAAATTATTTGTTGCGGATCAGAAACCGGCCATAGACCAAGCCCGCCAGCAGACCGCCCAGCATCGGCCCGATCCAGTAAACGAGGTGGTTGTTCCAATGCCCGCTCGCCAGTGCCGGGCCAAACGTGCGCGCCGGATTCATAGCCGCGCCGGTGAGCGGCCCGCCGAACAAGATGTCCAGCGCCACCGTCAAGCCGATGGCGAGGCCGCCAATCTTCGGCGCGCGCGCGTCCACCGCCGAACCGTAAACGACGAACACGAGGAAGAACGTGAGCACCGCTTCAATGATGATGGCTTGCAAGGTTGAAACCACGGGGACACTGAGGAGTGTGGTGGAGATGTCCGGTGTTCCACCGGCAACCGCCGCTGTTCCAAGCAAGCTGACGCACAAAAAGCCCGCCGCCGTCGCGCCCGCGAGCTGGGCGATCCAGTAGGCGATGCTGTCCTTCAAGCTGATTTTCCCGCCGACCAGCAGGCCGAAGGTCACCGCCGGATTCAGATGGCCGCCGGAAATTCCCGCAGTCGCCGAGACCATCACTGCGATGGTCAAGCCGTGCGCGAGAGCGATGCCGAGCAAACCGCCGGGGATTGCGCCCAGATTGTAAATCGCGCCGACGCCGATGAAGATGAGCGCGAATGTGCCGATGGCTTCAGCCACGCACTGACGGGGGAGGTTGCGATTATTCATGGTCAGAATTATTTGGGGCTGACGACGGGGGCTGTGGCTTTCGCCAATTCAGGATACTTGGCGAGGAGGGCGAGGCGGCGGATGTTGGCTTCGAGGCCGAACGAATTGTAAGCTTCGGTTTTCTGCAGGTCTTCGTAGAGCGCCAGGGCGAGCGCGGGCTTGCCTGCGATTTCGTGAAGGCGGGCGAGCGCGGACTTGGCTTGCGCGGTGGCCGCATCTTTGGAGTAGCGCTGAATGATGTCGCTGTAGCGCGTGGTCGCCTCGGCGATGTTCCCCTGCGCGTCCAGACTCGCGGCAACGCCCAGAAGCGCCGGCACGCGGAACGGGCTGTCCGTGTAATCGCGCAGCAGACGCTCGAACTGCGCCTGCGCCTCGGTGTATTTGCCGGTGGCGAACAAATCTCCCGCCGCCAGCAGCACCGCGCGAGGTGCGGCGGTGGTTTTCGGATACTGGCTGGCGAGTTTCAAATAGTCGTCCGCCGCGCCCGCGCCGGGCTTCACATCGGACAACGCCGCGCTCGCGTTCGTCTCCTGTTGATTGCTGCTCCAGACATAATACGAGACGACCAGCGCGCCGATGGCGGCCACGATGGCGATCTTGATGAGCTTTTGGCGGTTCGCGTCGAACCAGTTCAGGGAACGTTCAAAATGGATGGCTGTTGGGGCTTCAGTTGTCATATTTAGGACGGGCAATGTTCCGGGCAGACGCCCAAAACGCAAGCTTGAAATCCGAAGCTGTGCAGACTCCAAAAAATATTTTGACTTAGCCTCAACCATAAATCATCCTATCCGCATCCGTTGATTTGACGGACTCATGACGAGTGGTTGAGGGACTGGCCCTATGACACCACGGCAACCGGTTGGATTTAGTTCCAATGTCAGGTGCCAATTCCAGCTCAAGCACCATTGGCTTGGGAAAAAATGAGACGAGCACAACCGTTTTGTCGCCCCGTCTCCTCGTGAGCCGGGGCTTTTTGTTTTGCCCAAATTCAATGGTAGGGCCGACCTGCTGGTCGGCCTTCGAAAAAAGTTTGGGCGGCGCAGCAGCACCGCCCTACCGAAAAATATTTTATGAGTGAACAGCAAGGATTCATGAAGGCGCTCAAGTGCCGCGAATGTGGCCGCGAGTATCCGCTCACCGCCACGCACGTCTGCGAATTCGACTTCGGCCCGCTCGAAGTCGCCTACGACTACGCCAAGATCAAGAAATCGCTCACCCGCGAAGCCATCGCGTCGCGCCCCAAATCCATGTGGCGTTACCGCGAGCTTCTGCCCGTGGCGAAAGACCCGACCGTCGGCGCGCAAGTCGGCTTCACGCCGCTCGTCAAGGCCGACCGCCTCGCGAAGGCGCTGGGCATCCGCGAACTCTGGGTGAAGAACGACACGGTGAATTATCCGACGCTTTCTTTTAAAGACCGCGTCGTCAGCGTCGCCTTGAGCCGCGCGAAGGAACTCGGTTTCACCACCGTCGCCTGCGCGTCCACCGGCAACCTCGCCAACTCCGTCGCCGCCCAAGCCGCCGCCGCCGGATTGAAAGCCTACGTCTTCATCCCGTCCGACCTCGAACAGGGCAAGATCATCAACTCCCTCGTCTATGGCGCGCAGGTC
>JANMJO010000297.1:0-1511 GCA_031371425.1 Verrucomicrobiales bacterium | reverse complement strand
TCTTCGGCGGCAGTTCGCGGATGAAGGCCCATGACACCTCGGCCACCTGACCGTTGTTGTAGTGGACGAAGAAGCCGTGCCGCAAGTCTTCATCCAACGCGACGCTTTGCACCGTTGCCGTCGGGGAGATTTTGTTCGCCTTGCGGATGGTGGCATGTGGCTCCAGAAACGACAGGCCATCGTCGAAATCAACGGCAAAGGAATCTTCCCACTGGTGATAGCTGACGTCCTTCACGCGGGAAAACTTCGCCTTCCCAAACGGTGCCTTGAGTGGATTCGGCACAACCAAAGTCATGCGAACTCGTAGAGCGGCACGGCGTGGGCGGGCTTGGCAGTGCTCAGGAGCGCCTCCAATTGACGGATCGTCGCAGGTTTCAACAGGGTGTCGCCGCAAACGTCGCACACCTCGGCGGGGACGTGGTCAATGACCACCACCTGTCCCTTCTGGCGCACCGTGTGGGTGATGACCGTTGGCTCACATTCTCCGGGACAGCCTTTGATGGTGCATTTCATATCAGCGGTTTCTTTGTGTTGCGGTCGGCCACTTCGGCGGTTTCGGTTCATACACGGTGATGAGAATTGTCACCGGATTCGCCGTGGTGCAGACAATATGAACGGGCCTGCCGTCTAACGCAACCCCGCCAAACAAAGCGCAGGCACCGCGTTTGTGTTCCGGGTAATTCTCCAGCAGCCGGCTGCTTTCCAAGCCCGCCAGCACATCGTCCAACCGAAACCCGTCGGCAACCATCTCCTGATGCGCATGTGCCGTGAGGCGATACTGCCCGGCCCTGACTTGCGCCAACATGCGGCTTTTCAGCGCGATTACTTCCGGTTTCGATGCGTCGCTCACAAAACTTCAATCCTCCGCGAACAGATATTCCAAATCCGTTGCCGACAGGCTGCGGGCGAAGCCTTCTTCGCCGAGCACGTCGGCGATTGTCTTCGCCTTGCTCTGTTGCAGCTCCCAGATTTTTTCCTCGACGGTGCCGGGCGCGATGAGGCGGTAGGCGTTCACCGTCGCCGTCTGGCCGATGCGGTGCGAGCGGTCAATCGCCTGCGCCTCGACCGCCGGATTCCACCACGGATCGTAGAGCACGACGTAGCTGGAGGACGTGAGGTTCAAGCCGGTGCCCGCCGCGCGGAGACTGAGGAGGAATACGCCCGCCCTCGGGTCACTTTGGAACGCAGACACAACTTCCTGCCGGTCCTTGGTCGCGCCGGTGAGGATGTGCGTGGGGATTTGTTTCTCGGCACATTCCTTCTGCAGGAGTTCGAGCATCTGCACGAACTGCGAGAACACGAGCACCTTCTGGCCCTCGGAGATCAGCGGGTCGAGCAGCTCGAACAACGTCTCCGTCTTGCCGGACGCCGAGTTGTTGCCGACGAGCTGCGGATGGCAGCAGATCTGGCGCAGGCGCGTGAGCGCGGCGAGCACGTGCATCTTGCTCTTCGCCACGCCCTGTTCCTGCACGATCTTCATCACCTGGTCGCGGCTGCGGCGCAGTTCGGCG
>JANMJO010000286.1:0-29399 GCA_031371425.1 Verrucomicrobiales bacterium | reverse complement strand
CCCCCCCCCCCCCCCCCCCCCCCCCCCCCCCCCCCCCGCCCCCCCCCCCCCCCCCCCCCCCCCCCAATCTCGCCAACATCATCCATCGGAGGCAGGTCTGAATCACCCGCTGGGTTGCCATGAGGAGGGTTTGTTTTCATCGCATTAACACTATACGCCCGTTGCTCCGCTATAGGTATGTAATTTAGAATGCCATTTATAAGGTATTCACTCTCATGCAGAAGTTAGCCCATGTTTTGACAAGATGCTTTCGCGCCACTCGCTGCCATGTCTGCCATTTTGAAACCCGAAGCGTTTGTTGCCGTTGAAGCCGCCATCAAAGCCGGCGTCGCGCCGTAGCCCGCTCGTAAAAAATAATTCCCACCCGCCGGATGTGCTCAATCAGTTCCAGATGCGTCAGCTTGCTAAAGATTGAAAGGTCAAATTCATACGGCAGCAGCAGGTCATCCAGTTCTGTATCAAGCTGGCCAAGGATTTTTGGGTCCAGCTTTTCACCGACCAGCGTCAGGTCAATGTCCGAGCCGGGCTTGAAATTCCCCCTGGCACGCGAACCGTAAAGCACGGCCTTTTCAATTTCCGGGTGACGGCCAAAAGCCTCGTGGATTTTGGCGACCGTGGCCGGGGACAAGCCGTGGCTCATGCTCAATCCGTCTCCTTTTCCAGCTTCGCGAAGTGTTTTTCCATCGCCACAAATGCCGGATGAAAACGCCCCAGCACGTCCCGCACGATGCCTTCCGCAACGTCCAGATTGTAAGTGTGCGAGGTCAGGTTGCGCGCCTTGATCATGTCCATCCACGTTTCGCCGTCCGCGATCAGCCCATCCTTGAACGCCTGCCGCGTCGCGCCCCTTGACCCGACGATGTCCGTGAAACCCTGCGCCTCCAGAAAATCTTTCAACACATTCCACGCCATTTCGTGCGTGAACTCGAACGCCTGCACCAGCCCCTGCTTTTCCAAATCCGTCAGCGCGCGTTGCCGCGACAGTTCCACCGCCTCCGTCAGCCGCGACAGCGCCTGCCGGTAATTTTGAAACCGTTGCTTCCAGCGGACGTCTTTGGAATGCGATGGGTCGCTCATGGTTCGGAGATTACCAGACTGCGTCTCCCGTTGAAAGTTTGAGATTTCATTGCGGTTCACCAACGGCGATTTTCTCCGCCACGCCTGCCATTTTGAAACCCGAAGAATTTGTTGCCGTTGAAGCCGCCATCAAAGCCGGCATTGTGCCGCAGCTTTTTCAACGATTTGTGTGCCCTTGTGCGGAATTGCATTGAGCTTTGCGCCCGGCGCGGCTTTGCTTTGAGCCGTCATGCCGCTCATCGTCACCCCCGGTCAGCTCGTCCACCGCTCCGAGCTTTATCAACAGCTCGCCCAGCTCACCGCCGCCGGCCTCGGCCTCGTCCGCGCTCTTGACCAACTCCAGCGCAACCCGCCCTCCCGCTCCTTCCGCGAACCGCTCCGGCGCATCCTCGATGAAATCGCGCAGGGCCGCACCTTCACCCAGGCCGCCGCCAACACCGGCGGCTGGCTGCCTGACTTCGACCTCGCTCTGCTCCAAGCCGGCGAAACCAGCGGCAAGCTCGACGCCTGTTTCCGCAGCCTCGCCGACTACTACGCCGAGCGCGCCCGCATGGCCAGGCAGATGATTTCGCAGCTCATCTACCCCCTCGGCCTCATCCATTTCGCCGTGTTCGTGTTCATGATCGTGTTGCCCTTCGCCGCAGCGGGAATGAATTTCGATGGCACACTCGTGTGGCTGTTCGTCCGCGCCGCGCTCGCCCTCTCGCCGCTTTACCTCGGCACGGCACTGTTGATCTACGCGCTGCAAAGCAAGCACGGCGAAACCTGGCGCGCGACCATCGAGACCCTTCTCCACTACGTCCCCATGCTCGGCAAGGCGCGGCATTACCTCGCGCTCGCCCGGCTCTGCACCGCGTTGGAAGCACTCATCAGCTCCGGCGTGAACATCATCGAGGCGTGGACGCTCGCCGCCAGCGCGAGCGGCTCGCCCGCCTTGCGCCGGATCGTGGCCGGCTGGCAGCCGCAATTCGCTGCGCGGCGCACGCCCGCAGAAATCCTCCGCGCCACGCCGCATTTTCCCGACACGTTCACGAACCTCTACGCCACCGGCGAAGTCAGCGGCAAACTCGATGAGGCGCTTGGCTCGTTGCGCCGTTTTTACAGCGAGGAAGGCACGCGGAAATTGCAGACCCTCGCCAGCCTGATGCCCAAGGCCATCTACCTCGTCGTCATGCTCGCCATCGCGTGGTTCGTCATCAAATTCTATCTCGGCTACTTCAGCCAACTGAATCAGGTCATGGACGGCAAGTGATTTGTCCGCAGATGTCGCAGATTCACGCAGATTAAACATGGACTCCGAAATGGTAACCCCGAAATCAAATGTCGGGGTTTCAACTTTTGGAATCGGTTAAATCTGTGTCATCGGCGCAATCTGCGGACAACCCGGCTTGAAGCTTGTGGTTGTTTACCCTAGCTTGACTGCATGACGTTGGACGAACTCCTCTCAAACGAAGACCTGCGCCGCCGCGAATTTCCCGTGGCGCAGCACCGCATCTTTCTTGGCCACGCCGGTGTCTGCCCGCTGCCGCAACGCGTCGTCGCCGCCATCGCCGATTACACCGCCACCGCCGCCACCGGCGATCAAGAAGTTGCCGCGCTGGAAAAAACTCTGCAAACCAGCCGCGAACTCACCGCCAAACTCATCAACTGCCAGCCGGATGAAGTCGCCCTCGTCGGCCCGACCTCGCTCGCGTTGAGCTACGTTGCCGCCGGATTGAACCTCCGCAAGGGCGACAACATCCTCATCTACCACGACGACTACCCTTCCAACGTCTATCCGTGGATGGCGCTCGCCGCCAAAGGCGTTCAAGTGCGCCTGCTCAACATCCGCACCCTCGGCATCATCCGCCCCCGCGACGTCATCGGGCAGGTGGATGAAAACACGCGGCTCGTCGCGCTCGCCTCCTGTCATTTTGTCAGCGGCTACCGGATTGACCACAACGCCATCGGCGCGGAACTGCGGAAGTTAAAAATTCTTTTCTGTCTCGACGCCATCCAGACGCTCGGCGCATTTCCCACCACGGTCGAGAACGTGGATATGCTCGCCGCCGACGCGCACAAATGGCTGCTCGGCCCGTGCGCCGCCGGCGCGCTCTACGTCCGCAAGGCCGTGCAGGACTACCTCAAACCCGCCGTCTATGGCTGGCACAACGTCCGCTGCCCCGACTTCATCGCGCAGGAAAGCATCACCTTCCGCAGCGGCGCGAAACGCTACGAGGCCGGCACACACAACCTCATCGGCCTCGTCGGCATGAACGCCGCGCTGGAACTGTTGCAAGAAATCGGCGTGGAAAACATTGCCCGCGAACTGCTGCGTAAACGCGCGTTGCTCGTGCCCGCCTTGCAGGCCAAGGGCTACACCGTGCTGAACGCCGACGCCGCGCCGGAGAACGCCAGCGGCATCGTCACCTTCTTCAAGCCGGACACGGATATGCCCGCGCTGCACCAGACGCTGACCGACGCAAAGGTCGCCACACATTTGCGCGCCGACCGCAAGGGGCAGAAATACATCCGCCTCTCGCCGCACTTCTACAACACGAACGCGGAACTGGCGAAGACGTTGGACATATTGTAGCCGCATGGAATAGCTTTGGTTCATGGCGACCAAAAGATTTGGACAGCTGCTTAAGTTCCTCATCACTTGGGGCAGCGTGGCCTATTTGATTGCGCTCGTCCTCCTGTTTTACGCGCTGGAACACTGCACCGAACGACAATGGTATTTAAGTCCCCCGCTCTACCTCCCGCCACAAGGCTGGCTGCTGCCGCTGCTGGTCCTGACGCCGCTGGCGATATTCGTCCGCCCGATACTGCTGGTGTTGCATCTGTTCGCAGTCGTGGCGGTGTTCACGGGCTTCATGCACTTCCATTCGCCGCCAGAAGGAAACTCGGAAACATATTCCGCCGATTCGGTTTTGACCGTCATCACCGCCAACATCGGCCAACGAAAACCCCAGACGCTCCAGCCGTTTTTGGACGCAATGGATGCGGACATCATCGCCTTTCAGGAATCCATCTACGGCAAAAAATCGTTCAATCACGAAAACACCGGTTACAACTTCCGCGTGGAAAACGAATTCAGCTTTGCCAGCAAACTGCCGATCACGGCTTCCGGGTTGGTGCCCGGCCTGACCTTTGAAGGTCGCTCCGTCGCCGCGTGGTTCGAACTCAAGTATCAGAACCGCGCCATCGTCGTTTACAGCGTTCACATGCCCACGCCTCGGAGTTATTTTTTCAGCCTGCGCGGTCGCGGATTTCTGGTCGAATCCGAGCTGGGTGGAGGCATTTTCTCAAAAGAGGTGCAGGAGGAATACGCCTATTACTGGTCCACCCGCTTCGAACTCGCCCGCGCCCTGCTCGCCGTTCTCGAAAAGGAAAAACGCCCCGCGCTGGTTGTCGGCGATTTCAACACCCCCGACCACGGCGCGCTCTACAAACTGTTCACGGCGCGTCTCACCGACACCTTCGCCGCCACCGGCAAAGGCTACGGCGAAACTTTTCCCGGCAACACTCGCATGCCTATCACCTGCTTTCGCCCGTGGCTGCGGCTGGATTATCTTTTTGCGAGCGGCGACTGGCTGCCCATCGAATGCGCCGTCGAACCACTCACCCACGCGCAACATCTTGCCGTCATGGCCAGCTATCAATTGCAGGTTGAAAAATAATCCCGCGTCACCGGTGAATTTCAGACCTACCGCATGATCCATCCACCGCCGACCACGAGGTCGTCCTGATAAAACACCGCCGCTTGGCCGGGCGTGACGGCGCGTTGCGGCGTGTGCAATTTCACCTTCACGCGGTTGCCATCGAGCGGCGTGAGCGTCGCCGCTGTGCCGGGATGGTTGTAGCGGATTTTCGCGGTGACTTCGATGGGCACGTTCAGCGTCTCGAACGGATGCCAGTTGCAGCGGTCGGCGATGAACTCATCGCGGTCGAGCGCGGACTCGTCGCCCACGACGACGCGGTTGTTCTCCGCGTCCAGTTCCACAACATAGACAGGCTTGGGCGTGGTGATACCGAGTCCCTTGCGCTGGCCGATGGTGTAGAACTCGATGCCGTCGTGGTGGCCGAGGATGTGGCCTCGCACGTCCACGATCTCGCCGCGATGTTTCTGCACGAGGTTCGCGGATTGGAGGAAGCCGCCGTAGTTGTTGTCGGGCACGAAGCAGATTTCCATGCTCTCCTCTTTGTCGGCGGTCTTGAGGTTGCAATGCCGCGCCACTTCGCGCGTGTCGCTCTTGGTCTTCTCGCCGAGCGGAAACACCGCGCGTGCGAGCTGATCCTGTCGCAGCGAGAAAAGAAAATAGCTTTGGTCCTTCCGCAAATCGCGCCCGCGCTTGAGCAAATAACGTCCCGTAGCAGCCGACGTAAGGAGGCTCGAATCAATTTCTGCTTTCTGCTTTCCGCTTTCTACTTTCTGCTTTTCAGTCAGAGCCTCCTCACGCCCGCCTCGCTCGCGCTCCGTCGCGGCGGGTCGGCTGCTACCGACCCGTTCCACGCGCGCGAAATGGCCGGTGGCGATGAACTGCGCGCCGAGCTGATCCGCACGGTCAATGAGCCGGCCAAACTTGAGATTCTGGTTGCACATCACGCACGGATTCGGCGTGCGGCCTGCCTTGTATTCATCGGCGAAGTATTGGATGACGTGCTTCTGGAACTCCGCTGATTCATCAATGAGATAATACGGGATGCCGAGCTTGTGGCAGACGGCGCGGGCGTCGGTGACGGCCTGCGGGCCGCAGCATTTGTCTTCGGCGCGGTTCACGCAGTCCTGTGGCCAGAGCTTGAGCGTGATGCCGATGACATCGTAGCCCTGCTCAATCAACAGCGCCGCCGTGGCGGAGGAATCCACTCCGCCGCTCATGCCGCAGATGATGCGTGTCTTGCCGGTTTCAGTCACAGCGGGAAAGTGTAGCCTGAAATGCAAGGGCGGCAAGTTGGAGTTCGGGTTAAACTGCGGCTACACTTCGCGGCACAAGGTCGGCAAGCTCCACGCCCTCGCCGTCGTCGGCGTTGCTGAAAAAACTGTCGCATTAGGCCGCCGCTTGTTTAACTCGCCGCTGTGCATTTCGTTGACCAATTAATCGCGCGGCTGGCGAGCGCGGGACACTGGAGTCCGTGGCTGTTCGTCGCGTTGTTCTTGGTCGGGTCGTTCCTGCTGCTGTGGCGGTTGGAGGCGATGGCGGGCGGCGGCATGGAGGGCACGGTTCTGGGCACGCTGGTGATGCCGTATTGCTCGGGCATCGGGAATCTCATCTTCGCCTTCGTGCTGGGACGGCAGGGCGGCAGTGGCGCGGAGGTGATGACGAATTGCCTGGTCAACAATGTGACGAACATGACGTTGCTCATCGGTTTGCCGGCGGTCATCTGGGGCATGAACATTTCTTCCGGCGGCGGCAAGAAGGGAAAAGTCCGCCAGCTCAACCGCCTCTCGATGCTGCTGACGTTGCTGGCGGTGTTGTTCTTCACGGGCGCGGCGTGGGTGATGGGTCGCGACGGCACGTTTGATTTTAACGACGGCGTGATTCTGGTGGGGCTGTTTCTGTTCTGGCAATGCTTCCAGGCTTTTGACGCGCTGAAATCAAACGTGCGCCAGAACAAGTCGTTCAGCTGGATGTTGCCGGTGGATTTGGTCCTGCTGGGCGTGGGCGCTTACATGGTTTACATCAGCACGGACTGGCTGGTGAACTGGGTTTCGCACATCCGCACGGGATTCGTGAGCGTGAAAAATCTGGGCTGGCTGAGCGGCTGGCTGATGGTGCTGCCGAACGGGCTGCTGGCGTTTTACTACGGCTGGAAGCGGCAGCCGGAGGTCGTCTACACCTCGCAGGTTGGCGACGGGCATATCTGCATTCCGTTTTGCATCGGAATTTTTGCGTTGTTCAAGCCGTTCGCGGTGCCGCACTCGTTCACGCTGGGGATGGAACTGCTGGCGGCGGCCACGGCGGTGCATTTTATCTGCGTGGCATTGTTCGGGCAGCTGCCGCGCATCGTGGCGCTGGTGTTGCTGGCGGGCTACGGAATCTTCGTCGCGAAAGGCTTGGGTAATTAACTACCAACGTGAGTAATCTGGAATACCCATGTCGAGTTGAGCGCGTTTTGTGTCGATTTGAAAAATAAAATCAAATCCGCGTATTGACTTTTGCCACCCCAACCGATTGATTCCTGTGCGTAGTTATGAGCAGGGTTTGATGCCTGTAACTGGAAATATGGAATTCAGATTTTTTTGTCCTTCTTGTGGTCAAAAGTTGAAAGCTGAAGAAACGCATATCGGGCATCGGGTCGATTGCCCGCATTGCAGTGTGGAATTTCGCGTCCCCCAACCAGATTCTGCATCGCCGCCCACCGACTTGCCTATTAATCCGCCGCGCGATCCCGCTTATGCCAAGCCCAATCTCGATGGCGAATTAAACTGCCCCGTTTGCTGGCTGCGTTTCGACACAGGTGACGTCATGCACATTGCGGTGCACGACTCTCTCCGTGGTGACCCGCTTTTGGGCGAGGATGCACAGCAGCGTTTTCTAGCAACGCGATTCAATAACGACGGACAGGCCCTCGATGCGATGGGGATTCCATCATCCGAGGTCGCCTGTCCGCACTGTCGCCGGAAACTCCCGCCGAGTTTTCTTGGTATGCCGCATCACATCATTTCGCTCGTTGGCGATCAAAGCGCCGGGAAGTCTTACTTCCTCAGCGTGCTGACAAAGGTGCTACCGGCCACGCTCTACCGCGACTTCGGTGTGACTTTCCAGGACAGCGATCCGACAGGCAACGCGCCAGTGAACGACATGCGCAAGGCACTCTTCGGTGCGCAAACGCCCGCTCAGGCAAAATTGGCAAAGACGGTCTTTGAAGGCGCGATGTATGAACGATTGCCGCGCCAAGGCAGAATGGTTGCGCTTCCGCGTCCCTTCGTTTACACGCTCACGCCGGAGGACAAGACCCGCGAGCAGTGCGCTTTGATTTTCTACGACAATGCCGGTGAACACTTTCAGCCAGGCGTCAATATCGTCGAGCAACCCGGCGCGCAGCATGTCGCCAGCGCCGCAGGCATCATCTATCTGTTTGACCCGTTCAATAGCCCTGAGTTTCGCCGGGCTATTCGCGACACCAAAGACCCGCAGCTTGAAAAGCCGGTCGTGGATCAGCAGGACATCATCCTTGCCGAAATGCGGGCGCGCATTCAGATGATTCGCAACCTGCGCCCCGGCGAATCCATCAACACGCCGGTAGCCTTCGTTGTCGGCAAGTGTGACGTATGGCTTCAACTGCTTAACGGAACGCCACTCAACGAGCCGTTGCGTGACGGAACGCTCAACAAAACCGCCGTAG
This sequence comes from Verrucomicrobiales bacterium, assembly GCA_031371425.1. Taxonomy (GTDB): domain Bacteria; phylum Verrucomicrobiota; class Verrucomicrobiia; order Limisphaerales; family JAFMIX01; genus JAFMIX01. Next base: position 20,993 of record JANMJO010000286.1, on the reverse strand, counting down.
AAGAAAACTCCAACGTCGTCCGTGAATTGCTGCACCGGTTATGTGCGCCCGTCGTTGCTAACGCGGAGGCATTAAGCACGAACGTCGTGTTTTTTGCGGCCAGTTCGTTTGGCCACACGCCGTTGAAAACCGGTCCGGGCGAATACGTTCCCGACCCGTCCCAACTCAAGCCGGTTCACATCGAAGTGCCGCTGCTTTGGATTCTTTCACAAGTCTGCCCGCTTCTCATCGCGACTGGCGATGCGGCGGCTTTGCCATCTTCCACCTAGAAATTCCGCGACATTGATATGCCACAGCAACTCATCTACACGAGCGCGCCTCGCGGAGTAGTTGCTGGGCGGTCGGGCCATTGCACCGTGTCGCGCAGCGCGACGATGCGCGAAGCACTCATGCTTCAGTTGGAAAAACTGAGCTACTACCAACATCTCTCTCTGAGCGGTGGCCAGGAGCGTCCGATTCATTCTTGTCGCGTCGTGGACATTCGCGGTTCACGCTTCCACGTCTTGAGCCGGATTCAGGATGCTGGGCTTGATTTCACTGGGCGCACCAATTTTCTCGCCCACCACCTTATATTTACGCCCGAGGAAATTCGCCAATTTCCTTTGCCGCCAGTCATCTTGCGCGGCTGGTCTGGTTGGGTGAAGTCGTGGACGAAAGAACCGCAGTTGCTGGAAACCGAAGATTGGTCGGGACTCTCGGGGTTGTTGGGCAGCGTGTCTGTGCCGGCGACAAGCTGGCAGCAAGTATCAGGCGACGCTGTCAACGGCTACGGGTTGCTTGAATCGCGGACGGGCATCGCCTTTCGCGTGGACAACCTCACGGAAGACCAGATTCTCGCACTCTTCGCCGAAAGTTTGGAATTGCTGGAACTTCGCGATCCTCGCCGCGACTTTCGCGCGACCGCTTGGCAATACACCTTTACGACCTCCATGCAGGAGCAGGATAACCCCGCAGATTTCCGCTGGCGTTGTCTCCACTCGGACAATCCAGCCTCCAACCGCTTTGCCGGGCCGGATTGCCGGCCACTCTCTGATATACGCGCCTCGCGCGTAACGAGTGAGGAAACCATGTTCGCCCGCTCTGGCCGACAGCCGCCGCGCTTTGTCCTTCAGCCCCAAAACGTGCGCAGCACTGAAGGCGAAACAGCCCGCCTTTATGCCAAGGCAGAGGGAATTCCCTCGCCCGGCTATCAATGGTTTGCGGTGGACCGCGCCGGCAACGGCCAGATTATCGCTGGGGGAACTGATCCCGAACTCGTGGTGCAGAATCCAACACTTGGCGTATCACGTTACGTTGTTCGCGCCAGCAACTCCCAAGGAGACGTTACAAGCGAAGTCGCCACGCTGTCGGTCGAACAGAAAATTCGAGTGCAAACACCCGTCGTAAGGCCAAACACTTTGCCCGCAAATGTAATTTCAAAGGGCAAGGTTGATGTCGGGCATGAATTCGAGGCATTCAACAGTATCTACGACGAAAACAAATCAGCGGAAAAGAAGTCTTCTATTGGAAAATTACTGTTAGTTGCATTTTTGTTAATTGGCGTCGCTCTTTTGGCGGTTTGGTGGATCATGAAACCCAGCCGAAAAACAGCAGCTCCAGTTCAGGGAGAAATGACAAATAGTTCGGGCGTAGTGGCGACCCAAGCAATTGCACCAACGGTTGCTCCTACCGTAGTACCGACCAACGCGCCCGTTCCTGCGCCAGCAATCCCACAGTCTATACCCGAAAACGAGCCGGTGTCCAAGGTCATGGCGAAGGATGGATTTACCAACGCTCCAGCAGTACCACCACATAAGCACCCAACAAATTCCCCTGCTAAAAAATGACCCTTCTCGAAACCGAACGCCTCATCCGCAAGATGTCCGAACTGCTGCAGCAAGGCGGCAACCCGGACATTGCGCCGAAGCTCGCAGGCGATTACGCCGCCGCCTGTCACGCCGCGAATCTGCGCTTGCAACAGTGTGAGGCCATGATCAAGGCCAGCGACCGGCATCAAGCTATCCAACTTGCCGAAACCGCGCCGAACCTGCTCGATCTCATTACGGTTTTGGAATTCCGCAACACAGATGACTGGCGGGTATTTTGCCAACAAAACGCGCTCCCGATTGCCGAGCGGATAGACGCCCGTTCGGTTCATGTGTTGAACGAGTGTTACGCCCAAGGCATCACCACCGACAATCCTCTTTATGCGTTGTATCGCAAGGCCGTTCTAAATCGCAATGACGAGGAGGCGCTGAAGGCCCTTCAAAGTATTACCCGCCTCAATCCTGCCGACGCCAACGCTACCGCCGAACTCGCACGGCTCGACGACAAGGTTCTAACTGCACGGTTGGAAAACCTCGGTGGATTGGTCACGGGCGGAGATGCCGTAAGCGTCGTTGCCACGATTGAAACCATTGAGGCATTTGGATTCAAGACTCGCCCACAGGGTGAAGTCTGGGGTAAAGCGGAAATCATCCGTTGCGGTTTCTTGTTGGAGGAAGCTGTTAAGTTGAAATCCTCGTCGCAATGGCTGAACGTGCTGGCAAAGCTCGACTTCGTTCGGCGTCTGCAAAACGATTTCAAACTTGAACTGCCCGCCGCAGCCATAAAGCAATTTGAAGCTCTGGGTATCTGGGCGCGCGGGGAGCAGGAGAAGGATCGGAAGGAGCGTGAATTCGGCGCGTTGCTTGCCGAACTTCATTTCCGCGTGCAGCAGAGCGAGGAGAAAGACACCTCGGCCCGCTACGTCAAACTCGCCGAATTGCGCGATGACTTTGAGTCATTGCACAAGGTTTGGCGCACCCTCACCGATTTCATCCGGCCCATTCCCGAAGACGCCACGGTCGCATTTCGCAAACGCTCCGCGTTGCTCGAAGCTGAGATTTCCCGGCGCACGACCATTCACCGCCGCACCATTCTCGCGAGCAGCGCTGCTGCCTTGATCGTCGGCGCGGTGATTGGCTGGTTTGTCTTGGGGCAGATGAAGGCCCGGGAGTTCGCCACGGAGTTACAGGCCGCCGTTTCACACCGTCATGCCCGCGCCGCCGAACATTTTCTTGATCGCGTGCGTAACAGCGAAAAACGCTTGTTGAGTGTGGGAAGCGTCAACGCCGCTGTAGCCAGCGCTGAATCGTTTGTGACCAAGGAACGTGGCTTGCTCGCGAATTTCGAGGCGGCTTTCGCGAAGCTACCCACTCAGCTTGGCAGCGATCCGGATGCGGCGTGGGTGAACGCAATTTCCGATCAGTTCGTGCAAACACGAACCGCCCTGAATGCGCTTGCCCCCGATTTGAAGACCGAGAATGAGCCGCGCGTTCAAGCCTTTGAAAAACAGTGGCAGCAATTCCTGTCGGAAGGTGGAGTGGTCGTGAATGGGCTATTCGAGCAATGGATCACCAGTGCGGAAAAGCAATCTGCTCAACTTGATTATCGCGCACCGGTCGAAACGGCAACGACTCAAATCGCCACACTTTCCGGCGTCATCCAGAAGATCAACGATTGCGAAATTGGCTTCACGAATCATGTGAGCCTCCGCAGCGATTTGCTCCAGCGCGCGACCGCCGCCCGCACCAAGTTCACCGCCTACGACCGTGAACTGAGGAAGCTCGACGATGGAATGGCGGTGCTAAAAACGGCCCGCACATTCAATGAATTTTCGTCGGCCATCAGCCTCATCGCCTCCTCTGAGTTTTCCAGCGCGCCAGCGGCGTCTGCTGCAACCTCCATTCAATCGTTTGGCACAAGTGACGAGGCGACACTCCGTTCGTTGCTTGGTGCGACCAACGCTGCCACTTGGGCGTTCATCAAGAGGGGGAAACCGGCGAGTCTCGTTCCTGAAATCGCGATGCCTGCTGAACGCGCGTTCTTTCAACGGCTCAACGCCGACCCAGCCGTCAGCGCCAACCATCAGCATTACCGGCTTTGGCTGGATCGTGAAGGGACGAAAAACATGGAATGGATTACGGCTGGCTCGTTTGAGAGTTCACAGGGCTGGAAGAAAATCAAAGCTTGGACACCGTCGGCGGCTGCCACCAGTGCCACGTTTGAAGATCGGGAATATGGTAATTTTGACGGCCAATGGAAACTGTCGGCCACTCAGCCCATTTATCGCCTGGAACATGTCTCCGACTTGAAGGACGCATCCGCGTTCGGCGCAGTCGGACTTGGAAAAGTTTGGTCAGGCGGCAGCACCTACGCTGGGTCAATGCTTGAAGTTCTCGATGCCGTCAAAGACTCGCGCGATGGATCGCCCGTATTCCGGGCCTACCTTTTGTGCAGCCTAGTTGAGCTCATGGAATTCCAGCCTGATGCATGGGGACTTTCTTTCTGTCCATCCGCACGCGCTCACACCGCGCAGATTCACACCATCGTTGGTGGCCAGATCGCCAGCGGCGATTGGTTTGTTCCGTCAAAGGCCAAAAACTGGAGTGAAAAGCTCAATCAATTCTTCACCGCAGAGAAATCCCTGTCCTACGCGAAGCAGACTGCGGGCAACTTGGCGCTCGCACAGTCCGCAACCAAGGATGGACTGCGTTACGTTGGCTTTGTTGGACTGGATGGTAAGCCCGTCGTCACTGAGAACCCACCGCCCGCTGAAATTTGGGGCTATGACGCAACCCGCAAGCAACCGAGTCTAGTCACGGGTTCGGCGATTCCGCTCTCCCCTCTGTTTGCCCTGCCCGTTTCGCGGGCTGAATACATGACCAAGGCAAACGTCAGCGCGAATGCGCCAACTTTTGCAAACTCGCTGCCGCCTTTGTTTCGAGCCACAACGAAACCATGAGCAACAACACTCCCAACCCACACGCGAGCTTTGCGGATGACAGCAACGGGACGTTCTTGATTCGCTGGCGCGGTAGGCAGGAAGGGCCATACACAGCGGCAATCATCGAAGCGAAACTCGCCGCGAATCAAATCGGTTTGCTTCACGAGATTTCCTACGACGGCCAGTGGGTGACACTGCGCGACTACCTTGCTGACCGGGAGGCCCTCGTTCGCGCGGAACGACAGGCACGAGAGGAACAGGAACGTCGGTCGCGCGAAGAGGTTGAGCGGAAGGCAAGGGAAAGCGAAGAACAGCGCCGCGCTGAAACTCTGGCAGAGAAGAAATTCAAGACCGCATTGGAATCTCAGGAAGTGCCTGGCAGTTTAACAAGCTCGACAGATGCACCGCTTTGTCGGACTTGCGGACTGGGAAGACTCATGAAACTCAGCCAGTATCGCTTGAGTCTTCCAGTTGTGGTTATTGGATATTTTTTGCTCATTCCCTCCGCTATTGGAATGCTGTTGAGCATTTTTGGCTTGGTGTTCTACTTGATAGGAGCAGGAAGTGTAGTATCGCAAAGTGCCACAACCGAGAAGGGGCTTGCCGTTCTGGCTACAACCATTGGAAGCGGGTTTTTCCTTTTCTTGTTGGTTGTGTCATTTGTGGGGGGAGTTTTTGGATGGCTGCTAGTAATGAAAAAGAAAGTTCTCCAATGCTCGCACTGCGGAGCAGTCGTTGCTGCCTCCTAGCAAAAAACAACAAATCAAACTTTGAAAGCGTAAATTATGGCTCAATTCCCAACCAACCTAAAGACGGACGGCAACAAAACCGGCAACCCCGAACTGCTCGCGTGGGCGCAAGACGACATCGAGAACCGTTTCGGTTTCAAAGGTGGCCGTCACACTGGCGTCAATCATGTCTTCGCGTTCATTATTGCCGTCTTGCTCACAGGCATCGCCTATGCGCTGACGGTGTTCATTTTACAGCGTTTGCCTTTCGCTAATACAGTGGCGGCAATGGTTCTGCGTCCCAGCAACCAATACACGATGATTCCGGCAACGCTGTTTTTCTTCGGCGGTGCAGCCATCCTTTTCTTAAAGGCCAGGAAATTGAAATTCCAGCAGCGCACGTTGTCATTGTCTGCCGTTCCCGCCGAGCCGGAGTTCGTTCTCACCGAAGCAACAGCGGCCACCGTGCTCGCTCGCATCCATTCGCTTGTGGATCATCCGCGCCACTTCGTCTTGCTCAATCGCATTGACCGTGCGCTATCAAATTTGAAAAACATCGGCCAGGTGAACGACGTTTCCGCCATTCTGCGCGCTCAGGCGGAAAACGATGAAGATCAGGTCGCATCCAGTTATACACTCTTGAACGGCTTGGTGTGGGCGATTCCGGTGCTTGGCTTTATCGGCACGGTTCAAGGCTTGAGCATGGCCATCAGCCAGTTCACGCAGACACTTCAAGCTACTGGCGACATCTCGATGATTCGCACATCGCTCCAAGGTGTCACCGCAGGTCTTGCTACGGCATTTGAGACCACGCTTATCGCCCTCGTCTTTGCGCTTATCTTACAACTCTGGATCACGTTCACGCAAAAACGCGAAATGTCCTTTCTCGACGAGTGCAACGATTACTGCCACTCGCATGTCGTTTCAAAATTGCGCCTGATTGACCGCACACCTGCCGCACCCGCGCCGACTGCTCCCGAAGCCAAGCCATGAGTAGCCGCCTCAGAAGCCTGAACTCGACGAAGATCAGCTTCTTCGCGTTCCAAGACATCATCACGTCCGTAAGCGGCATCCTGATTCTGGTGACGCTGATACTTGCGACGGAATTGGATCGTCCGACCAGCCGGACGACCCACGATGCCGATCCGGAATTGGAGCGCAGGTTGTCAGAAACATTGCGCCAGCAATCGGAGGTGGATGCACAGAACCGGAATTTACAGACGTTGCTGGCGGCGGCGGAAACTGCGCCGGCTGCGGAGAAACTTGAGGTGGACATCACACGACTTCGCTCGCAACTGGCCGATGAGAAAAAGAAGCACGCCAGCATTGCCGAGCAACTGGGCGCAAGTCAGTCCGCCATCGAAGCCCGCGACCGGACTCTCGGCCTCACCGATCTCAAGGCGCAAATCCAACGAGTCATTCAAGAAGCCGAATCCCTCGCCCGTGAGGAAGCGAAAGTTCGCAATGAAATGTCGCGCCTTAATCAACGCGTTGCCAGTGTTCAGTCAAAGCTCCTGAAACTCCGTGAGCGCGAGGGAAAGCTCTGGCTGATCCCTGACAAGAGTTCCACGACCAAAGAACCGATTCTCGCCACCATCAGCGGCAGCGGTGCGAAGGTAGAGCACTTTGACCACCCGGACCAAGCCAAGGAATTCAACAAAACGACGGCGCGAACCGAGTTCGATTCATACTTGGGGGAGGCCAAACCTCTCGATCAATACGTTGTTTTCCTCGTCAGGCCGTCGGGCATCAAACTTTTTGAACGCCTCGTGAAGCTGGCCCGCGACAAAGGATTTGAAGTCGGCTTCGACGCGCTGGAAGAAAATCGTGAGATTCATTTCACGACTCCACCGCCGCTGGACGAAGCCCCCGCCCCGCCTAAAGCACCTGATACCGGAGCGGGCGCAGAGCCAGTGGCTTCAAACCCTGTTAATTCAGCACCCACCAATTTCATCCCGACAACAAAGGCTGTCACGAATCCCGTTGCACAGCGCCCGACCACGAGCAAGCCAGTGCCAGCCCCAAAGACCAAGAGTTGGTGGCAGCGTGTATCGGAATTCATCGGCATCTCATAGCATGAATCTTCGTCGCCAACGACCCAACGACAGCCTTGATATGTTGCTCGACACGATGTGCAACACTTTCGGCGGCATAATCATGTTGGCGGTGCTCGTGACGCTATTGACGAGCAGGGAGCGACACGGCAGCGCCGCCACCGCCTCTGACACGCAGGAAATGCTTCAACGCCGCCTCGCGATGGCGCAGGAAAACTTGCAGCAAGCGCTTCAACTTCAGACATCGTTGCAGACCAAAGCGAACGACGAGCGTTGGAAGAAGCAGGTGTCTCTGCTCGCCACGCGCCAGCAAATCCAGGACGAGATCAAAACCATCCGCGAGCTTGTGGCACAGAACGCAAAGGAACTCGACGCCTCCGCGAGTTCTGACCCGGCAGAACGGATGAAGGCGCTAAACTCTCAACTCATGGCGGCCCAAACGCGGAAGACGGAGGCTCAAAACAGTCTTGCCGCGTCGAAGGACAACGTGAAGCGGTTGAACATACGGCTTGCCGGTATGGAAAAACAGGCGTCCGACCTTGTCAACGAATCGCAGCGCCAATTGCGCCTGCCCAAAGAGCACGAAACCAGCAAGCGCGTAATCTACGTCATCGCCCGCTACGATCGCATCTACACATGCCGCAATTCCGACCTCAGCCGGAACGAGACTGACATCGAATGGACTTCGGTGCTCACTAGTGAAGTAGCCGAGCCGAAGCGGGGTAAAGGAATTGATCCTTCTGGCAATGTGGCTGGACTCAGAACCTACTTCAGAAATCTGTCAGAAAACTCCGTCTATGTGGCGTTCTGCGTCTTTGAAGACTCATTCCCGGCTTTCATCCACGCCAAACAAATCGCTACCGAGAGTGGCCTAGCCTATGGATGGGATGCCTTCCAAAATTCCGATGGACCGGTGTCGTTTGGCGCGACGGGACACACTCCAAAACCGCAATGACCGAGAATTACCTGTTAATCACACTACCCTTTTGGTTTCCATTGGCGTTGTATAGCTGCGTTGAATTCTTGGAGGTAGAAGCACGACCTGCGGTGCTGCCATTCGCGTTGTAGAACGTCGTTGCGTTGGCAGATGTCGTCGCTTTGCCCATTGACCGACCACTAGCGTCGTAAAAATAAGTGGTGTTGCCGCTTTGCTGAGCGCGTCCTTCTGATCTGCCTGAAGCATCGTAGTAATTTACCGTCTTACCTGATTGCTGGGACCGTCCTGCTGAGCTTCCATTAGCTTGATAGAAATAGGCTGTATTGCCCGAAACCTGAACTTTGCCAGCGGATGCTCCATTGGCATTGTAGAATCTTGCCGATGATCCGGCAGCGTTAATCGCAGTTATTACATGTTTGCGTTCCGTTGGAGAGAACTGGCGGTTGGTATCTGCTGCCGGCGACGGAAACAGAAATGTGAGGAACAAGGCGGCCATGAACGCTGTTTTCATGGAGATTGGACGACGCGGTCGGCGCGGAACTTGTCGCTCATCTCGACGAAGGGGATCTGCGCGTTCAGCCAGAGCGGGCTTTTGGTGATCTCGTCCATCGAACGGCTGGTGTGGTTGCAGATGAGATAAATTCCCATGCCCGCAATGAGGAAGGCTTCGACTTTGGTGCCGACGCCGTGGCGGGCGAATTCAAAATCGCCGATGCCGTGCGTGTTGCTCAGGAGTTCCACGCGGAGGTCCTTGATGTCGCTCGCGAAATTTTTCTGAAAGTCCTCGCGGCGCGGGCCGGTGTAGCTCAGGAGTGTTCCGCGGCGTTCCATGAAGGAGACGAGCGCCCACTCATCGAACACGACGCCGTGATAGGCGGCGTTCATGCTCTCGGCGCATTGCTTGATGTGCTGGTTGGCCTGTTCGAGTGTCATAATCGCGGGGTGCTGCTGGGCGGAAGCAAAACAAGTTTGCCGCCGGGAAACAAGTTGAATCAGTTTAGAGCCTGTTGAAAACTCGGAACTGGCGGCAAGATGCCGCCAGAACGCGCAGGCAAGGATGCCTGCGTGGCGGCGTAGCCCACGCTTTCAGCGTGCGGGTTCATGGAACTTCTAGCTCCGTGAGGGTAAGCCAGAAGTTTTCAAACACGTTCTCGCGCTCTCAGGATATTCAACCGAGCAGGGTGAGGTTGCGGAGCTTGGCGGCGTCGGCCAGCGTGAGCGCTTGGAAGCAGATGGGGTAGCCGGCGAGGCGGTCGTAGATTTCCCGCAGGACCTGCTCGGAGGGCATCTGTGCTAGGCCGAGGCGCAGGGCGCCGGCGGTTTCTTGGAGCGGGAAGCACAGGTTCTCGGCGGCGAATCCCGGCGGCAGGATGGGGAGCAGCCGCTTGACTTCCTCGGCCTGCCACGTCTCGGCGACGGGCAGGTTGGCGACTTCGAGGAAGGCGTGGTGCAACTGTTCCTTGGTGACCATGTTTTGCATCAACAGCCATTTGGGGATGGGGTCGGCGATCAACTCGCGGAAAATCTTCACGTCGGGCGCGGCGGATTTGGCGAGGGCGCCGTTGGTCACGAGCCGGTCCACGAGTGCTTGGTCGGAATCGAGTTCAATGTTGGAGACGCGGGCGGCGAGGCCCAGTTTATCCGGCAATTCACCGAGCAGGGTGGTTGCGCCGAGCTTGGCTTTCATCCAGTCGGCAGACTGTGGATGCGGGATGGCGGCGGTGAGGATTTTGCCGTTGCCGACGGGCAGCATGCGGTGCAGCCACCAGTAGCCAGCGCCGAATTTGCGGTAGGCTTCGCGGTCGAGCTTGAATTCTTTTGTGTCCCATGCCGCGCAGCCGAGCATTTCGGCCCAGAGCCGGCGGGCGGTGGCTTCATCGAGGAGGGCGAGGTCCACGAGGACGTCTGGCAGGCTGCGGCGGGTGGCGTGCTGGTTGATGAGCGCGTCGAGGAAGGCTGCGGGTTCGACCTTGGCGGCTTCTTGGAAGCGGCCAACGGCGGTGTCCATGCGCGAGGGGGGCAGCACGAGGCGGGGATAGACGCGGTCGCGGACGAACTTGATATTTTCCGGACGCATGAGGACGGGTTCGATGGTCTTGCCGCCGAACCCGGCGCGCAGGAGGTCGAGTTGGCCGATGGCCGGGGGTTCGCGCAGGGCGAGTGTGACGGAGCTGTTGTTCTGGCTGATAGGGATGGCTTCGATGGCGACGGACTGGGTTTCTGGGAATTGCTGGAGGAGCGCGCCGGGGACCTGCGAGGGGTTGATGGCCTTCACGGGCAGATGGGAATATTTGGACCAGATGTCGGTGAATTGTTTTTCATCGAGCAGGCCGAGGCGGAGCAGGGCCAGCGGCACGGAGACATCCTTCTGCGTTTCGAGCGCGCGCATGATTTGCTCGCGTGAGACGAGGCCTTCGGCGACGAGCAAGTCTTCGATGCTGCGCTCGTATTCTTTGAGTTCGGATACGCCGGGGAAGACGTGCGCGGTCTTGAGCCAGACGATGGGTGTGCCGAACATCCGGTAGGAAAAATACATCCGCGCCGCGCGCCAGGTGGCGAAGAAGTTGATGAAGTTGCCGAATAGCAGGCGGGGCACCGAGAAGATGGCCTGCTTGTGGTTGTAGATGGCGGCGACGCTGATGTATTTCTGCACCATGCGATACAGCAGGAGGGCGGTGTCCAGGATTGCGATTTTCCACAGCCAGGAGCCGGTTTCAAATAACTGCGGGATGTAAACATCCTCCGCCCACGGCGTGTATTGGAACGCGAACCGGAATGCGATGAACAGCAGCACGAGGTAGCCGATCATGTTCAGCAAATGTGTGAGGGGCGCGCGGCGGTCGCGCAAGAGCGTGTAGCGGATTGCCCATGAGCCTGCCCAGCCGGTCTGCTCCCATGTTTGAAAGGAGATTCCCAGAATCCACCGTGAGCGCTGCCGCACGGCGGTGGCAAATTCGGTGGGGAAGTTTTCGCGGATGGCGACGATTTCGGTGATGGATTCCGGGTCGCCGAGCGAGCCGTCCTTGCGCGGGCGGCGGACGATGCGCTCGATGGGGTAGCTCATCACGCCCACGCGGTAGCCGGCGCGTTTGATGCGGATGCCGATCTCGTAATCTTCGGTGATGTTGCCGACGCGGAAGGGATCGCCGCCGTTTTCTGCGGCGAGGCGTGCGAGGACTTCGCGGGAGAAGGCCGTGCCGACGCCGGCGGAGGGGACGACGCCGCCGATGCTCTGGCGGATGAACATGTCTTTGGTGTGCAGTTCGGCGAAATCATCCACGTAGGTGTTGCCCACCCAGTATTTCAGCACGGGCAGTTCGAGTGCGAAGACGGGCATCTGGCCCATGTCGTAGGATTTTGGGACGAAGTAATTGTAAACCTTGAGCGCGAGGGGATGGATGATGTCTTCGGCGTCGTGCAACGCGGCGATGGTGTATTCGCGGACGCCGGGGATTTCATTGAGGCGGGCGGCGCGCGAAATCCAGTTGAGGCAGTCGGCTTTGGAGGTGGGGCCGGGGTGCGGCACCATGACTTTGTGGATGCGCGGGTTCTTGGCGCAGATTTCATCCACGCAATGGATGGTTTCGGGGTCGTTGGGATAGACGCCGATGAAGATATCGTATTTCTCATACAGGACGACGCGGGAGGCGTAGTCCGCCATCTTGTTGACGACGCCGCCTTCTTGCCACGCGGGGACGAAGAGCGCGATCCATTGCTCGGGGGCGAGCCGCAGGTCTTTGACGGAGATGTGCGGTTTTTTCCGCTGCTTCCAGAGGTAGAACAGGAACTGTGAGTCGAAGATGAGATCATCCAGACCGTTCACCAGAAAGCCGATGCCGGCGATGTAGCCCAGAACCAGAAAGATGTGTTGTATAGTTTCCATTACCAGCTTGCTCCTACGGATAGGCTGACGCGAAAATCGTCATATGAACCGGCTGCGCCGCCGCGGCTGTTCAAATCATCTCTGCCGAAGTAAATGCCCTCGACCCATTCGGCCTTGAGTGCGACCTGCCAGTTGCGGCGGGGCTCCCAGATGAGGCGGGCGCCCGGCCCGATCTCGAAGAGGTTGTCGAAGTAATTACCCTTCACGTCCCACGCGATATTTTCCACGAGGTAGGCGTCCAGCGCCATCTTGGGGCCGAATTGCACGAGGCGGAATCCTTCATGCGCCTGACCGTAGCCCAACCAGCTGTCGTAGCGGTGGTAGTAGGAGAAGTCCGCGCCGGCATCCACAAACCAGTCGCCGCGCCACATGGGGGATTCGGAGAAGGGGCAGGAAAGTTTTTCCGTTTCCGCCGGGGCGTTGGTGGTGGCGTAGTCTTTGAACACGACGCCCGGCCCCCAGGATTTGAAGCCGTAGATGCCGGCCTGCCAGTCCCACGCCCAGTCGCCGCCGTGCCGCTTGTCGAGCAGGTCTTTGTTGATGCCGCCCTCGACGTAGAGGAAGAGGTATTCCTTGGGGAAGAGTTGTGCGCGCAGGCCGGCAACGAAGCTGACGGAGTTGTCGGCGATGATGGTCTGCTGTGAGCCGGCGCCGGACTTGGTATCTACGGTGAATTTCGCGCCGATGTAGGGCTGCAGCCAGCGTGCGTGGGGGATGTAGGTGCCTTCGCGGATGAAGCCGGAGCCGATGAGGGTGTCGAAGCGTTCGTGGTAGTCGCCGGAGACATACATCTCGCCCCATTGCTGCTTGTCGAGGTTGCAGACGGCGGGGAGGGCATCAAGCCGGCGCTGGGCTTCGCGGGCGGAGGCGGTATCGGGGTTATCTTTTTTGACCTGCATCAAAACGGAGGAGGATTCTTCCCAGCGTTTGGCGCTGACGAGGAGGTCGGCGCGGATGAGGGCGACTTCGACGGATTGGGGGCGCTGTTGGGCGAGTTTGGCGGCGGTTTCGATGGCGCGGTCTTTCTGGCCGAGGGATTGGAGGGAGTAGAGGCGCTGCAACTCCATGTCCCACGAGAGGGAGCCGCGTTGTTTCTCCAGTTCGTCAATGGCTTGGACGACTTCGTTGTATCTTTGTTTGCTGGCGAGGTTGTAGATGATTTCTTCGCTGGTCGGCTTGGCGGGCGGGGCGGGAATTTGTGCGACAGCGGCGGCTGCGCTGGCGGCGGCATCGGCGGTGGCTTGTTTGTTGATTTCCTCGAGGCGGTTGTTGGCGGTGATGGCGGCGGAGGTGCCGGGGTTTTCGGCGAGGACGTGCTGCCAGATGGCGATGGCTTCGTCTTTGTGGCCGAGTTGCATGAGGAGGTCGGCGCGGAGGAGGGCGAGGTCGGTGGCTTTGGGGTGGAGTTCGGCGAGGGGGTTGGCGCGTTCGAGTGCGGGGGCGTATTTCTGGAGGTTCTGGAGGGCGTAGAGGCGCTGCATTTCCATCTCGAAGGCGAGGGGCCATTGTTTCTCGAGTTCGCCCACGGCGGTGATGACTTCTTCGTGTTTGAATTCGCGGGCGAGTCGGTAGATTTCGGATTCGGCTTTGTATTTGGCGGCGCGGGCTTGGTCGGCTTTAAGGCGGGTGGCGGCTTCGGCGGCGGCGATGGCGATGTCGTGGTTGGAGGAGGATTGGAGTTCGGTGAAGGCTTTTTCGGCGTCGGCGTCGCGCTGGAGGAGGACGTATTCGACGCCGAGTTTGAAGTAGGCGGCTTCGCGGCCGGGGTTCATGCGGTGGAGGGTTTCGAGGAGGGGCACGGCTTCGGCGTGGCGGCCTAGTTGGGCGAGGAGGATGGCGTAATCGTAGGTGGCTTGTGAGTCGGCGGGGCGGTCGGCGAGGTAGCTGCGGAAGTTGTCGGCGGATTCAACGTAGTTGCCCTGTTGGTAGGTGTCGTAGGCTTTTTTGCGGAGGGAGAGGGCGTCTATGGCTTGCTGGTCGGCGGTGGTTTTTTCGGGGAAGAGCCACCAGGCCATACAGGCTGGCACGACGACGAGGATGGTCGTGATGGTTGCGATCAGTTTTTTCATGGCTTTGCTTCGATGATTTGGAACAGTTCGTAGTCGCCCTGGCCGCGGCGTTGGAAGAGGCGGTCGCCGGTGGCGGGGTTGGGTTCGGTTTCTTCGGCGAGGAGTTTTCCGTTTCGGTCAAAGGCTTTCCATGTGATGCGCGCGTCTTTGAGTGTCATGTGGCGCTGGGTGTGGCCGGTGAGGAGGAGGGCTTCGGGGAGTTGCACCCAGTTGTCGCCGTCGGCGAGGTCGAGGAAGGGTGTGTGCATTTGATCCAGAAGGCGGATGGCTTGGGCGAGTTTGTCGTCGGTCAGATAGGCGGGGAAGGTGAGGGTGGAGACGGTGCCGCGGAGTTGGGTCTGGAGTTCGGCGCGGGATTGGATTTGTAGGAGGGCGGCTTTCTGGCCGGTGACGGCGCCGAGGTTTTCGGGGATGATGAGGCGGCCGAAGTCGTCCTGGGTGACGGCGGTGCCGGAGTAGTTGTCTAGGGCGGTGGCGTCGGACAGTTGGACGCGTTCGATGGCGGTGGAAAAGTGGTGGGCGATTTCGGCGTAGTCGGCGCGGGAGGCGGAGTTGAAGGGGGTGATCCAGCCGAGGGGGAAGAGGCCGCGTTGGAACATCTGGCGGAGTCCTTGTTGCAGGCGTTCGCGGACGTATTCGGCGCTGTCGTCGGAGAGGGGGCGGTCGAGTGCGGCGTCCCAGAATTCGGGTTCTTGGCCGGTGCCGGCTTTGCGGGTGTTGACGTAGCCTTGGAGGACGAGGCGTCCGCCGTGGCTTTGGGCGTAGCGCAGGGCGGCGACGAATTCGGGCTGGGAATCGAGTTCCTCGATTTTTTTGGTGACGGGATTCCAGTAGGCGGGAATGACTCCGACGATGAATGGGAGGCCGCGTTGGTTCAGGTAGTCCACGAGGTGGCGGAATTCGAGGTGGTCCTGGTGGCAGTGGTAGCCGTCAATGCGCACGCAGGCGGCTGCGGCGGGGAGTTGCGCCACGCCGTAGAAATCGAGAAGGAGGTCGTTGAACAGGGGGCTGTTTGCGGGGGCGGTGGGGGATGCGGCGAAGAATGTGACCTGCCCGATTTTCCAACTGATGGGGTGGGATGTGGTTTCGCCGTTGGTCACGGTGATCGCGCTGGTGATGGCGGTGGGCGGGGTGTTGCTGGTGTTGAACAAGACCGGCAGCCAGCCGGACAGGGGCAGTTTCCAGTCGTGGCCGAGGTGGTTGACGTGTTCAACCGGCTGGGTGGAGGCGAATGGAGCGATGGCGAATCGTCCATCAAACTCCGGGAGGCGGGTGAGTTGATCCGCGCCGTAACCGACCCATAACACAGGATGCAAACTGTGGGCGATGGCTTCCAGCAGTGACGCGGGCAACACGGGAAAGGGTTGCGGACAAAATACCACGATGTAATCCGCTGCCGCCAGCTTGTTGGCATCTGCTTCCTGCGCCGAAACAGCTTCCAACCGGCTATCAACCCGCCGGAGTTGGAGTTTCAATGCGGCCAATTCGTCCGCGAGTGAATAGGGAGCGCGGGTTTCCGTATAGACCACCAAAGTTTTGGCGTCCGCACCCTTGGCGGAGAGTGGGCGGTTGAAAACGGATTGAGGGCCGGCCATGCATTGCAATGAAAACAATGCAAGGACGGCGGTCTGCGCCAGAAATGGGGGGACAAATCTCATGCTTCACCTTCTAGTATGTCTTGCGCTAGTTTTTTCCGATTCCGCGCAATCTGCCAGACCAACAGAAGGCGAAACGCGACAAACAAGGTCAATATGGTTATTGCTCCTGTTAGAAGATTGCGGTTGAGCCGGGCGGATTGATCCGAGCGAGACCCTATTTCCTCAGATTGGTTTTCAATGGCTTTTGCTTCCAAATCAACCGGAGTTGCCTGCGCGAACAAATGGCCGGATTGCACTTGAACAGGGTGCAATCCCCCAAAAGTCTGTGATTCAGAATAGGTGGCTTTCTGCCATAAAGCAGCCTCCACTCCGGGAGCCATCCACAAGAAGGCCAGACATGACAACCCGTATCTTATCCAACGATTAGGCATATTTAAATTCCTCCAGAGTTTTACTGTCTGAGTTTTCGCCAGAGACATGCTTTTCCGGAGCCCAGATATTAAATATTAATCCATGATTGGCTACTACTTTTTCCCGCCAGAGAGGCTACTTAAGTAAGTCCAATGGAATTCCTTGGAGTCAGGGTTAAGAAGGCGGTTTTCCTGATTTCGGCAAGACCATTTCCTTTTGCACCCAAGCGGTGGCGGCCTGTGTCAATTCGGTGGCATTCCCCAAGCCGAGCTTCTTTTTGACCTGCTCGCGGTAGTATTCGATGGTCTTCACACTCAAATGAAGTTCATCAGCTATCTGGCGTGTGCCTTTCCAGTGGCCAATAAGTTGAAACACCTCCAACTCCCGGTCGCTGAGGTTTTCCACCGGAGAAGAGGTGGCGTCTCCCTGCCCGCGAAGTTGCTTGTGGAGCATCTTGGCGCCCAACACATCGCTGACATAAATTTTCCCGCTCACAACCCGGCGAATGGCTGCCAGAATCGTGTCCACGTCCGCGCCCTTCATCAGATAACCCAGTGCCCCCGCACGAAAAGCCATCTCGGCATAGATGGCCTCGTCATGCACGCTGAAGACTAAAATTGCCAGCTTGGGGTATTGCGTCTTGATGTTCCGCATCAACTCCAAGCCGCTGCTGTCCTTCAGGGAAATATCCGCTATGACCAGATCGGGCTTGAGTTTGCCGATGGCTGCCATCGCGTGAGAAGCGTTCTCCTCCTCGCCGCACGCCTCCATGTCATCCTGGCGGTTGATGAGCTGCGCGACGCCGAACCGAACCACCGCATGATCGTCCACCAACAGCACACGGGCTTTTTTCAGAGACGCGCTGGGCTTGGTGCGGTTCATTGATGATGGTCCGTTCTCGTTGACAATCCAGAAGCCATTTGTGTTTCGGCTCCCGGTGTTTCCCCGGTATCTATATTGCCGCCGCAAAATACGCAACCCAAGAACTCATCCCCATGTCGCCATCATTTCCTCCTTCTGTCCTGATTCTGGATTACTTTTTTTGCGGATGGAACGTATTGGCGCGATTCCATGTGATTCTGAAGAACCTTGCCTCTTGGCATTGCCATTGCTTATTTTGAATGCGTTCGCGCAATGAAGTTTAACGCCGGAATCCCCGCTGAATTATGAAAGCCATCTCATCCATCCTCGTTGTCGAAGACAACCCCATCGCCCTCAAGACGCTCGCCACGCTCCTCAACGCCCTCGGCGTGAAGACCGTCGCCGAAGCCGAAAGCGCCGAGAAGGCATTGGAGCTTTTGAAGAAACAGAAGTTTTCCCTCATCCTCACCGACTACCGCCTCGGCGGCATGAACGGAGTGCAATTCATTGAACAACTCCGCGGCCAGGGCAACCAGACCCCCGTCATCGTCCTCTCCGGCGCACCTGACAAGACCGGCGTCATGCGCGCCGCCACCTACAACCGCGTGGACTTCTTCGGCAAACCCTTCCGCATGGACGAACTTTCCGGCGCCATCGAACGCATGGCCATCGCCTGAACAAATGTCGGGAACGGTGGTTGGGCGCGGAGCGAGTGCTCCGCGCTTTTTTATTTGCCTAGCGACCGCTCCAAAATTTTCACAATCCGCTCCGCCGAACGCCCATCCCCAAAAACATCCGACGCCCGGCACATCCGCTTGTAGGCCGCCGGCACTCGCAAAAGCCGGTTGCTCTCCCGCACGATCAGTTTCGCATCCGTGCCCACCAACTTCAGTGCGCCCGCCTTCACGCCCTCCTGCCGCTCCGTGGATTCCCGCAACACCAGCACCGGCTTGCCCAGCGCCGTCGCCTCCTCCTGCACACCGCCCGAATCCGACAGCACCAGATATGCGTGCTTGAGACAGGACAAAAACGTGTCGTAATCCAACGGCTCGCACAAAACCACATTCGGCAGATTCTCCAGCAACGGCATCACCGTCCGCCGCACCGCCGGATTCGGATGCACCGGAAACAGCACCACCGCGTCTGCATTCTCACGCGCCACGGTCGCAATCGCCCCTGCCACCGCCTCCATCGGCTTGCCCAAACTCTCCCGCCGGTGGCACGTCACCAAAATCAACTTCCTCTTCATCGCCGCCGCGCCGATTAACTTCCGCAACGGCCCGTCGCTGCACCGCGGCACCATCCACCGCAACGCATCCACCACCGTGTTCCCCGTCAGAAAAATCGTCTCCGCCGCAATATTCTCCGCCCGCAACCGCCGCACCGCATCCTGCGTCGGCGGGAAATGCCACGTCGCCACCGCGCCCAGCAACGTGCGGTTCATCTCCTCCGGAAACGGCGAATACATCTCATGCGTCCGCAACCCCGCCTCGATATGCCCCACCGGAATCTTGTGGTAAAACGCGCAAAGCCCCCCGAAGAACGCACTCGTCGTATCCCCCTGCACCAGCACCGCCGCCACCTGGTTCGCCTCAAAAAACCGCCCCAGTTTCACCACCAGCCGCCCCGACAAATCCCAGAGCGTCTGCCCCTTCCTCATCACCCGCAAATCATGATCCACCTTCACCCCAAAGCTCCCCAGAATCTGATGCGTCATCTGCTGATGCTGCGAGGTGGACACCGTGATCGGTTTCAACGTCTTGGATTTCGCCAGCGCCCGGATGACCGGCGCCATTTTGACCGCTTCCGGCCGCGTGCCCACAATGACTGCGATGTGTTGTCGTTTCATGTCTGGCAATCATCTTGGCAAACCCGATTTCGCCAAGCCAGCGGATTCGCCGTCTAGAGCGGTTTCAATAAAACTGTAACCGGTAAAAAACAGCGTCGCGTTCCCCCTCATCCTGACCTTCTCCCCCTAGGAGAAGGAACAGCCGTTGGCTGCGTCCTTAAAATGTGCCAGTCACCGAGCAGAATTCCGCGCTCGTTTCGCCGAGACGCTGGGAGCGTTGCTCCCTCTCCCCGAGGGAGAGGGCCGGGGTGAGGGGGAACGCGGCTGACAAAACAACGACTACAGAATTATTTAATCCGCTCTAGTCATAATCTGAACCCTGCTCGTAATCATAATCTCTTCCCGAACGATGAGACTGCCGCCCACGCTCCGCCCGCCTTGACGCCCGCTCCTTGCCCACTACACTCCGCGCGTGCTAAAAATCCGCGCCTGACCCCATGAACCGCAAGCCCTCCGTCCTCGTCATCTTCCTCACCGTCTTCATCGACCTCGTCGGCTTCGGCATCATCGTGCCGCTCGTGCCCGTTTACAGCCGCCACTTCGGCGCAGACGGCTTCCTCATCGGCGTCATCATCGCTTCTTTCTCCGCGATGCAATTCATCTTCTCCCCGTTCTGGGGAAGGCTCTCCGACCGCATCGGCCGCCGCCCCGTGCTGCTCATCAGCACCGCCGGCGCGGCGCTGTCCTACGCCCTCTTCGCCTACAGCGCCACCATCAAAGACAACACCACCGCCATCTGGATGATGATCCTCGCCCGCTCCTTCGCCGGCATCTGCGGCGGCAACATCACCGTCGCCCAAGCCTACATCGCCGACATCACCCCGCCCGACCAGCGCTCCAAAAAAATGGGACTCATCGGCATGGCCTTTGGCCTCGGCTTCATCTTCGGCCCGGCCATCGGCGGCTTGAGCCTGAAACACCTCGGCGGCAGCGGCCCCGGCTGGATCGCCGCCTCCCTCTGCGCGGCGAACTTCATCCTCGCCTGGTTTGTCCTCGTCGAAAGCCACAAGCCCGCCTCCGACCCCGTCGCCCCCCGTCCGCATTTGAGCCAGTGGGCGCACACCCTCGGCCTGCCAAAAATCGGCCCTCTCATCTACGTCTTCTTCATCGCCACCTTCTGCTTCAGTTGCTTTGAAGCCACCCTCGCCCTCCTCGTCTGCGATAACTTCCACCTCGATATCCGCAACGACGAAACCACCGCCACCACCGCCACCTACCTCTTCGTCTTCTGCGGCATCATCGGTGCGATGGTGCAGGGCGGCCTCATCGGACGCATCGTGAAAAAAATGGGCGAGCCCAAAGTCATCGCCCTCAGCCTCGTGCTGACAGCCATCAGCATGGCCTTCCTACCCTTCATCAAAGTCAGCGCGTCCACGCCGCTCACATGGAAAATTTTATTCCAGCCCGATGGTCTACAGTGGTGGTTCATGCTCGCCGCGCTGGCGCTGCTCTCCATCGGGTCGAGCCTCACGCGGCCTCCGCTGTTCGGGCTGCTCTCCAACCTCACCCCCGCCAACGAGCAAGGCGCAACCATCGGCGTAGCGCAGAGCGCGGGCAGCCTCGCGCGGATTCTCGGTCCCATCTTTGCCACCACCGCGCTCTTCTACCAACCGGCGCTGCCCTACCTCACCGCCACCGTCCTGCTGCTGCTGACCACCGTGGGCGTGGCCAAAAAACTGCGGGAATAAGTTAAACCCGAACTCCGAAATGGAACTTGGAGCGCCCGCTTCCTAGCGGGCGAGTTCAGGCGTCCCTTCTGAACTTTCAACACACCAATCAAAATTTTGGAGGTATAGCAGTTCAAGCTAACATTGACACAGTGGGTGGGTAGGGCGCGTCGCTCCGCGCGCGCCGCT
>JANMJO010000284.1:0-5427 GCA_031371425.1 Verrucomicrobiales bacterium | reverse complement strand
AAGGCGCGGGGGTCCTTGGCGCTGGCCCATGCGGGCGACCCTGATTCTTCGGCATCGAGCCTCATGGTGCGGAGCTTGATCACCTGGAAGGTTTTTCCGAACCGTCCGCAGCGTGTCTGGCTGAAGAAGACCGGGCCGTGGGGGGAGAAGATTTTCACCAGTGCCATTCCAAAAAGGAGGAACGGCCACATGAAGAATAGTCCGGCGATGGCGGCGATGATGTCGAAGGCGCGTTTGACTTTCTTGATGTAGAGCATGTGGGGTGAGTCGCTGGCGTTCAGCAGCCATTCGGGGGTGATCAAGGGCAGGGGGATGCACTGGCACATCTCCTCGAAGATGCCGATGATGGGCATGACGATCACGCCGGAGTAGCGGAGATGGCAGAAGCGCTGGCACATTTGCGGGTCGAGGATGCTCTGGTTGGTGCAGAGGATGCGCTCGAGGGATTCGCGGGCGGTGATCTCCGGTAGGTTCTCCACCGTGCCGAGGATAGGGATGCGGCCAGCGGGTTGATAGTTTTCGTAGTGGATGACGCCGACGAGATCCAAGTAATGGCGTCCAAAATCGCGCAAGAGCATCGCCTCGGATTCGTCTTCCGCCGAAGTCACGATGAGCGCCACACGCTCGCGGTAGTCGCGGAACTTGCGGTGCAGCCACGCGTGGTGCAGCAACACAGCCAGCCATGCGAGGGCGGTGCTGATGAGCATCGCCCCGCGGCCGATGCGCGAGGAAAAATTCAGGTAGAATATGCCGAGCATCGGCATGATGGCGAAAATCAGTGCCAGCGTGAGGAGCGAGTAGCGGATGAATCCCTTTTGGTTGGCACTGTGGAGCGAGTAAAGTCCGCAGACATAGACAATGCACGCGAACACCAGCGCGCCGACCGCGATGCCTGGCCAATATAAATTCAGGGCGTGCGCCCATTTGTGAGGCAGACGCAGGGTAATCCCGAGACCGAAGGCGAAGGCAAACGCCGCCACGTCCAACGAAAAATGCCGGAAAACCCCCACCCAGTATCTTGAAGAACTGTTGCTATTCATTTCTGTGGGCGAACATCGCCGGGTTGCATCTCCTCTTTCATTCAGGCGTCAACGGGTATGCATCAATTTGATATGAAACACCCCGTCCGACAAGTTTTTTCAGGTCGTTGCGGTGGATGCCTGCCTAAACAGATGTCCAACACCGATATTCCGAAGGCGATTAACTCTGGGCAGTTCTGCGATTGTCAGCCTGCGTGAACCGTGCTACATAAGACGCGTGAAACTTGGCGTAGGAAAACTTCAGGCGGCGTTCTGCGGGGTGCTGTTGCTCCTGTCTAGCGGAATCATCCACGCCGCGCCCGGCGGCGACCGCGGCAGGATTGTTCCGCCGGAATTTGTGCGGCCTGCCCGGGAAAAAATAATGACGGACGAGTCGCGCGTGGTTCAGTTGTTGATGGAGAAATCCCTCCGCGAACAGTCCAAGGTCGAGCCGCTTTTGCACACCAAACCCTCCCGCATACCGGTCACGGTGCGCAGGGATACCGTTGAGGAAATCTATCGCCGCTCGCCTGCTGGCGGGTTTGAGCATTTCCCCCACGCCAATCAGAAATCGTTCCACCGTGTCCCGGCCAACGGCATGGGCGGGGGCTATCGTGGTGTCGGTGTGCAAACCCACGGCCGCGACGTGGACAACTGATCCGAAGGGGTCAGCCGCCAGTCTTGTGCGCCGCTCTCACCGAAGCCAGCAAACGCAGATGTTCCGTGGCGGTGCGTTCCCATGAGAATTGCCTAGCGTGGGAAATAATTTTTTCTTGCGACGCTGGCACAACCAGAAGGTCGGCCATCGCTTGCGCCATTGCGGGAGAATTTTTCGGCGCGACAAGCCTGCCAAGAATATCCAACGCCAGAATCTCCGGAATCCCGCCTACGCGCGTGGCCACAGTCCGCAGACCGCAGCTCATGGCCTCGTAGATCACATTCGGCACGCCCTCGTTGTCGCTCGGCACGACCAGCAGATCCGCCGCTTGCATGAACTGCGCGACTTCCACCGGCGCTTTCCGCCCCGGCAACATCACGCGATTGCCCACGCCTCGCTCGTGGGCGCGCCGGAGGATTTCAGCCTGCAACGGGCCTTCGCCGAGCATGGCTAGCAGGAACTGCTTCTCCGGCTGGCGGCGCGCGAGTTCGGCAAAGGCGTCCACCAGCAGCAGCGGATTCTTGATGGGCAGAAAATTTCCGACGTAGAGCAGCATCTTCGCCGCCGGTGGCAGCTTCAGCGCGGCGCGGGCGGCGGCTTTGTCGCCGGGGCGGAAAACGCCTGCCTCCACGCCGTTGTAAACCGTGTGCAACTTGGTTTCCGCCACGCCCGCCTCGCGTAACAGCCGCGCCAGCTCGCCGCTGCGGGTGATGACCGCGCTGGCGCTGTTGAGCGCGGCGGTGATGATGCGGAGGCGCGCGGGGATTTGCAGGTATTGATGCACATCCGAGCCTTGCGCGATGGCGACGAACGGGAAATTTATCTCCCGCGCCAGCTCCGCCACGGCGCAAGCATCGGGATAGACCCACGACGCCAGCACGATGTCGAAGGGAAATTCCGCGCGCACGGCCCGCAAGGTTTCGCGCAGCGAGCGCGCCATCAGCTTGTGATTCCAGCGGCTGCCGATTTTGGGAATGTAACTTGTCGGCGGAAACAGCGGCGCGAACGCAGCGTCCTCGGCGCGTCCGGCAAATTTCTGCGGCGACCAGAACGGCGGCAATCCGCGTGTGGGGCGCGGGGCGACGACGCGGATTTCGCAGTGCGGCGCGAGGTGGCGGACGAGGTGCGCGTTGTAGATGCCACGGTTCGGCGCGGCGGCGTCCGGAAAAAGGTTGGAGAGGAAAAGGACTTTCACGGCGTGAGTGCGGATTGGTAGCGGTGGTTGCGGAACGCGCCGGGGTTGCCGGTGTGACCGTCCTCGGCGGCGTGGATGATGTTGACCATCTCGCGGGCGGTGACGAAGTGGAGGCGGAATTTTTTCCCGTCGTTGTAGTTGGCGAGCGCGTGTTCCCAGAAACGGCGCATCGGGTCGCCGAGTAGCGTGGCCATGTCGCGCGGGTTGCCGCCGTGGGTGTGGAGCTTGATGAAGAGCCAGTCGGGGCGGCCTTGAACGTGGATGCCGAGGCGCGTCCAGAGGCTCATGCGGTCGGCGCGCGGAGGGTTTGTGCCGGTGATCTCGCCGTTCTCGATGCGCGGGAGGAGGCCGAACTTGCGGCGCGACCAGTTCAATCCCAATGGGCCTTGGACGAGGAGGAGTTCTCTGTGGTTTGTGGCGCGCAAGGTTTGGAGTTCCGCCTTTAGGCGGCTCCCCGAACCGCCTAAAGGCGGAACTCCAAGCGATGACTGATGTTCTACGCGAGCGAGTTTGCCGGTGTCGTGGGGTTTGGGAAGGCCGTTGTCGGACGCGTAGTAGATGCTGTTGATGATGCGGGTCTGCGTGGGACTTGGCGCGGAGGGCATAGTGAAATCGGCGTAGCAGCCGGTCTCGGCGAGGACGGTGAGTTCGTTGTTCACGCCGCAGCCGCGGCGTTGGGGATGGGAGTTGGCGAGCGCCCAGTTGCCGTGAACGAAGCCGTAGCGGACGCTGCCGCTGTGGTCGCGGGCGAGGAGGTTGTGCCGCGCTAAATCGTTTTTGCCGCGCTCAAGTTTTTCGCGGAGGCCGTCGGCGGTGTCGTGGTCGTGGTGGAGGTGGAGCTCGACTTCGCCGCCGCTGGCGTGGCAGAGGTCGGTGAGGGCGGCGAGGATATCGGGGTTGTATTGTTCGACGGGGTAGAAAAATGTGTGGCGGGGGCGGATGCCGTCGGCGTCGCGGAATTTTTCTATGAGCGGGGGGAAATCGCGTTGCCAGCGGCGGAGGCGTTCGAGTGCGCCGTGTTTGTCGGTGGCGTGGAGCGGCTCGAAGTGGTCGCACACGGCGAGGAGGATGTCGGTGACGCCGTCCCGCGCGGTGTGGCGGGGGCGGCGCAGGTAGGCGGGTAGCCAGAGGTCGAGGGCTTTATACATGGCCGGTGGGTTGGGTGTGGCTGGCGAGTTCCCATCCGCCGGAGTTGCGGTTGCGGAGGAAATGCCAGAGGGAAGTCAGCGCCATCCAGTTGAGGAAGATGAAGCCGGCGGGCAGGGAGAGGAGGCGGTTTTTTTTGCCGGTGTGTTTGAGGCCGTAGATGGCGAGGCTGTAGAAAAGGATTTGGCCGAGGATTGGCAGCCAGAAGATTTTTTGGCCGAGCAGGAGGGTGTTGGTGGCGAACAGGGCAATGAGCAGGAACGGTGCGGCGAGGCGGAGGTATTTGTGGGAGATGAGTTGCCACCAGAGGCGGTGACGCCACGGGATCAGCCACGCGGGATGGCGGCAGAGCATCTGGTAGTTGCCGGCGAGGGTGCGGCGTTTGCGGATCTGTTCGCGTTCGGGTTCGAGGGTTTGCGGGTCGTAGGCGATGGCGGCGGGTTCGAAGGCGATGCGGTAGCCTTGTTGCGCGATTTGCATGGGGATGACGACGTCGTCGAGGATGGTGTCGGTGGGAATGGGTTGAAATAAGTTGCGGCGGATGGCGTAGATGGCGCCGGTGCAGCCGATGCTGGAATCCCACAGGGCTTCGGCGCGACGCAGGATTTTTTCAATCTTCCAGTAGGTGTCCACTCCGCTGCCGGTGGCGCTGGTGGCGGTTTCGATGATGAGTTGGCCGGAGACGGCGCCGGTCTGGAGGTTGTTGAAATGGCGGACGAGCCGGGTGATGGCTTCGGGTGTGAAGCGCTGGCGGACGTCGGCGAAGATGATGATGTCGCTGGTGGCGGCGGCGAGGGCGCGGTTGAGGGCGCTGGCTTTGCCGGCGCGGTGGGGTTCGATGAGGGTCTGGAGGCGCGGGTCGGAGAAGGATTGGATTTTGGAAACGGTGGCGTCGGTGCAGCCATCGGCGATGACGAGGATGGCGAGTTTGTTTTTTGGGTAGTCGCTGGCGAGGAGGTTTTGGAGGCGTGTGGCGATGCGGGATTCTTCGTTGTGCGCGGCGAGGACGACGGTGACTTGCGGGAGTTGGAGGTCGGAGGTTGGAGGTTGGAGGTTGGGTTCGCGGAGTCTGGCGAGGCAGAGCATGAGCAGCGGGTAGCCGATGAAGGCGTGGAAGAGGAGCGCGAGGCTCAACCAGAATAGGATTTGAATCAAAGTGGTGGGCATGGCCGGACAGCGATTACATGTGCTTGATCATGTAGCGCCAGATTTCGATGGTGAGGAGGAGCAGTAAATAAATTGCGACTAGGTCATACCAGCGGATGCGGTTATAGAGGCGGGTGGGTTTGGCGGGCGAGGCTTCTTTGTCGCCGTAGGCGGGCGTCGCGATGGTGGTGGTCAGGCCAAGGTTGATGTCGTTGACCATGACGGCGGGGTGGCGGGTGGCGACGGCGGTTCGCGGGCTGGCG
>JANMJO010000282.1:0-5836 GCA_031371425.1 Verrucomicrobiales bacterium | reverse complement strand
CCGACTTTGAGGACTTGGTTGCCGCCGCCGAGTTTCAAGTCCTTGATCAGCGCGACGCAATCGCCGTCGGCGAGGACGTTGCCGTGGGCGTCTTTGATGATGCGCGGGGCGGCGGCGGCTTCGGGCGCGACTTCGCGCGGCCACTCGTGACCGCAGGTGACGCATTCCCACTTGCCGGGGAACTCCAGGACTTCGGGCATCTCGCACATCGGGCAGGCGGGTTTGCTCATCAAGCGGGAGCGTAGCTGGATTTTGCGGGGCGACTCAAGCGCGCACTCGGCAACGCGTCACGGTGAGTGCATTCTGCTCCGGTTCTTGTTCGGAGTTCCGCCTTCAGGCGGGGCGAAACCCACGCTGGCCGCCTGAAGGCGGAACTCCAAACGCAGAACCGCGCTGGTTTAGAACTCGAGCAATATGCAACCCGTCGCGGCGAAAAAGTCTGTCTCTCCTGTTTGTGTGGCAGGAGAGACAGCAACAGGCTGAGGACTAGCGCTTCTTGGCGGCGGCGGATTTTGCGGCCACAGCCTGGCTTTTCTTCTGGTCGGCGCTTTTGGCCACGGCTTGTTTCTGCGAGGATTTCTTCTGGTTAGACTTCGGGGATTTATCGCCCATGATTTTTTCTTTTTTCTGCGGGTTGACTGTCCTGCGGCATGTTGGTTTCTCCGAAGGACGGCGGAGCATGGTTGCGGGGGCGGTGATTGTAAATGCTGGATGCCGGCTTCATCGGCTGCGGTGGCATGCGAGACGCCTGCCCTGCTTTGCCGGCGGCTTCGCGCCAATGTAGGACAGCGCGTCCCGCCTGTTCGGGAACAAGGATGTTTTATTCACAAAACTGAAATTTAAGAAGGGTGTCCAGATGCATCAATCGGCTGCCGGCAGCAATCAGACGGGAAAGATTGTTGCTGATAGTTATTGCTATCCCGTCGGAAACCGTCAGTCTCGACCCGTCTGTTAGATAGCTAGTCTCTTTCAAGGCATGGTGAATCTTCAAGTGAACTTGTTTCAGTGATGATTTTAGACCCGGCGTTCGGGAACAGTCTGTAGAAAGTTTCGGTTAGTCGGACAGTAGAACATCATATGAGCAACAAACTATTCGTAGGAAATCTTTCCTTCAATACCACTGAAAACGACCTCACCGACGCGTTTGCCGCGTTCGGCACGGTCACTGAAACCAACCTGATGATGGATCGCATGACCAATCGCCCCCGCGGCTTTGGTTTCGTGACCATGAGCAATGCTGACGAGGCCCAGAAGGCTATCGACGGATTGAACGGCAAGGATATGGACGGACGCGCCCTCACAGTCAACGTGGCCAAGCCCCGTGAAGAACGCGCCCCCGGCGGCGGCGGCGGCGGCGGTCGTCGTGAATACGGCGGCAGCGGCGGCGGTTACGGCGGTGGCGGCGGCGGCGGCGGCGGTCGTGGCCGTTATTGATCCGTTTTGGATTTCAGGGCGGGGTTCGGTGCGAACCGGACTCCGCCTTTTTCATTTTTTAGTTGTCCCCATATCGGTCCGCAGTCATGAAAGAAGAACACATAGAAGTTGAAGGTAGCGTCACGAGCGTTCTGCCCGGCACCATGTTCCGCGTCGAGCTGGACAACAAGCACCTCGTCCTCGCCACCATCTGCGGCAAGATGCGCAAACGCTGGGTCCGCCTCACCGTCGGCGACCGCGTGAAAATGCAAATGTCGCCCTACGACCTCGACAAGGCGCGCATCACCTGGCGGTTGAAATAAATTTCCGCGCGCGGCCACCATCGCCGCCGCACTTTCGAGCGTGCCAAACCGCGCGCAATTCCTACACTTTCCACGTCATGTCATTTCAAGTCCTCGGTCTCGATCCCAAAATCCTCAAAGCCGTCCAAGAAGCCGGCTACACCGAACCCACGCCCATCCAGCTCGCGGCCATCCCTCCCATCATCGCCGGCCACGACCTCATCGGCATCGCGCAGACGGGCACGGGCAAGACGGCGGCCTTCACGCTGCCGATGCTCACCAAGCTCGCGGCCACCGCCGCAGCCGCCGGGCCGAACCGCCGCACTCGCGTGCTGGTGCTCGCGCCCACGCGGGAACTGGTGTTGCAGATTGATGAGAACATCCGCGCCTACGCGAAACACCTGCCGCTCACCGTCGCCACCGTCTTCGGCGGCGTGGGTGAACATCCGCAAATCCGCGCGCTGCAAGCCGGCACGGAGGTCATCATCGCCTGCCCCGGACGCCTGCTCGACCTGATGAGCCGGCGCAACGGCAATTTCGCCGGCCTGCAATTTCTCGTGCTCGACGAGGCCGACCGGATGCTGGACATGGGCTTTCTGCCTTCGATCCGGAAAATCATCCACGCCTTGCCCAAGCAACGGCAGACACTGATGTTTTCCGCCACGCTCTCCAAGGAGATCGAAGGACTCACTCACGAATTTCAACGCGCCCCGAAAGTCATCCAGATCGGCCGCCGCGCGAACCCCGCCGAGACCGTCACCCAGCTCGTGTATGAAGTGCCGAAGCATTTGAAGCCCGCGTTGCTGCTGCACCTGTTGAGCGACCCGCAGATGGACATGGTGCTGGTGTTCTCGCGCATGAAGCACAGCGCCGACCGCCTCGCAAAAAGTCTCGAAAGCAAAGGCATCAAAACCGCCGCGCTGCATTCCAACCGCTCGCAAAACCAGCGGCTGAAGGCGTTGAAGGATTTCAAGTCCGGCGCGGTGCGCGTGCTCGTGGCGACAGACATCGCTGCACGCGGCATTGACGTGGACGGCATCTCGCACGTGGTGAACTACGATTTTCCGATGCACGTGGAAGATTACGTCCACCGCATCGGCCGCACAGGCCGCGCGAACGCCATCGGCGACGCCATCAGCTTCGTGACGCCGGAAGACAACGGCGAGTTGCGCGCACTGGAGCGGTTCATCGGCCGCGGCATCGTGCGCAAGCGCGCCGAAGGTTTCAATTACAGCGCCGCCGGACAGCCTCAACCAGAGGACGAACGCCGGGGTCGCCAGCAACAGCGTCCACAGCAACAGCGTCCACAGCAACGCCCGCAGCAACGCCCGCAGCAACGGCCTCAACACGGTCACTCCTCTTCGCAGAAACCCGCGCGCCCCAGTGGCGGCCCGCAGCAACACGGCGGTCAAGGTGTCTCAGGCAACGTTGCCGCGCGGCCGCAGGGACAACGCCAGAATTTCAACCGCTGGTAAGCGCCGGGTCTGCCCCGGCACGGGCCGTGAAAGTTCAGCAGGGCAAGCCGTGTTGCCGCATCATCTCCAGATCAAAGCGGTCTTTTTCCCCGCCTTGGAGTCGCTTGATATGCGCCATGTAGCCCATCCCGCGCAACAGCACTTTGCGGCCCGAGATCGAAGTGTAAACCGCGCCGCAATTTTCCGTCACAGACACCCGCATATCCGAGCCGTTCGACCGCACCAGACCATCGCGGCATTCGTAGGCATAGACATCTATGAAATCGAGCATTGAAATGGAGGCCGCCCGCCAACCGTTCCTCCCCGTCCGGATGAGCCGGAAACGCCGCCACCAATTCGAGGACGCCTGCGCGGGAGCGATGCGCTGGTAAAAAGTGAGCCGCGTTTTGGGAAACACCTTCAGCGCCCCACGACGGACAAAAAACTCATACCCACGTTTCTGCGCGACCTCCACCAGCCGCGCAAGCTGATCCTGATCCACTGCGATATCCAAGTCATTCGCGTCGCGATAAAACCGCCCCATCGTGGCCGCAATCGCCAGCCCGCCGGTCAACATCCACTCACATTCGCCACCGAATATTTCCGCCAGCCCGTCCAACGCTTGCTCAATCGCCACACGCCTGGCTGGCGTCAATGGCCGCACGCCCGGCTGATCGGTGGAAAGCAATGCCGCCCATTGCGCGTCCCGCGTCAGTTTGCAGGAGGCCATCCACCCGCCAGTGCGCGATTCGGATTTTGTGTTTGCTGACATCGCCCTTGCTACAAATCAATCCTTCAACACCGACTCAATCCGCGCCAATTCTTCGCCGCTGAAATCCAAGTTCCGCACC
Organism: Verrucomicrobiales bacterium; assembly: GCA_031371425.1. Classification (GTDB taxonomy): domain Bacteria; phylum Verrucomicrobiota; class Verrucomicrobiia; order Limisphaerales; family JAFMIX01; genus JAFMIX01. Next base: position 1,816 of record JANMJO010000282.1, on the reverse strand, counting down.
GCGCCCGCGCAATCATCCACCTGGCTCGCGCGGCTCGCGCCGATGAGCGCGCTCGTCACCGCCGGGTGACGCAACACCCACGCCAGCGCCATCTGCGCCAGCGTCTGCCCGCGCGATAGGGCGAGGTCATTCAGCTTGCGCGCCTTCGCCAGCACGGCGTCGGTGATGTCGGCAGGACGGAGAAACCGCGTATCGCGGCTCGCACGCGAATCAGCGGGAACGCCTTTGAAATAGCGGTCGGTCAACAAGCCCTTTGCCAGCGGCGAGAACACGGTGCAGCCGATGCCTTCCCGCTCCAGCGCGGCCAGCAACTGCGGCTCCACCGAGCGATCGAACATGCTGTAACGCGCCTGATGGATGAGACACGGAGTGCCTAACTCGCGGAGAATCTTCGCCGCGCACACCGCCTCGGCGGGCGGGTAATTGGAGATGCCCGCATACAACGCCTTGCCGCTGCGGACGGCGTGAGCGAGCGCGCCCATCGTCTCCTCCAGCGGCGTGTCCGGGTCGAACCGGTGCGAATAAAAAATATCCACATACTCCACGCCCAACCGCTTGAGCGACTGATCGAGCGACGACAAAATATATTTCCGCGAACCCCATTCGCCGTATGGCCCGGGCCACATGTAATAACCCGCCTTCGTGGTGATGATCATCTCATCACGCCACGGCGCGAGGTCATCGCGCAAGATGCGTCCGAACGTCTCCTCCGCCGAGCCGTCCGGCGGGCCGTAGTTGTTGGCGAGGTCGAAGTGCGTGATGCCCAGATCGAACGCGCGGCACGCGATGGCGCGGGCGTTCTCGCAGGAATCCTTCGCGCCGAAGTTGTGCCACAAGCCCAGCGAGATAATCGGCAGCTGGACGCCAGAGCGGCCGCAACGGCGATAGAATTGAGGCGAGTCGTAACGGGATGGATTGGGAGTGTGCATGGCGGCGATAGCTTATCCACGTCCGCGAAATTCATCCATTAATTTCAGGATGCGCACCCGCCCGTCCTCGGTCTGGCAGAAGATCAACGAGGAGGAATTGGCGGGCGCGTCTAGCACGCGCATATCATCTGTCGGGCTTGCAGCCCTTCAATTCGTGTGGATTCGTGAAATTCGCGTCAGCCCTTTGAATCAGCGTTTATCAGCGGTTAAAAAGTTATGGTTTGAAGCACCTCACCCCAGCCCTCTCCCCATCGCGGAGAGGGAGAAGTTCTTTGTGTTCCCTGCGTTCTTTCGCGGCGATACGGTTTCCAGTTCACTCGTGGTAGTCGTCGCGGGCCATGAGCACTTGGCGGAGCTGGGCCTCGGTGACGCGCGGCCATTTCAGTTTCCGCAGCCAGAGGTTGGTTTTCGCCACGTCGAAGGCGGCGGCATCGAACGGGCGGCCAAGCCATTCTTTCATGGTTTTGTGCTCGGGATGTTTCGGGTTCTTGAGGGTCTTGAGCAGTTCCGCGTAGCCCCAAATGCCGCCGCAATCCTCCGGCGGACAGGCGCGCGCGCCGTCGAGGCAGAGCGCGGTCGGGGCGGCGGCGGCTTCGCCGGGCAGGATTTTCTCGACGATGATTTCGTGTTCCCACGAATCGCCGAAGTCGTATTCGTAGCTGAATTGCGCGTCTGCGTGCGGCGCGACCTGCGCGAGCGTCGCCTTCGCCTCATCGCGATCGGGCTGCTCGCCAAAACCCATGTCTTCGCCTTGGCGCAGATCGGCGTAGCGCGCGTCGCGGGTGAGGAAATGGTGGAGGTGGCTGTTGGTCCAGCCCAGGGCCACTTGCAGGACGGCGTGCAACCAGCCGAGGCTGGCGTCGCCCGGCACTTGCAGCCGCCGCCAG
>JANMJO010000252.1:0-2224 GCA_031371425.1 Verrucomicrobiales bacterium | reverse complement strand
GCGGGACTCAATCGCGGAGTTGAGTTTTAGCACCGATGACGTAGCTTGCGCGTGTGAAACCGTTCTACTTCTTCGCCGTTGGTGCACTTGTAGCATCTTTGTTGTCGGCAGATGCGGCGGACTTCAGCGTAGTTAATGCGGGGGCGAGTTCCTTCACCATTAATGGCGTAAACAACCCCGGTCTGACACTTCAGCGCGGCAAAACTTACACCTTTGCACTTAACAACTCCGGCCATCCGTTTTGGATTAAAACCGTCCAAGGCATCGGCACGGGCAACGGCTACAGTGCGGGCGTCGCCAACAATGGACTGCAAAGCGGCACGCTCACTCTGATTGTTCCCACGAACGCGCCGAACACGCTCTTTTACAATTGCGAATTCCATGGCTCGATGACCGGCACGATCACCATCATTGACCCGCCCGTGCCGCCCCGCCCGCGCATCCTCAAACTCACCCTCGGCACAAACATCGCCCTCAAGTTCACCGGCTCAAACGCGTTCTCCTACTTCCCTGAGTTCAACACCAACCTCACCTCGACCAACTGGTTCGCGCTCACTGTGCAGTCCAGCAACATCACCGCCACCGGCACCAACGACGTCTTCTGTGGCCGACCAGCCGGCACGAACGTCTTCCTCCGCATCCGCGCCCAATGATTTTGCGCGCAACTTTGCGCCGCGTTCTGGTTTAATATCCCCGTGCAGAGCGCGAACGAAAATTCCAACCCGCCCGGCTGGCTGCGCGTGCTGGCCATCGGGCGTCACCCCAAGGCCACACTCACGCGCATCATCGTGTTGGTCGCCACCTGCTTCATCGTTTTCAAATTCTGCCTCCTGCCCATCCGCATTGACGGCATCTCCATGTTGCCGACCTATCACACCGGCCAGGTCAACTTCATCAACCGCCTCGCCTACCTCCGCCACGAACCGCGCCGGGGCGACATCGTCTCCATCCGCCTCGCCGGGCCGAGCATGATGTTCATGAAGCGCGTCATCGGACTGCCCGGCGAAACCGTCTCCTTCCGCGACGGCCGCGCCTGCATCAACGGCCAACCCCTCGCCGAACCCTACGTCAAACTCCCCTGCGATTGGCAAAGCGCGCCAATCCCGTGCGGCCCGAACCAATATTATGTCGTCGGCGACAACCGCTCCACCTCCTTCGCCGGCCACACCCAAGGCCGCGCCGAGCGCAACCGCATCGTCGGCAAATTGCTTTTATGAAAACCATCTTCCGCCTCATCCTCCTCGTCGCCATTGCCGCGCTCGGCTTCTGGCTGTGGACCATTCTCTTCCCCAGCCCGGAGAAAATTATCCGCCAGCGCCTCACCGGACTCGCCCGCGCCGCCACCTTCGGCGCGCAGGACAGCGCCATCGCCCGCGGTCTGAAGGCGCAGCGGCTGGCAACCTTCTTCAGCGCCGACGCCCAACTCATCTTCGACGCGCCCGGCCTCGGCCAGCGCACCTTGTCGGGCCTCGATGAAATCAAGGAGACCGCCGCCGCCGGTTTTCAATCCATGCCCACGCTGGGCGTGGAATTTCTCGACGTAAACATCAGGCTGGATGCGAGCCTCCGCGACGCCGAAGTTTTTCTTACCGCCAAAGTCACCTCCGGCGACACCAAGGATTTCGGCGTGCAAGAGATGCGCTTTCTCTTCAAGAAAATTGACGGCCAATGGCTCATCGTGCGCGCCGAGACGGTGAAGACGCTTTCGTGACCGCCTCTCGAAGCGCCGGCGCATTGGTGGGGCGAGGCTACTGACGAGCCGGGGAGACAGGGAAAATGTTTGCAGAATAGCCGCAGCGACCAACCCTCACCCCAACCCTCTCCCGTCCGACGGGAGAGGGAGAACTCGTGGACGTTTTCACAAACTCGGGTGCGCCAAAACCAGAACATACGTCCGGACATTCCAACAAACTGACCGCAACCGGGTTCAACCCCACCCGTATCCGCAAACCAACCTGCGTCCGTCAACTGTCCCCCTCTCCCGTCGGACGGGAGAGGGGTTAGGGGTGAGGGCCGCCCGCGCTTTCCGCTCGCCTTCGCCGCACCTAGCTGCTTGATTCCCGGCGTGACCACCCTGCTCATCGCCACCCGCAACGCCCACAAGGTCGGCGAAATCCGCGCCATCCTCGGCGACACATTCCGCTATCTCACCCTCAACGACTATCCCAGCGCGCCCAACGTCATCGAAGACGCCGCCACCTTCGCCGGCAACGCCACCAAGAAA
>JANMJO010000215.1:0-2071 GCA_031371425.1 Verrucomicrobiales bacterium | reverse complement strand
CGAACAATTCGCAAGCCCGCTGATAAATCCCGAACGATTCCAGCCGGTCATTTGCCGGAGCGTTCGTCTTGGTTGCAGTCTGGCCGGTCAACATGGCTGGTTTTAGCGCGTTTAATTGTTCGTGGCGTGGCGTGGCGAACTTTCTCGTCACCCGCCACCTGTCACTCGTCACTCCTCACACCGAGCAGTTGGAGGATGCGTTCCAGCTCCGCGTCCGAGTAGAAGGAGATTTCCACCGAGCCTTTGCCCGCCGCGTAACGCATCTGCACCTTCGTGCCGAACGCCTCGCGCAATTTGCTTTCCAGATCGGCAACGTGCGTGTCTGCGAGGATGAGCGGGGCTTTGGTCGGCGAGGTGACGATGCCGGCGGCGCGATTGGCGAGCTTGGCGACGAGCTGCTCCGTCTGACGGACGTTCAAGCCTTCCTTGAGCACGCGTTCGGCGGCGGCCTTCTGGTCTTTTTCCGTGGCGAGACCGAGGATGACTTTGGCGTGGCCGACGGACAGGCGGCCATCGCGGATGTGATTCTGCAACGCCAGCGGCAGCTTGAGCAGGCGCAGGGCGTTGGCCACGACGGTGCGGCTCTTGCCGACCTTGATGCCGACTTCCTCTTGCTTGAGTTTGAAGGCTTCGATGAGTTGCGCGTAGCCGTTGGCTTCCTCGATGGGGTTGAGGTTTTCGCGCTGCAAATTCTCGATGAGCGCAAGCTCCAGCACGGCGCGGTCGTCGGCTTCGCGGACGATGACGGGGACTTGCGCGAGCTGCAAGAGTTGGGAGGCGCGCCAGCGGCGTTCGCCGGCGATGATCTCGAAGTAGTCGCCCTGGATGCGGACGATGAGCGGCTGGACAATGCCTTGTTCGCGGATGGAATCGGCGAGTTCGCGGAGGCTCTCTGCGGAGAAATCTTTGCGCGGCTGGAACGCGCAGGGGCGGATGCGGCTGAGCGCAATCTGCTGCACTCGCTCGCGGTGATCCACAGCGGGCGCGGCGGCGACGGCTGCGGTGGGCGCGGTGGGAAATGAATTTGCCGGGGGCGTGGGCGGGCGGACGACGGGAGCATTTCCGCCGAGCAACGCGCCGAGTCCGCGACCTAGAGCTGGTTTGGCCATGTGCGGGAAGTGTTGCAGTGGGGCGGGGGAGTTGTCAATTTCTAGTCCGAAATTATGAGCAAGAAGAGTGGAAAAATTGCGGCGTTGATCGAGTCGTGTCGCGGCCAGGAGTTGGACGCGCATTATCTCGGCTATTTCGAGTGCTTCAATCGAGAACTGTTTTTCGAGGCGCACGATGTGTTGGAGGAACTGTGGCTGGCGGACAAGACCGGGCCAAACTATTCCTTCCACAAAGGACTGATCCAACTCGCGGGCGCATTCGTGCATCTGCAAAAGAACCGGCTGCGCCCCTCCGCCGCGCTCTTCAAACTGGCGCGGACGAATCTGGAGAAATACCCCGTCGTCCACGAGCGGCTGGATTTGGCGGCGGTGCTGGCGTTGATAGCGGACTGGCTGGCGCAGCTGGAGTCGCAGGATTTTTTAGTGAACCCTCTGATGGCCGACAACGCCCCGAGGCTGGCGCTGGTCGCTGCGAAGTCGCCGCCACCGCCGAGCGCATTTTGACAGTACCCCCGTTCGTTTCGCGGACAGTGTCCAGATGCACCCACCGCCGCCGAGCGCGTAACTGCGAGTGCCGCGCTGAGATTGTTGGAGTTCACGCTTTAGCGTGTCGGGTTGGTTCGGGTGTGATGGGAACAAGCTGAAGCTTGAACTCCAACTTGGGGCGGGACTCCGCTGCGCGGCTCTTGCAGTCACACCCAGTTGCTGGGGGTGTGAGTGGAAGTGCCGCGCTGAGATTGTTGGAGTCCACGCTTTAGCGTGTTGGGTTAGTTCGGGTGTGATGGGAACAAGCTAAAGCTTGAACTCCAACTTGGGGCGGTATCGGTTGCTCTGCGCTCCGGCAAACCGGACCACTATCAGTTTCCGAAGGGGCTTGAACCGGGGCGTGGGATTGGTAGTCTGCCGGCCATGAAATTGTTTTTAAGCATCGCGACCTATCTGGGGCTGGGACTTCTTCTCGC
>JANMJO010000204.1:0-11143 GCA_031371425.1 Verrucomicrobiales bacterium | reverse complement strand
AGATTCCGCAGATTATCGCAGATTTTAACCCGAACTCCGAAGTGGAACTTGGAGCGCCCGCTTCCTAGCGGGCGAGTTCAGGCGTCCCTCCTGAACTTTCAACCCACCCATCAAAATTTTGGAGGTAGGGGAAATTTTGTGGACGAGATTTTCGGCGAGACGCCGAAAATCACCCGCCGGAGGCGGGTGCTACCAAAAACTTACTCGCGCGTTTGGTTTCCATTTCGGAGTTCGGGTTAATAGGAGTCAACTCGCCGCCTTGCCGTTTCCAACACATTCCTTGACTTTGTCTACCGGAATGATAGACAAACAGCAGTCCAGTGCGTCACTGCGCAAGCCTGTGCTCCCTGCGTAGTCGCAACCCTGATATGGCAACCGAAAAACATTACCGCAGTTTCATCAAGGCGCTGTCTTGGCGCGTGACCGGCACCATTGACACCATGGTCGTTGCCTACTTCGTCACCGGGCAGTTGAAGCTCGCCATCTCCATCGGCTGCGTGGAACTGTTCACCAAGATAGGGCTGTATTACGTCCACGAACGCGTGTGGAACAAGATTGAACTGGGACGGATGGAGTCGAAGAGCTACGAAATCTAACCGCCGCTCCTGCGACATTGAATCATGCGACTTTCCAAACGAGGCGAATATGCCCTGCGCGCCCTCATCAACCTGGGCGTCGCCCGCGAACTCGGCCGCCCCATGCTCCAGATCGGCGAACTGGCGCGGCTCGACAACCTCCCCGTCAAATTCCTCGAATCCATCCTCGTCGAGCTGAAGACCCTCGGCTACCTCGACAGCAAGCGCGGCAAGGCCGGCGGCTACTTCATCAAACAGCCGATGAACACCATCAAGATCGGCACCGTCGTTCGCGAACTCGAAGGCCCGCTCGCGCCCATTGCCTGCGTCAGCGTCACCTGCTACCAGCGTTGCTCCTGCCCGGACGAGGATCATTGCGGCCTTCGCATGCTCATGCTCGACGTCCGCAACGCCATCGCCAACATCCTCGACCAACACACGCTCGCGGAAGTCGTGGCCGTGACCCTTCAGAAATACCGGCGCGACAAAATCGCGCACCCGTTCGCGAAGCCGCGAGCCAAGGCCAGAGCAACCCAGTCAAAAAAGTGAACGCTCCACTCCGCCAATTCATAATCCGCGCGCTCAGCATGGCCTTGCTGACGCTGGTGAACCTCAGCTGCACGGCGGCGGAAAAAACCGTCTTGCGCGTCGGCCATTTCCCCAACATCACGCACGCGCAGGCCGTCATCGCCCACGGACTTTCGCGGCAGGGCAAGGGCTGGTTCGAATCCCGCCTCGGCCCGGACGTGGAAATCCAGTGGTTCATCTACAACGCCGGCCCGAGCGCCATGGAAGCCATCTTCGCCCGCTCCCTCGACCTCACCTACGTCGGCCCGAACCCCGCCATCAACGCCCACCTCAAATCCGGTGGCGATGAAATCCGCATCGTCGCCGGCGCGTGCAGCGGCGGCGCCGCGCTCATCGTGCAACCGGACGGGCGCATCAAGACCGACGCCGACTTCAAAGGCAAAAAAGTCGCCACACCACAACTCGGCAACACCCAGGACATCGCCGCCCGCTCCTGGCTGAAATCCAAAGGCCACCGCGTCACCCTCACCGGTGGCGATGTCGCCGTGCTGCCCACCGCCAACCCCGACCAGCTCGCCATGTTCACGCGCGGCACCGCAGACGCCGTGTGGACCATCGAGCCGTGGGTGAGCCGGCTGGAGCTTGAAGCTGGCGGCAAAATCTATCTGGAAGAAAAATCCCTCTGGCCCGCGACCGGCGGCAGATACGTCACCACTCACCTCGTCAGCAGCGTGAAATTTTTGAAAGGCCAGCCCGCGCTCCTGAAAAAATTCATCGCCGCGCACGTGGAACTCACCGCGTGGATTCAGGCGCATCCCGCCGAAGCTCGGCAGATTCTCAACGACGAGATCAAAGCCGAGACCACCCGCGCCCTTGCGCCCGCCGTGCTAGAGCGCGCGTGGTCGCGGCTGGAGCTGACGAGCGATCCCATCCGCGAGTCGCTGCTCAAATCCGCCGAGGCCGCGCACCAGCTCGGCTTCATCAAGCAACCGCCCGACCTCTCGCGCATCTACGACCTGAAACTACTCAACCAAGTCCTGGCGGAGAACAAGCTTCCGCCCGTCCAGCCATGAACACCAAGAGTCACCCCCCAGCCGTGCCGCCCAAGCTGACCGTGGAGGCCGTCTCGAAAGTTTTCCGCACCAACCGCGGCGAGACCCACGCGCTCGACTGCGTCAGCCTGAACGTCCGCGAAGGCGAGTTCGTCTGCCTCGTCGGCCCGAGCGGCTGCGGCAAATCCACCCTCCTCAACATCATCGCCGGCCTCGACAAGCCGGACACCGGCTGCGTCACCAGCGACGGCAAACCCATCGCCGGGCCGGGCAGCGACCGCATGGTGATGTTCCAGGAATCCGCGCTCTATCCGTGGCTCGACGTGCTGGGCAACGTCATGTTCGGCCTGAAGCTGAAGCCCAAACTCACCTCCGCCGAGCGGCGCGAGGTGGCCATGTTCCACCTCAAACTCGTGGGGCTTGAAAAAAATTCCAAGGCCAACATCCACGAACTTTCCGGCGGCATGAAACAACGCGTCGCCCTCGCCCGCGCCCTCGCACCGAATCCGCGCGTGCTGCTCATGGACGAGCCGTTCGGCGCGCTCGACGCGCTCACGCGCGAGCAGCTTTACGGCGACATCCAGGAAATCTGGGCCAAGCACCGCAAGACCATCGTCTTCGTCACCCACAACGTCCGCGAAGCCGTCTGCCTCGGCGACCGCGTGGTGCTGTTCTCCGCGAATCCCGGGCGCATCCAGGAGCAGTTTGAAATCGGCCTGCCGCGCCCGCGCGACATCAACAGCGTGGCGCTTGCCGAACATTCCACCGAGATCACCCGCGCCCTGAAGCGCCATCTGAAAACCGGACTCGCGGAGGTCGCCGAATGAAACGCACACTGACCACCACGCTCACCTTCCTCGTGCTGCTCGTCGTGTGGCAGGAACTCGTCCACGCCGGCGTCTGGTCGCGCGTGCTTGTGCCATCGCCGCTCGACGTGGGGGAATATTACGTCGGCGCAATCAGAGACGGCACGCTGCTCTCCGCAGTGGGCGTCACACTCAAGCGATTGCTGCTCGGCTATTTTGCCGGGCTGATCCTCGGCCTGCCGCTGGGGCTGCTGACGGCGCGGTTCAAGTTTTTTCACGATACGCTCGGGCTGCTGGCGCTGGGTTTGCAGACCCTGCCGAGCGTTTGCTGGGCGCCGCTCGCGCTGCTGTGGTTCGGGCAGACGGAGACGGCCATGTTCTTCATCGTGGTCATGGGTTCGCTCTGGAGCATTCTGCTCGCGACGGATGCAGGCGTGCGCAATGTGCCGCCCATTTACGTCCGCGCAGCGCAGACGATGGGCTCGCGCGGCCTGCACACATGGCTGCGGGTGATCCTGCCCGCGTCGCTGCCGTTCGTCGTGAGCGGGATGAAGCAGGGCTGGGCGTTCGCGTGGCGCTCGCTGATGGCGGCGGAAATCTACATCACCATCCTCACCGGCTTCGGCCTCGGCAACCTGCTGCATTACGGGCGCGAGTTGAATGCGATGGATGCGGTGGTGGCCATCATGTTCGTCATCGTCGTCATCGGGCTGGTGGCGGACAAGATTTTGTTTTCACCGTTTGAGCGGATGATGCATCGCCGCTGGGGCACGGCCAAATAACCACCATGACCACCGCCAACAAAGTCACGATTCTGCGGATGCTGCTCATCCCGTTCTTTGTCGTGGAAGTCCTCTACTACGTCCGCACCGGCAACGAGAGCTATCGCTTCGTCGCGCTGCTGTGCTTCGCCGTGGCGGCCATCTGCGACGGTGTGGATGGCTACATCGCGCGGCGCTACAACCAGTGGAGCGAGCTGGGCACCATCCTCGACCCGCTTGCGGACAAGCTGCTGCTGGTTTCCGGCATCGTGCTATTGAGCTTCGACCATTCGCCGTATCTTGCACAGATTCCGCTGTGGATCACCGGCACCATCATCGGGCGCGACCTGCTAATCCTGGCCGGGTTGATCGTGATCCAGTTCACCGTGGGCAAGGTGAAAATACGCCCGCATCTCACCGGCAAGATCGCGACGGTGTTGCAAATGACCACGGTGCTGTGGGCGCTGCTGAAATGGGATTCCGCGTGGCTGAATGTGTGGACGCTGGGCGCGGCGGTCTTCACGGGCATGTCAGGATTTTTCTATGTGTGGGAAGGCGTGCGGCAGCTCGGCGCGCACCCGGCCAGCTTGCCGTCCGGGAAGAATTGAGATTTCCTGGAAAATAGTTTCATGCGCAATAAACAAAAACGATTGTTGAGCCGGGAGCGCAACGACCCGGCGCAGTTTGTTGTCGGCACGAAGTTGCCCAGGGTGCTAGGCTTTTGCGCGTGAATAAATATCTTCTCCTCGGCAAATACTCCTTCGGAATGGGCGACCGCTTCGCTCACCAAGGCAAAGCCCAGCTCCAAGCCTGCGTCCTCGCCACCCAACTCGGCGCGGAATTCGTCCCCGTCTGGAACAAATCCAACCGCGAACACACCTTCATCGGCACTGAACCAGAAAGCACCCGCGCCGCCGCCGATGCCGCCGTCAAAGCCCTCTGCTGGAAGAAGCCCTACCACGTGGACGCCGACCACATCAACCTCAAGACGGTGGATCGCTTCATCCCGCACTCCGATTTCTTCACCATTGACGTCGCCGACAGCATCGGCAAACCCGCCGACCCCGCCGCGCTCAAGGCCTTCGTGGATCGCCATCCCGAACTCATCGGCAGCATCGTCATCCCGCAGATTGACCAGCCGTTCTCGACCACGCGCGACTACGTCGAGAAAATCGCCGCCAAGTTCCTGCTCGCCGTGCAGGATGCGGGCAAAATTTATCAGCACATCGTCAAAGCCAAAGGCGCGGAGAACTTCATCACCGAAGTCTCCATGGACGAAACCGACAGTCCGCAAACGCCGCCCGAGTTGCTCATCATCCTCGCCGCGATTGCTGACGAACAAATCCCGATTCAGACCATCGCGCCCAAGTTCACTGGTCGTTTCAACAAAGGCGTGGACTACGTCGGCGACGTGAAACAGTTCGAGAAAGAATTCAACGACGACCTCGCCGTCATCGCGTTCGCCATCGCGAAATATGGTTTGCCGCCCTCGCTCAAGTTGAGCGTCCACTCCGGCAGCGACAAGTTCTCCATTTACGCGCCCATCCGCCGCGCACTCGCCAAGTTCGGCGCGGGACTGCACATCAAGACCGCCGGCACGAGCTGGCTCGAAGAACTCATCGGCCTCGCCGAAGCCGGCGGCGACGGCTTGGAGATCGCCAAGGAGATTTACGCCTACGCCCACGAACACGTGGACGAATTCTGCGCGCCCTACGCCAGCGTCATTGACATTGATAAGGCCAAGCTGCCCAGCGCCGCCACCGTCAACGGCTGGAGCGGACGCCAATTCGCCGACGCCCTGCGCCACGACCAGAAGAACCCCGCGTTCAACGCCAGCTTCCGGCAATTGCTGCACGTTAGCTTCAAAGTCGCCGCCAAGAAAGGCGACCGCTACCTCGCCGCGCTGAAGAAGCACGAAGCCATCGTCGCCAAGTGCGTCACCGAAAATCTTTTCGAGCGCCACATGAAACCCGTGCTAGTCGGCAAGTAAGTTAAAATCAATTCCGCAGCGGCCTTCGGCAACGGAGGCCGCTTTTATTTTTGCCACAGATGGACACAGATGAAACACAGATTCTACTGATCGTCTTTTATCATCAGGTCTAGCACATAAAGGAAATCAGAGTCTTCCAAATACACGCTTTCATCTCTTGCGGCGATTATGTGTGCGCCCAGCAAGCCGGCTCTGGCGCGTTCGGAGATACTTGGTGGAATATCAAGGCCAGAATCATAATTTAGTTTAGCTGCTTTGTAGTAGCCTTTGAATTCCTCTGGCGTCATTTCTTTCTCAGCGTCCGCCGGAGTAGGAAATGCCACTAAAATTTCTTCAGCATGAGCGAAGGCTAGCTTTTGGTCAGGTTCTGGGAGTTCGCGCCAATACATTTCGTGGCGAGTAGATCAAACAGCAAATCGTGCGTCAACCACCTCATCTGGGAAAAAACTCATCAGGGCTTCACTTCTCTGCGCCTCAGCGTCTCTGCGGTTCAAAATCTGTGTTTCATCTGTGTCCATCTGTGGCTAAAACACGTTCTTTCCCCGCACGGTTTCAGGCCAGACTTGACTCCCTTGCCTGCTCCGTGGACTTTAACCGCCGATCTATGAGCTTCATCCACGATGATTTCCTGTTGGGCACGCGGGCCGCGCGGCGGCTCTACCACGGGTTCGCCGAGGAACAGCCGATCTTCGATTACCACTGTCACCTCTCGCCCGCAGTCGTCGCCGCGAACGAGCCGTTCCGCGACCTCTGCGATATCTGGCTCGCAGGCGATCATTATAAGTGGCGCGCGATGCGCACCAACGGCGTCGCGGAGAAATTCATCACCGGCAAAGCCTCGCCGCTCGAGAAGTTCCAGGCCTGGGCCGCCACCGTGCCGCACACGCTCCGCAATCCGCTTTATCACTGGACGCACCTCGAACTCGCGCGTTACTTCGGCATCAGCGAATTGTTGAGCGAGAAGAACGCCGTGAAAATCTGGCACGAAGCCAACGCCCAGCTCGCCTCGGCGAAGCTCACGCCGCACGGCATCTTGAAAAAATTCAAGGTCAAGGTCGTCTGCACCACGGACGACCCGGCGGACACACTGGAGCATCACCGCGCGTTCGCCAAAGCCGGGCATCCCACGCGGATGCTGCCCGCGTTCCGCCCCGACAAGGCGCTCACGGTGAACCAGCCCGCCGGTTTCAACCAGTGGGTCGAGCAGCTTTCCGCCGCCAGCAACATTGACGTGAACGGCTTCTCCGCCTTCATCGCCGCGCTGGAAAAGCGGCACGAATATTTTCACGCGCAAGGTTGCCGGTTGTCCGACCACGGCCTGAACCATTGCTTCGCGGATTTTTGCAGCGAGAAAACCGCCGCGCAAATCTTCGACAAGGCGCGCAAGGGCGGCCCGGTCACGCCGCAGGAGCACGGCCAGTTCGCGTCCTACATGATGCTGTTCTTCGGCAATCTAGACGCCAAGCGCGGTTGGACCAAGCAGCTCCACCTCGGCGCGCTCCGCAACAACAACGCGCGCCTGCTCAAGCAACTCGGCCCGGACACCGGCTTCGATTCCATCGGCGATTTCCCGCAGGCGCAGGCGCTGTCCGCCTATCTCAACAAGCTCGACTCGGACAATTCGCTCCCCAAGACGATCCTCTACAACTTGAATCCGGCGGACAACCACGTCTTCGCCGCGATGATCGGGAATTTTCAGGACGGCACGATCCCCGGCAAGATTCAATATGGTTCGGGCTGGTGGTTTCTCGACCAGAAGGACGGCATGGAGCAGCAGATGAACGCGCTCTCCAACCTCGGCCTCCTCTCGCGCTTCATCGGCATGGTCACGGACTCGCGCTCGTTCATGTCGTATCCGCGTCACGAATATTTCCGCCGCACCCTCTGCAACCTAATCGGTCGCGACGTGGAAGCCGGCGAGCTGCCCAATGACGACAAGCTCCTCGGTCCGCTCATCCGCAACATCTGCTACACGAACGCGGAGCGTTACTTGAACCTCCCCGGCGTGGCCGCCAGCCCGGACCAGAAGCGCAAGGGCAGGGCAGCCTGACCGTTCCAAACCTTCCCATGCAAAACCAAACCTCCGCTCCCATCGGTAATTTCCGCTGGATCGTCTGCGCGCTGATTTTCTTCGCAACGACCATCAACTACATTGACCGGCAGATTCTCTCGCTCATCAAGCCCATCCTCGACGAGCAGCTCCACTGGACGAACGCGGAGTTCGGCTACGTCAATTCCGCGTTTCAAGGCGCGTATGGTTTGAGCCTGCTGGGGTTCGGTTGGTTCATAGACCGCTTCGGCACCAAGGTCGGCTACGCCGTGTCCATCGCCGCGTGGAGCGTGGCGGCCATGAGCCACGCGCTGGTCGGCAGCGTGTCCGGCTTCCTGAACGCCCGCATCGCCCTCGGTCTGGGCGAAGGCGGCAACTTCCCCGCAGCAATCAAAGCCGTCGCGTTGTGGTTTCCAAAAAAGGAACGCGCACTCGCCACCAGCATCTTCAACTCCGGCACAAACGTCGGCGCCATCATCGCGCCGGCGGTCGTGCCGTGGATCGCTTTGACTTGGGGCTGGCACTGGGCGTTCATCGCCGCCGGCCTCGCGGGTTTCCTGTGGCTGTTCCTGTGGATTCCCATTTACAACGTGCCGGACAAAATCAAACGGCTCACACAGGCCGAGCGCGACCACATCTACAGCGACAAGGACGAAGCCGCTGGCGATGCCGCCGCCAAGCCCACATGGTTGAGCCTGCTGCGCTACCGCCAGACATGGTCCTTCATCATCGGCAAATTTCTCACCGATCCCGTCTGGTGGTTCTTCCTCATCTGGCTGCCGGATTACTTCAAGAAAACGCGCGGCCTCGACATCAAGAAGAGCTGGGTTCACCTCGTCACCATCTACACCATCATCACCGTGCTGAGCATCTTCGGCGGCTGGATCACGGGCTACCTGACCAAGCAGGGCTGGACGGTCACGCGCGCGCGCAAGACGGGCATGTTCATCTTCGCGTGCTGCGTGCTGCCGATCTTTGCCGTGACCAAAGTGGGCGATTGGCCGGCGGTGTTGCTCATCGGGCTGGCGGGCGCGGCGCATCAGGCGTGGTCGGCCAACCTTTTCACCACCGTCTCCGACATGTTCCCCAAGCACACCATCGGCTCGCTCGTCGGTCTTGGTGGCATGGCGGGCGCGATGGGCGGAATGCTCTTCCCCATCTACTGCGGCAAGTTGCTCGACAAATTCACCGCCGCCGGCAACGTCACCGGCGGTTACGCCGTGCTGTTCTCCATCTGCGCCTTTGCGTATCTCGTGACCTTCGCCATCCACCACCTGCTCGCGCCGCGCTTTGAACCGTTCAAGCTGCGGAGCTGACCAAAAAACTTTTGTAACCCACCACGACCCGCTAGAATCAACCCATGAAAAACGGACTCAACATCCCCCAAACCGGCGCGCTGGATTTCCTCTCCCTCGGCGCGCTCGTCCACCGGCTCGACCCCGGCATCATCCCGTTCCGCAAGGCCACGCACTGCGACATCCACGTCAGCGGCGGCGAGTTCAACGTCTCCGCCAACCTCTCCGACTGCTTCCGCCTCAACACCGGCGTCGCCTCGGCGATGGTGGATTATCCCATCGGCGACCTCATCGCCGAGCGCGTGCGCGCCATGGGTGTGAAACCGTTCTACAAGAAATTCAAACACGACGGCGTGCGCGGCCCGAACCTCGCCACCGTTTACAGCGACCGCGGCCAGGGCTTGCGCGCTCCAGTCGTTTTCTACAACCGCAGCAACGAAGCCGCCGGCCAGCTCAAGCCCGGCGATTTCAACTGGAAAGAAATTTTCGGCAGCGGCGTGCGTTGGTTTCACAGCGGAGGCATCTTCGCCGCGCTTTCCGAAACGACCGGCGAAGTCATCATCGAAGCGATGAAGACCGCCAAGGCGAGCGGCGCGATCACGTCGTTCGACCTGAACTACCGCCAGAAACTCTGGGACATCTGGGGCGGACAGGACAAGGCCGTGAAGGTTCTTGCGCGCATCGTTGAAAACGTGGACGTGCTCGTCGGCAACGAGGAGGATTTGCAGAAAGGCCTCGGCATCGAAGGCCAGGATGTGGAAAGCAAAGGCAAGCTCGACCCGTCCGCGTTCTACGCCGTCATCGAGAAAGCCACGAAGAAATTTCCGAACGTCAAAGCTGTGGCGACGACGTTGCGCGAAGTGCATTCCACCAACCGCCACACTTGGGGCGCGGTCGCGTGGATCAACGGCAAGACCTACCAATCGCCGATGTGCGAACTCGACGTCGTGGACCGCGTCGGCGGCGGCGATGGCTACGCGGCGGGTTTCTTCTACGGACTGCTCTCCGGCGCGAGCGAGCAGGAAGCCGTCAACCTCGGCTGGGCGCACGGCGCGTTGCTCACCACGTTCCCCGGCGACACCACGATGGCGACCGTGGAGCAGGTGAAGGCGTTCGCCCAGGGCGGCTCGGCGCGGATTCAACGCTAGGATTTAATCATGAAAATATTTGATCTCTCGGGTGAAGTAGCGGTCGTCATCGGCGCCACCGGCGTCCTCGGCGGCGCGTTGGCGCAAGGCCTCGCCGAAGCCGGCGCAAAGGTCGCCGTGCTCGGACGCAACGCCGAACGCGGTCAGGCGCGCGTGGAAGCCATCGAAGCGAACGGCGGCACGGCGGCATTCTTCGTGTGCGATGCGAGTTCGCGTTCCAGCCTCGCCGAAGCGCGCGAAAAAATCGAAGCCGCGCTCGGCGCGCCGACCATTCTCGTCAACGCCGCTGGCGGCAACGATCCGAAAGTCACCGTCACGGCGGAAAATCCGTTCGAGAAAATCACGCTCGAAGCGTTGCAGGCGAACTTTGATTTGAACCTCGTCGGCGGCATGTTCCTGCCGTGCCAGGAATTTGGCCCTGGGATGTGCCAGCGCGGCAAGGGCAGCATCATCAACATCGCCAGCGTGTCCGCGCACCTGCCGCTCTCTCGCGTCATGAGCTACTCCGCCGCCAAGGCCGCCGTGCTGAACCTCTCGCAATTCCTCGCGCGTGAGTGGGCCACCAAAGGCGTGCGCGTGAACACCATCACGCCCGGCTTTTTTCCCGCCGAACAGAACCGCAAGCTCCTCTTCAACGACGACGGCTCGCCCACCGCGCGGACGAAGGCCATCTGGGGACACACGCCGATGAACCGCTTCGGCGAATCCAGCGAGCTAGTCGGCGCGTGCGTGTTTCTCGCCGCGTCCAAGGCCAGCTCGTTCGTCACCGGCACGGACATCCGCGTGGACGGCGGTTACTTGAGCCAGACCATCTGATTTTTAGCCACGGATTGAACACGGATGAAACACGGATTCGGAAAAGACCATGGCGGTAGGGCGCGTCACTCCGTGCGCGCCGGGCTTGGTCTGACCCACGACGGCGCGCACGGAGTGACGCG
>JANMJO010000191.1:0-8592 GCA_031371425.1 Verrucomicrobiales bacterium | reverse complement strand
ATTGCCTTCGCGTTCCACCGTTTGAATTCGCGCCGAGTAATCCACATGGGTAATCGCCGGCAGCGTGGAGCGGATTTCCTTGAGCCGGTCCAGGCCTTTCAGCTCCGTCGAAACTTCGCGGCACAATTCCTTTTTGACCGGCGCGACCAGCAGCATGTAGGGCGACTCGGTCTCCAGTTCAAAATAATCCGCCACGCGCTCACGTCGCACGATGGGCGCAAACGGCCGGAACGATTCGCGGAATTTCACTTTCAAATTCATCACCGACTGCATTTTGGTCGAACGCGCATCGCCGAGGATCGAGCGGTTGCCGAGCGCGCGCGGGCCGAACTCCATGCGCCCTTGAAACCAGCCGATGACTTTTTCGGTTTTTAATAATCCAACGGAGAAATCCAGCAGCGCGGACGTTGCCAGTTTTTGAAACACGGCGTTGTGTGAGCGCAGCACCGTTTCAATTTCATCGTCCGTGAATCCTGGGCCAAGGAGGGATGATTGCATGGCGTCCGCCTTGGGAACTTGAGAAGCCGCAGACGGTGCAGCGCTTGGGGTTTGGAGTTCCGCCTTCAGGCGGTTTCCCGGTGCTGCCGCCTGAAGGCGGAACTCCGAACCTGAATCAGCACCCGACGGCGCGGCATTGCGGTGCTCATGCCACGCCGCCAGCGCCGCGCCGAGCGCGCCGCCTGCATCGCCCGCCGCCGGTTGAATCCAGATGCGCTCAAAAATCTTTTCGCGGAGAATGATTCCGTTCGCCACGCAGTTGAGCGCCACGCCGCCCGCCATGCAGAGATTTTTTTGACCGGTCGCGTCACGCGCATGGCGCGCGAGCAGCACCATGATTTCTTCCGTGACCAATTGGATGGAACGCGCCACGTCCATGTGGCGTTGTTCGATTTTCTCCTCCGATCCGCGCGGCGGCCCGCCGAAAAGCCGGTAAAACTTTTCGTTCGTCATCGTCGTGCCGCTTAAAAAATTAAAATAATCCAGGTTCAACCAGAACGAGCCGTCGGGTTTGAGGTCGAGCAGTTCACGGCGGATGGCGTCGGCGAACTTTGGTTCGCCATACGGCGCGAGGCCCATGAGCTTGTATTCGCCGGAGTTGATGCGGAAGCCGCAGTAATCCGTGAACGCGGAATAGACCAGGCCGAGCGAGTGCGGAAAGCGCAGCTCCTTCAGCATTTTAATTTCGCTGCCGCGACCGTGGCCGATGGTCGTAGTCGCCCATTCGCCCACGCCGTCAATCGTGAGAATCGCCGCCGCGTCAAACGGCGACGGGTAAAACGCACTGGCCGCGTGCGCTTGATGATGCCCGGTGAAAAGAATCTGGCAATCGCGCCGCAGTTCCGGCAGCTCCGCGCGGATCGCCTTCCGCAAATCCAGTTTCTCGCCGAGCCAGTTGGACATCACGGTGGGAAACGTCCGCCAGCCGCCGGGCGCGACGGCGAGATATGTTTCCAGCAGCCGCGCAAATTTCAAAATCGGCTTGTCGTAAAACACCACCGCATCGAGCTGCGGCAGCGACAGGTTCGCGTGGCGCAGGCAAAACTGGACGGCATGGCGCGGAAAGTCGGCGTCATTTTTTTTGCGCGTGAACCGTTCCTCCTGCGCGGCGGAAATGATTTTTCCATCGCACACCAGCGCGGCGGCGGCGTCGTGATAATACGCCGAGACGCCCAGGATGTTGCGCGGCGGGGGCATCGTTCAAAGGAACGGATACAGCGCCCAGGCGATGCCGGAGTTGGCGGTGAAGACGAGGATCGCGCCCAGCAGCAGCAGCACGATGATGAGCGGGATGAGCCACCATTTTTTCTCCTGGCGGGAGAACTTGAGAAATTCTTTAAGGAGCGACCACATGAGATGGTGTGAATTTAGTTTTTGTTCCGTTGCTGGCAAGCGGAATCAATGCGCGCGCAGTTTCAGCGCTTGCAACTGGGCGAGATATTCCTGCGCCTTGGCATGGGCGGGCTCGAGCCGGAGGGTGGCTTCAAACTCGCGCTGCGCTTCATCGAGCCGGTCTTGTTTCGCCAGCAGGACGGCGAAACTAAAATGCGCTCGTGCGTTGCCGGGATTCAGCCGCGCCGCCACGCCAAATTCCTCGCTGGCGGCGTCCACTTGATCGGCGGCGCTCAGTTCACCGCCGAGTTCGTAATGCGCTTCCCAGTGCGCCGGATACAACTTGATGGCGGCGCGATATTTGTCCATCGCCTCTGCATGACGGTTCAATTTCGCCAGCACCTTGCCCTGGCGGTAAATGGTTTCTGGATCGCGCGGGCGCTGCGCCAGCGCGCGGTTGAAACTGGCGAGCGCTTCGGGAAATTTCTTTTCCGCGTAGAGCACGCTGCCAAGTTGAAACCAGCCCTCGGTGTCACTGGGTTTGAGTTCCACCGCTGTCCGCAGCGAGGCTTCCGCTTCGGCCAACTGCCCTTGCCGCGACAACAGCCGGCCCAGAAAGAAATGCGAAATAGAATCGTGCGGCATCAAATCCCGGATGCGCCGCCACTCGGCGATGGCCGCCAGCTCGTCTCCAACCGTCCGAAGAAACAGCGCGTAATTTCCCCGCAGCATAAAATCCTCCGGCGCGCGGGCAATCGCTTGGAGGAAATCTTCCCGCGCCTGCACCGCGGCTGCTTTGCTCATTTGTGGCTGCAATTGTTTCACCCGCTCTTTCAACCGCGCGATCCGCCGGACATTGTTCGTCTGGTCTTTCAACGGCGGTTGATCCATGCGCCCCAGCATGTTCTTGAGGACTGCCGTGCGACTCCAGTCCGACAAACCCAACCGCTGCTCGCAGACCGCTTGCGATGCCCATGCGTTGGTGTTGCGAGGCAGCAGGGGTTCAATCTGTTCCGCCCACGCGTGCGCCAGCCGGTAGCTGCCGTTGAAATCAAAATGCACATGCTCAAAAAAAGTTTCTTGCCCGCACAGTTTCGCGGCGTTGCCGGCGGCGAGCGCGGCGGCGGCATCGAACACGATCAGATTATCCCCACCGATTTTTTTCTTGTTGCGAATCACCGCGTTGATGCGTGAATCGGCGCGGAACGGCAACGCATCGGTATCGCAGGCAACCTGAAAATGTTCGCGTGCGCCTAGCAGATTGGTTTGTGCTAGGAGACATTCGGCCAAGTGAAATTGCAGGTCGGAAAACTGCGGGTACAGCTTCGCCGCCGGCTCAAATTGCTGCGCGGCACCGGCGTAGTCGCCCTGGTTTTGCAGGCGACAGCCTTCGCCATAAAGTTTTTCAAACTGTGCGCGGTCGGATGCGGACAGATTGCCGTTGGTCAAGGAGGCGAACGGCGGACAGTCCTGGAGATTCACTGCAACCGTGTTCAGCAAAACCTTCGCGCCTGAACTGGTCCCGGCGCGCACGATGTCATCCAGATTTTTTTGAAAGCTGCGATAGACGTTTTCCTTGAGCGGACTATCCGGCGCGATTTGACTGTGCAAAAACATCTTCATCCCCTCCCACGCGGTTGCTTTGGCCTCGTCTCCTTTTAGTTTGCGTGACAACGCCGCAAACCACTGTCCGGTGCGCGTGCGCTGCAACGCCGTGACCAGCCGCACATACGGCAGCGGCGGCGACTGCCGGCCAAAAACCGTGGCCGCGCCGAACGGCCCGACCATCTCGTTGTTGCCCATATAGACAATCCATAAATCGCCCTCATGCTGCGCGCATTCGCGGGCGATGGGCACGATGACGTGCGAGTTGATGGCCGTGAACGCGACGTTGATGAGTTCAAACTTTTTGCCCGGATACTTTTCGCGCAGCATCATTTCCAAGTAACGATATGCGCCGTAGGGCGGTTCGGGATCGCCCATCGCCGCCGATTCGCCGAGGATAAAAATACGGAACGTGCCGGGTGCTTTGTGAACGGGCATCCGGATCGGGAGCGGATAGCGCGAGGTTTCCGGAGGAAAAAAACTAAGGCTGAAATCATTATTTTGAACATAGCAATCCTCGCCGCCGATCTTAAGGCGCTTGAAAAAATGCGGATCGTATCCGTAGCCGCCCAGCCGCAGGGAAATCTCCAGCACACCTAGCAATGCCAGCGGGAGGAGCAACGCCGTCAGTCGGAACAGCCATTTACGTCCCGGCGGAGTCGAATCACCTGTCTTGAGAACGTCCTTCGGTATGCGCGCCGGCTTTGGTTTTATGAGGCGAGGTTTCAATGGATGATCAGTTCAAAAGGGTGCAGAAATTTTGTTACAAGTTACCCGCTTGTCGTGATGCGGCGAGGGAAATTGGCAAAGTTTTCCAGGTTCAACGTTCGCACTGAATGGGGTGGCACAAAGACGTGCTCGTGTTGGATTATTTTATTTTCTCCTTATTCCGTCACCGGCAACTGGCGCAGGCCGGTCTTGAGAATTTTTCCCGTGGCGTTGCGGGGCAGCGCGGGCAGGAAGATGACGCGGCGCGGCACTTTGTAGTCGGCGAGGCGTTCGCGGATGAATTTCAAAATGGCCTTGTCATCGAGCGTCGCGCCTTCGAGGGCGACCACAAAGGCGAGGGGTTGTTCGCCCTTGCGCGCGTCGGGCACGCCGATGACGGCGGTCTCTTTCACGCCGGGGAATTGGTGGATGACTTCCTCGATCTCGCGCGGATAGACGTTGATGCCGTTGACGAGGAGCATGTCTTTCTTGCGGTCGGTGATGAAGAAGTAGCCGTCGCTGTCGCCGTAGCCGATGTCGCCGGTGTAGAGCCAGCCGTCGCGCAAGACCTTCGCGGTTTCTTCGGGCTGATTCCAGTAGCCGCGCATGACGTTGCCGCCGCGGATGCAGATTTCTCCGATCTCGCCGAGCGGCAGATCACGGCCATCCTCGTCGCGAATGCTCAACGCCACGTTCGGAATCGGTTTACCCACGGAGCCGGGACGGTTCTCGCCGTAGATGGGATTCACGGTGGCGACGGGGCTGGTCTCGGTTGGGCCGTAGCCTTCGCGCAGCGGGAACTGGAACTTGCGGGTGAATTCATTGAACACTTCCACCGGCAACGGTGCGCCGCCGCTGACGCACAGGCGCAACGGCAGTTTGCCGAACTCCGGCACGCCCAGCAGGGCGCGGTAGAACGACGGCACGGCAGGCAGGATAGTGCCGTGGTGGCGCGCGATTTCTTCCAGCACGTTCTTGAAAGGATGCAGCGTTTTCAGCAGCACGATGGTTGCGCCGGAAACCAGCGGCAGCAGTGTGCCGATGGTGAACATGAAGCTGTGAAATTGCGGCAGCGCAACGACGATGCGGTCGTCGGCGCGCACGTCCAGCGCGATCGTGCAGCTCGCGATGTTGTGGAGGAAGTTGCCGTGGGTGAGCATCGCGCCCTTGGGATGGCCGGTGGTGCCGGAGGTGTAGAGGAGGGCGGCGAGGTCGGCTTCTGTCCGATTTGCAATTTGCGATTTGCGATTTGCGATTTCAGAAACAGAAAACTCCTCGACCTTGAAAATCTGGAGTGTCGGGCGTGCGGCTTGCAGTGTCTCGAAGTGCGCGGCCATCTCGCCGTTGGTGATGAGCACGTCAATGCCCGCGTCGTTGATGATGTGGATGACCTCGGCGGGCTTGAGGAAGTTGTTGATGGGGACGACGACGGCATCGGCCTGGTGGATGCCGAAGATGGAGGGGACAAATTCGGGGCAGTTCTTGAGCCACACGCCGACGCGGTCGCCGGGCTGGACGGCGAAGCGCGTGCTTAATTCGCTGGCGACGGCGATGGCTTGCGCGTGGAGCGCGGCGTAGGAGATTTCGCGGTCGCCCCAGCAGAGGGCGATTTTCTGGGGCTGCTTGCGCGCGGATTCTGCGAAGGCGAGGGCGAGGTTCATTGGCGTGAGCGCGGCGGCGGACAGGGTTTACTCAAACGTTTTTTCGAGCTGCTTGATGCGCGGATAGACCCGCGAGGTGGGGGCGATGCGTTCCTTCACATCGGCGAAAATCTTCTTGGCCTCCGACGGGCTAGTGGGTGCGAGGAGCAAAACGTAATCGAGTTCGATCCACGCGAGGCGCGGGTCTTGGGTGTCCTTGCGGTAGAACTTCAACCAATCGCGGTAGCCCGCTGCGCCGCGCGCCTGCGCCTTGGCGAGCGAGTCCTCGAGTTTCGGCGGCAGACCGGCGAGCGCATGCGGGTCAATGGTGGCCGCGACCTCGGCCTGCTTCTCGGCGTGGGACTTCTCCTCGCTGTAGTTGCCCCAGTATTGGTAAAGATTCCATGCGCCGACCGCTAGGGCGATGACGATGACGAGGCTGATGAGAAACTTGATCATTTTTCCTCCACGCGTTGGATGCGCGCTCCGAGCGAACGCAGTTTGCCGTCAATGTTCTCGTAGCCTCGGTCGAGATGGTAGATGCGCTGGACTTCGGTGGTGCCGCGCGCCGCCAGCCCGGCGATGACGAGCGCGGCGGAGGCGCGGAGGTCGCTCGCCATGACGGGCGCGCCGCTGAGGGGCTTGCCGCCTTTGACGATGGCGCTCGGGCCTTCGATCTCGATGTCCGCGCCGAGGCGCGCGAGTTCGCTGACGTGCATGAAGCGGGCTTCGAAGATGCGTTCGGTGATGATGCTGATGCCGGGCGTGAGCGCCATGAGCACCATCATCTGCGCTTGCACGTCGGTGGGAAAACCGGAGTAGGGCAGCGTGGTGATGTCCACGGGTTTCAATTTGCCTTTGCGCGAAACGTGCAGGCTCGTGCCGCTGCGTTCAATCTTCACGCCGGCTTCTTGCAATTTGTCGAGGATGGCGTGCATGTGGTCGGCGCGCACGCCGCGCAGGGTGACTTGGCCGTTCGTGGCGGCGGCGGCGATGGCGTAGGTGGCGGCCTCGATGCGGTCGGGGATGACCTCGTGCTCCGCGCCGTGAAGTTTCTTCACGCCGGTGATGGTGATGGTGGGGCTGCCTGCGCCGGAAATTTTCGCGCCCATGGCGGTGAGGAATTCCGCGAGGTCCACGACCTCCGGCTCGCACGCGGCGCTTTCGATGGTCGTCACGCCTTCGGCGAGTGTGGCGGCCATCATGACGTTGGCGGTGCCGAGGACGGTCGAGCCGGCGCGACCGCCGAGGAAGATTTCCTTGCCTTTGAGTTTCTTGGCGGCGGCGTTCACGTAGCCGGCCTCGATGGAAATTTTTGTGCCGAGCGCTTCAAATCCTTTCAGATGCAGGCCGATGGGGCGTGCGCCGATGACGCAGCCGCCGGGCAGGGAGACGGTCGCCTGCCGCAACCGCCCCAGCAGCGGGCCCATGATGCAGACGGAGCCGCGCATTTTGCTGATGAGGTCGTAGTCGCCGACGCTTTTGATTTTGCGGGCGTGGATGTGCGCGGTATTGCCGGAAATCTTCACCTCCGCGCCGAGTGATTCCAGAATTTGTCCCATGAACTTCACGTCGCTCAAGTCGGGGACGTTGCGGATGGTGCAGGGTTCGTCGGTGAGGAGGGTGGCGGCCATGAGCGGCAGCGCGGCGTTCTTCGCGCCGCTGATGCAGACCTCGCCGCGCAACGGCACGCCGCCTTTGATGAGTAAGTTTTGCATGAGAAATTAAAACCGGGGTTAACCACGAATGGACACTAATAAACACGAATCAGAACCGGAAACGACACGGATTGCACGGATTAGCACGGATTCAATCCGTGGAAATCGGTGAAATCCGTGTCGAAACGATTCGTGTTTATTCGTGTCCATTCGTGGTTGTAATCAGGATTCGAGCGCGGTGAGAGTAGTCGTCCTTCACGGCTTCGACAACCCACTTTTGCGCGGTGAAAATGGTTTGCAGCGCGTCCGACTGGCCGTCGCCGAATTCCAACATCAGCTTGCCGCCAGGTTTCAGAAAGGCGGCGGCGTCGGTCGCGAGGCGGCGGTAGAAATCCAGTCCGTCCGCGCCGCCGTCCAGCGCGGTGCGGGGGTCGTGGTCGCGGACTTCGGGGTCGAGTGTGGCGATCTCGGCGCTGGCGATGTAGGGCGGGTTGCTGACAATTAAATCAAATTGGGAGGGATGGCGTGGCGCCGTCCCTGAATTTGGGTCGCCAACATGGCGACCCTCCCCAGTTGAATTCAACGCCGCGAAGCCATCGCCTTGCAGGAACTGGATGCGGTCGGCGACTTTGTTCGCGTTGGCGTTTTGGCGGGCGAGGGCGAGGGCGTCTGCCGAGATGTCGAGCGCGGTGATTTGCGCGGCGGGGCATTTGGCGGCGAGCGCGATGGCGAGGCAGCCGCTGCCGGTGCCGAAGTCCAGAGCTCGGTAGGGCGCGCAGTCCTCTGCGCGCCGTTCGGCGGGCAAGGGATTGCCCGCCCTACCATTTAGGAACTGCCAGCCGAGTTCGGCGAGGAGTTCGGTTTCGGGGCGGGGGATGAGGGCGTGGCGGTTGACGGCCATTTCCAGGCCGCAGAAGGAGGTTGAGCCGGTGATGTGTTGCAGCGGCTCGCGCTGGCCTCGGCGGATGACGAGTTCGCGGAGGGCGGTGAGTTCGGCGTCGGCAAGGGGGCGCTCGAAGTTCAGGTAGAGCTTCATGCGGGGCATTTTCAGCAAATGGGCGAGGAGGAGTTCCACTTGCAGGCGCGGCGAGTCCACGCCTTTTTTGGCGAGGAAGTCGGCGCTCTTGGTGATGACTTCGAGGACGGTCACG
>JANMJO010000151.1:0-2165 GCA_031371425.1 Verrucomicrobiales bacterium | reverse complement strand
GACTTCGCGCGAGCGGGCGGCACGGTCGTGGCGCTGGATGAATTGCCGGCGGCGGCGGCGGGCTTGAAGCATCACGCGGAGAATGATCGCGAGCTGAAGCAGATTGTGGATGAACTATTCCGCACTGAACCTGCGCGCAAGGCGGGTGGAATTTTTCTGCCGGAATACAAGATTGACCGCGCCAGTTTCAATCCGGGCCGGCAACCTTGGAAACCAACGCCGCCGCTCACCGCGCCCCAGCAAAGCTTGCTCGCCGTGCTGGCGAAATTATCGCCGCCGGACTTCGCGCTGGCCGGTCGCGTGCAGAGCGACGGGCTGACGTTCATCCACAAGCAGGTGGATGACGTGGAGGTATATTTCGTTTGCAACCTGCAGCCGCAACGCGTCGCCACGGATGTCACCTTCCGCGTTTTCGGCAATACACCGCAACGCTGGGAACGCTGGGACGCCGTGACTGGCGCGATTAAAGACGTGGCCGGAGTTCGTCCGGCAGCGGACGGAACGACCATGCCGCTGGAACTTGAACCGTGGGCGTCGGCGTTCTTTGTGTTTCATCCGGGCAAGCAGTTGAGGGGAGAAATTAAGACGGCCGTCACCACCAAACCTTTGCCCGAACCGCTGATGGTCGCGGGGAATTGGAACATGAAGTTGGAGGGCTACGGATTTGAAACGCTGGAGACGAATTGCGCCGCGCTGGTGTCGTGGACGGACTCGCCGCGGTCGCGGCATTTTTCCGGCACGGGCCGTTACGAGATTGAGTTCACCGTGCCGGCAGATTGTTTGAAGGCTGGCGCGGCTGCTTGGCTTGATCTGGGTCAGGTCGGCAACATTGCGGAAGTGGAGTTGAATGGTCAGGCGGTCGGTGTCGCTTGGATGACGCCGCATCGGTTGGACGTGACCAAGTCGGTGCGCGCCGGAAAAAATCGGCTGGTGGTGTTCGTGACGAACACGCTCATCAATTATGTCAGCGGCCTCAAGCAAGCGCCGGAAGTCCCCGCCGATCTGCAAGCGCGGCTCGGCAAGGCCAACCCGGAAATTTATCCCGAGGGCGTCGCCGCCCGGCAGGAGATGGGCGAAACCAATTTGCCGGAGTCCGGGCTGCTCGGCCCGGTGCAGATTTGTTTCAAGCAACAGCCATGAAGATCACCGCAATGATTCACTGGGCGCATCCTGACGCTGCCCCCGTTTGGAGTTCCGCCTTCAGGCGGCTCGGCGCGTTCACCCAACCGGACCGCATAAATGCGGAACTCCGAACCCAGCGCCAGCGTTCGTCGGGGGCAATGTCACGATGTGCAATGACACATTCGTTTCACAATCTGTTTTGGATGTTCGCTGTCAGCGCGCTGTTGGGTGGTCGTCCGTGTGCGGCGGTGGAAACAACGACTGCGACCAATCGTCCGCCGAACATCATCTTCCTGATGACCGATCAGCAGCGTTGGGATTGTCTGGGCGTGGTTAATCCGCACATCAAGACGCCCAATCTGGACCGGCTCGCGCGGCAGGGAATTATTTTCCGCCAAGCCGTGTGTCAGACGCCGATGTGCGTTCCCAGTCGTTACGCGATGATGCTCGGACTTTACCCGTCTCAACTTGGCGTGTATGCGAACAGCGACAGTTTGTCCGACGAAGCCCTGCCCACGCGTCCCTTGCCGAAAATTTTGCAGGACGCCGGCTATCAGACGGCTGGTTTCGGCAAGACGCATTGGCGGCAAGTGATTCCGTCCACGCGCGGTTTTGAGATGCGCGCGATTGGCGAGCCGCGCAACTCGCTGGCTTACGAGGCCGGCGCTGTGATGATGGACGATGACAATTCCGAGGGCATCAAACGATACTTTGCCGAGGTGAAAAAATTTGGTGGTGGCGAGGAAGGCGTCGAAGGATACATCGGTTCGACGACCAAGATTCCGTTGCGCGATCACCGCGATGGCTGGGTCGCCGAGCAATGTCTGAAGTTTCTGGATCGCGGAGTGGATACGAACCGTCCGCTGTTTCTTTACCTCTCGTTTCTGAAACCGCACGCCGGTTTGAATGTGCCGCAGGAGTTCGAGGAGCTTTACGACATCAATGCCATTCCCGACGTGCCGCAGCCGCCTTGGGAGAAAGAACCTGATACCCACCTCGCCGCTTACGATGCGGATCGGCAATCCGGCACGCGCTATCCCGAG
>JANMJO010000017.1:0-5761 GCA_031371425.1 Verrucomicrobiales bacterium | reverse complement strand
GTGAACCTCGGCCTCATTGACAATCCGGTCAAAGCGCTCGAAGCCGGTCACAAGTTCCGCGCGGCGGACGTGGACGTGATTTTTCTCCACGTCACCACCTACGCGCTCTCTTCCACCGTGCTGCCGGTTGTGCAGCGCGCGAAAGTTCCCGTCATCATCCTGAACCTCGCGCCGACGGCGGCGATTGATTACGCCAAGTTCAACGCCCTCGGCGACCGCACCGCGATGACCGGCGACTGGCTGGCGTCTTGCGCGGCCTGTCCCGTGCCGGAAATCGCCAACGTCTTCAGCCGCGCCGCCATTGATTTCCATCAAGTCACCGGGATGTTGCACGATGACCCGGTTTGCTGGAACGAAGTGGACGCGTGGATCGAAGCCGCACGTGTCGCGCACACGATGTTTCACAATCGCCTTGGTTTGATGGGGCATTATTACGGCGGGATGCTGGACATCGCCTCCGACACGACGCTGCAATGCGCCACTTTCGGCGGCCATATGGAGATCGTGGAGGTGGACGAGCTGGCCGCGCTGCGCCGTGAAGTTTCCGTGAAACAAATCAAAGAGCGCGTCGCGAAGTTCAAAAAAGTTTTCGCCGTGCAATCCGATTGCTCACAGGTCGAACTGGACCGCGCCGCCAGAACCTCCGTCGCGCTCGACCGCCTCGTCAAAGAACACGACCTCGGCTCGCTCGCCTATTTTTATAGCGGCACCGGCAACGCGGAAAACGAAGACGCCATCAGCTCCATCATTCTGGGCAACTCCTTGCTCACGGCGCGCGGCATCCCCGTGGCCGGCGAATACGAGGTGAAGAACGCGCAGGCCATGAAGATCATGGACACCTTCGGCGTCGGCGGCTCATTCACGGAATATTACGCGATGGATTTCGCGGACGACGTGGTGCTGATGGGCCACGACGGCCCCGGCCACATCGCCATCGCCGAGGGCAAGACCAAGGTGCGCCCGCTGAAAGTGTATCACGGCAAGGTAGGCCGGGGTTTGTCCGTGGAAATGTCTGTGAAGCACGGCCCGGTCACGCTGCTCTCCGTGGTGGAAGCAACCGGCGGCAAGTTGAAGCTGCTCGTGGCCGAGGGCGAGTCCGTGCCCGGCCCGATCCTCGAGATCGGCAACACGAACAGCCGGTATCGCTTCAGTCTCGGCGCACGGAAATTTGTGAACGACTGGAACGCGCACGGCCCGGCGCATCATTGCGCGGTCGGCGTCGGCCACATCGCGGACAAGATTGAGAAACTTGGAAAACTCCTACGGCTGGAGACGGTGAAAGTTTGTTAGCCTGCAACCATTCTGCAAACGACATGAGCAACAAAGTATATCTCGCAGTGGACCTCGGCGCGGAAAGTGGCCGCGTCATGGCCGGCATCTGGAACGGAAAAAAACTCCGGCTCGAAGAGGTCAACCGCTTTTCCAACGGCGGCGTGTATCTCGGCGAAACCTTCCGCTGGGACGTCATGCGCCTCTGGGCGGAAATCCAGAACGGCCTCGCGCTCGCAGGCAAAAAGTTCGGCAAGCAGATCGTCTCCGTCGGCGCGGACACCTGGGGCGTGGACTTCGTGCTGCTGAACAAGCAGGACGAAATCCTCGGCCAGCCGTATCACTACCGCGATGCTCGCACGCGCGGCGCGCTGGAGCGCACGTTCAAGAAAGTTTCACGCGCGGAAATCTTCGCGCAGACCGGGTTGCAGTTCATGGAGCTGAACTCGCTCTACCAGTTGCTCGCGTGGAAACAAAACTCCCCCGCCATTCTCGACGCGGCGGACACGTTGTTGTTCATGCCCGACTTTCTGCATTGGGCCATGTGCGGCGTGAAACGCGCCGAGTTCACCATCGCCTCCACCTCGCAGTTCGTGCATCCGCTCAAGCGCGACTGGTCGCTGCCGCTGCTCAAGAAGCTCGGCCTGCCCACGCATTTCCTGCCGAAGATCGTCCCGCCCGGCACAACGCTCGGCAAGTTCCGCCAATCTCTCGCCGACCGCACCGGTCTCGCCGGCGTGAAAGTCGTCGCGCCGCCCTCGCACGATACCGCATCCGCCGTCGCCGGCGTGCCGACCGCGAACACCGGCAAAGCGAACTGGGCTTACATCAGTTCTGGCACCTGGTCGCTCATGGGCGTGGAAGTGAAGAAAGCCGCGCTCACGCCGCGTGCTTTGGAGTTGAACATGACCAACGAGGGCGGCATTGATGGAACGTATCGCCTGCTCAAAAACATCATGGGCCTCTGGCTCGTGCAGCAGTGCAAGCGTTCCTTCGACGCCGCTGGCAAAAAATACGACTACAGCCAGCTCGCCGCGATGGCCGCGAAGGCGAAGCCGCTCCGCTCCATCGTGAACCTCAACGACCCGCGTTTCCTCAACCCGCCGGACATGCCCAAGGCCATCCAGGAATTTTGTCGCGAGACGAAACAGCCCGTGCCGAAGACCGAGGGCGAACTCGTGCGCTGCGCCTACGAAAGCCTCGCGCTCAAATATCGCGAGACGCTCCAGTCGCTCGAGGAATTGACAGGCGAACAGATCGAAGTCATCCACATCGTCGGCGGCGGATCGCAGAGCGCGTTGCTCAACCAGTTCGCAGCCGACGCCTGCCAGCGCCCGGTCGTCACCGGCCCGGTCGAGGCGACAGCGATGGGCAATCTGCTCACGCAAATCCGAGCGGACGGCGAGCTGGGTTCGCTCGCCGAGATGCGCGATGTCGTCCGCGCCTCCAGCGCGGTGCAGCGGTATGAGCCTTCCGCGTGGAAAGAAGCGGCGCAGCGTTTTGAGGAATTGCGCCACCGCCCGTGAACATCTCCCTCTTCATCCCGTGCTTCGTGGACATGATGTTTCCCCGCGTGGGCATCAGCATGGTGAGCATCTTTGAGAAACTCGGCCACAAGGTCGTCATCCCCAAAAGCCCCGCGTGCTGCGGGCAGCCCGCGTTCAATACCGGATACTGGGACGAGAGCCGCGCCATCGCCATCCCGATGCTCGAATCGCTGAAGGACGCCGAGGTCGTCGTTATCGCCAGCGGTTCATGCGGCGCGATGATGAAAGTGTTCTACCCGGAGCTGTTCGCCGGGACGAAGCACGAGGCGATGGCGCGCGAGCTTGCGCCGAAGTGTTTTGAGTTCTCCAGTTTCCTCGTGAACAAGCTCGGCGTGACCGATCTTGGCGCAGCGTTTCCGCACAAGGTCACGTTCCACGACGGCTGCCACGGCCTGCGCGAGCTGAACAACAAGCGCCCGCCGCGCGAACTGCTCGCCAAGGTGCGCGGCTTGGAGCTCGTCGAAATGAGCGAGGCGGAAACTTGCTGCGGCTTCGGCGGCACGTTCTCGGCCAAGTTCCCCGCCATCTCCACCGCAATGGGCGAGGTCAAGTGCGCCTCCGCGCTCGAGACCAAGGCGGACTACATCGTCTCGTGTGACTCCAGTTGCTTGATGCAGATTCAAGGCTTGGCGGACAAGCAGAAGAAAGGCATCCAGACGATTCACCTCGCGGAAATTCTGGCGCAACAATGAAAACGCAAACCGCACAGAAATTCAGACACGGATTTCACGGATTAACACGGATTCAATCTGTGAAAATCAGTGCAATCCGTGTCAAAGCCTTGCCCGTATGAGCGCGCCCGCCACACAGTTTGCCACGGACGCGCGGAGGGTCGCGCCGGACACGCGCCATCGCGGCATCATCCAGACCGCGATGGGCAAATACGAGACCGTCCGCGACCAGCGCAAGCTGTGGTTTCAGGATTGGCAGGGAGCGCGCAACCTCGCCGCCCGCACCAAATTCGAGGCGGTCAATCACCTCGACACACACCTCGCCGAGTTCGCTCGCCTGATCGAATCGCGCGGCACGAAAGTCCATTGGGCCAGCAACGCCCAGCAGGCGCGCGACATCATCCTCGGCATCCTGCGCGACAAGCAGGCGAAGGTCGTCGTGAAATCCAAGGCCATGACCTCCGAGGAAATCCACCTCAACGACGCGATGGAACACGCGGGCTACGAAGTCGTCGAGTCTGACCTCGGCGAATACATCGTCCAGCTCCGCAACGAACCGCCGTATCACCTCGTGTTCCCCGCCATGCACCTCACGCGCGGCGAGATTCAGGCGACGTTTGTGGAAAAATTGCACGAAGCATCTTCCGACAGTCCCGAGGCGCTCACCATGGTTGCGCGCCGCGTGTTGCGGCAGAAATATCTGCAAGCCGATGTCGGCATCACCGGCGCGAACTTCGCCATCGCCGAGACGGGAATGATTTCCATCACCGAGAACGAAGGCAACGCGCGGCTCACGGCGGCCTTGCCGAAGACGATGATCACACTCGTCGGCATCGAGAAGATTCTGCCGCGATTGGATGACCTCGCGCTGTTTCTGCCGATGCTTGCCGTGATGGGCACGGGGCAGGCGTTGACGTGCTACAACACGATGTATGGCGGCCCGCGCCAGCCCGGCGAGGCCGATGGGCCGGAGGAATTCCACGTCGTCCTGCTCGACAACCATCGCACCGCGCTCCTTGCCGACGCCGAGCAGCGCGATGCCCTCGGCTGCATCCGCTGCGGCGCGTGTCTGAACGTCTGCCCCATCTTCCGCAACGTCGGCGGCCACACCTACGGCACCGTCTATGGCGGGCCGATTGGCTCCGTCATCACGCCGCACCTGCGCGGGTTGCAGCAGTGGAAGCATCTGTCCGAAGCGTCATCGCTCTGCGGCGCCTGCACCGAGACGTGCCCGGTGAAGATTGACCTGCACCATCACCTGTTGCAGAACCGGCGGAATGCGTCTCAAGGCAAACCCATCTGGTGGCAGAAAATCGCCTTCAAACTCTTCGCACCAGTCGCGAACACGCCGTGGCTGTGGTCGCTGATGACGAAGTTGGGCCGCTTCGGACAACTCTTTCACGGTCTCGTGAAAGGCGGCGCGCTTGATCCCGCGCAGGCTTGGACGAAGACGCGCGAGCTGCCGCCCGTTGCCGGGCAAAGTTTCCGCGAGTGGTGGAAGGAACGGCAATGAGCGAGCGCGAAAATATTTTCATCCGCATCCGCGAGGCTCTCGCCGTCAAGGCGCACGCGCATCACGGAAACAGTTTGCCCACGACAGAGGAGCATCGCCGTGTGATGCCCGCAGTCGGCACGACGTCCGATGAACAGCTTGCGCTGTTCGCCAGAAACGCCGGCGATCTCAAGGCGGAATTCAGGCCCGTCAAGGACATCGAGCAGTTGGCGGCGGAACTGGCGGCGCTGCGCGATGCCGAGAACTGGCGGCGCGTGGCGACACATCAGGGGACGCTGGCGCAGGCCCGGACCGCCGCGCTCGGTCTGCCGACGCTCGTCACCGACGCTGGCTACGACAAACACGAGTTGGAAAAGTGCGATGCCGGCATTTCGGAATGCGATGCACTCATCGCCCAGACCGGCACGGTGCTTGTGACGAGCCGGAGCGCGGGCGGAAGGGCGCTGTCCTGCCTGCCGCCGCATCACGTCATCATCGCGCGTCGCTCGCAGATGGTCGCCGATTTGCCCGCGGCGTTTGCCCTCATCCGGGAAAAGCACGGGGAGAAATATCCGAGCATGATCTCTCTCATCACCGGCCCGAGCCGCACGGGCGACATCGAGCGCATCCTCGTGCTCGGCGCGCATGGGCCGAAACGGCTGACCATTTTCTGCGTGGAAGACCGCCTCTAGTTCGAGCCTCGGAGTTGCCGGTGCTTCGCGAATACGCCGCGCAATGAGCGCGAGAGATCGTCCTGTAACTCCTGCAACTCCCGATACACG
>JANMJO010000139.1:0-9132 GCA_031371425.1 Verrucomicrobiales bacterium | reverse complement strand
AAGCTGCACGCATCGCCGACCACGACTACGGTGACAAGGATTGGCGGTGGGCTCAGCGCGAGGCAGCCAAGCTCGTAGGACTCGTCGCGTCCAAGAATCTTGCAGTGGCTACCGACGCGGAAACACTATGGAGTGCTGCGGAAGCATTGCTTTCATCGGATGCAACGTGGCGTGATCGGCAAGCTGACCTCAGGACAGTGGATGCTGCTCTTTCAGCCTCGCTCAATTCCACCCGCGAGATTCACCAGGCGGCCACCAAAGCGGAGTTCCACACGCGCGGTTGGACACTGCACGGCGAGAATGGAATTTTTGGCGGCGGCTCGTGGCAATGGGTTGAGTCCGGGAGCGCGTGGTGCATGCAAAACATCTGGGAACACTACGCCTTCACCGGCGACAAAAAATACCTCCGCACGGTGGCCTATCCGATGATGAAAGAAGTCTGCGAGTTCTGGCTCGACCGGCTCAAGGCTTTGCCGGACGGCACGCTCGTTGCGCCGAACGGCTACTCGCCCGAGCACGGCCCGCGCGAAGACGGAGTTGCACACGACCAACAACTCATCTGGGACGTTTTCAACAACACCGTTGAAGCCGCCGATGCACTCGGTGTGGACCGCGATTTCCGCAACATCATCGCCGCGAAACGCGACCAACTCCTTGCTCCGAAGATCGGCAAGTGGGGACAGTTGCAGGAATGGATGGTGGATCGCGACGATCCGAAAGACCAGCACCGCCACGTCTCGCACATGGTTGCGCTTTATCCCGGCCGTCAAATCTCGCCGCGCACAACGCCGAAACTGGCCGAGGCCGCGCGCGTCTCCCTCAATGCTCGTGGCGATGTGAGCACCGGCTGGAGCACGGCGTGGAAAATCAACCTCTGGGCGCGTTTGCACGATGGCGACCGCGCTCACAAACTCATCTGCAACCTGTTGCGCTTCGTCGGCGAGACGCATTTGAACTATCAGGATGGCGGTGGTGTTTACGCGAACTTGCTCGATGCGCATCCGCCATTTCAGATTGACGGCAACTTCGGCTACACCGCCGGCGTTTGCGAAATGCTCCTGCAATCTCACGCCGGTGAAATCGAACTGCTGCCCGCACTCCCGAAAGCGTGGCCGACGGGCAAAGTTTCCGGCCTGCGCGCGCGCGGCGGATTTACCGTGGACATCGAATGGCAGGACGGCAAGGCGACGCGCTATCAAATCGCGTCCAAGGTAAAGCAGCCGGTCAAAGTCCGGGTGAATGGCGTGACCAAAACGATTCTCACAACGCCAGCCAACAACTGAACATGGAGAAACAAACATCAAATATGAAACACCAATCCAGTTTTCCCGCGAGCCAATGGGCGCGACGGGATTTTATCAAAACGTCCGCCGCCGCCGTGTTGGGATTGACCTTCTCCCGTCTGCCCGCCATCGCCGGGCCGTTTGACACGGCGGACTTCGCGTATTCGCTCATCCCTGCCGACAAGAAACTGAGCGCCGCGTGGCTGCGCTCGCTCACCGCGCGCGGCGAGCCGACGGTTTATCGCGGTGCGGAACTCGACACCATCGGCATGCCGGTGGGCGGCGTTTGCGCGGGCCAGCTTTACCTCGGCGGCGACGGGCGGCTCTGGCATTGGGATATTTTCAACGCGCCCGATCCGGGATTGGTCGGGCTTAGCGGCGGGGATCACTACGCGAAACCGCTGAAGGCCAAGTCGCCGGTCGAACAAGGTTTCGCGCTCAAGGTGAACGGGCAGGTGCGGCGGCTCGACAAATCCGGTTTTCCCGACGTGGACTTCTGCGGGCAATATCCCATCGGCACGGTCAACTACCGTGACGCCGCGTGTCCGGTGGCGGTGAAGCTGGAGGCGTATTCGCCGTTCATCCCGCTGAACGCCGACGACTCCGGCCTGCCGGCGACGGTGATGGAGTTCGCGGTGAAAAACACCTCGGCCGCCGCCGTCGAGGTGGAACTCGCGGGCTGGCTGGAGAACGCCGTCTGCAAATTCAGCCAGGGCGCGGTCGGCACGCGGCGCAATCGCGTGGCGCGCGACGGCGGCATGGTGCGCGTGGAATCCAGCGCGCTCGGCGGCGCGACCGACAGCGAAGTGTTTGATGATTTTGAAAAGCCCGGCTACGAAGGCTGGACGGTGGAAGGCGCGGCGTTCGGTTCTGGCCCGGTGGCGCAATCCGCCGTGCCCGGCTACCAAGGCAGCCTCGGCATGCACGGTAAACAGTCCGTCAACTCCCACGCCAGCGCGCCGGGCGGAGACATCGGCACGAAGGACGCCGCGACCGGCAAACTCATCAGCCGCGAGTTCACGGTCAAACACGAGGTGATTGAATTTCTGATCGGCGGCGGCGCGAACCCCGGCAAGCTGGGACTGCGATTGATTGTGGCCGGAAAAATTGTCCGCTCGGCCACGGGCGCGGACGCGAACACGATGGCGTCGCAGTCGTGGGACGTGCGCGACCTCAAGGGCCAGACCGCGCATTTCGAAATCGTGGATGATGCGCCGCCCGGCGGTTGGGGCAACACCGGCGTGGACTTCATCCGCTTCCGCGACGCGGGCCGCGCGGACATCGTGTTCGCCGATTTCGAGGACGGCACTTACGGCGCGTGGAAAACGGAAGGCACGGCGTTCGGCTCGCGCCCCGTCACGCTGGCGGAAATTCCCGCGTATCAATCGCCGCAGACGATGGGCGCACACGGCGCGGCGCTGGTCAACAGTCACGCCTCCGCGCCCAACTCGGACGTGGGCGCGAAGGACGGCGCGACCGGCAGGCTCATCAGCCCCGAGTTCACGATTGAACGGAACTTCATCCGCTTCCTCATCGGCGGCGGTTCGCTCCCGGAGGAAATCGGTTTGCACCTCATCGTGGACGGCAAAGTCGTCCGCACGGCCTGCGGCAGCAACGACAACAAGCTGCGGACGGATGCGTTCGAGGTGCGCGAGTTCGCGGGCCAGAAGGCGCATCTGGAAGTCGTGGACCAAGCGGTCGCGGGCTGGGGCAACATCGGCGTGGACTACATCGTGTTCACGGACGAAGGCGGCACGGCCATCTCGGCGGCGGACGCGCCGGACTTCGGCACGTTGACGCTGGCGCTGCTCGCGGCGGAAGCCGGCGACCGCGCGTGCGCCGACACCGGCGATGCGAATCCGGAAAATATTTTTCAAGCGTTGAACCGCAGCAGTGAGTCGGCGGAGAAAGCCATTCCCGGCAAACTCATCGGCGCGGCGGGGCGGCGCTGGACGCTCAAGGCCGGCGAGGAACGGAAGGCGGCGTTCGTCATCGCGTGGCATTTTCCGCGCGTGGAATACACCGTGCCCAAGGTGACCGACGAGATGAGCGGCCTCCGCGACTTCGCGAAGCTGAAGCGGTATTACGCCAGGCAATTCCGCGACGCGACCGGGGTGGCGGTGTTTCTCGGCAAGGATTTCGCGCGGCTCTCCGGCGAGACGAAGCGCTGGCGCGACACCTGGTATGACTCCACGCTGCCGCACTGGCTGCTGGACCGCATGCTGCTGAATGTCTCCACGCTGGCCACGACCACCTGCCATCGCTTCGACAACGGGCGCTACTATTTCACGGAGGGCGTCTATTGCTGTGGCGGCACTTGCACGCACGTCTGGCATTACGCGCAGGCCATCGCGCGGATTTTCCCGGAGATCGAACGCGACCTCCGCGAGCGCGTGGACTACGGCATCGGCTTCAAGGATGCCGACGGCATGATTGCGCATCGCGGCGAACTCGGTTTTTCACCGGCGACGGACGGCCACGCGGGATCAATCCTGCGCACGCTGCGCGAACATCAGATGTCGCCGGACGCCGCGTTCCTCAAACGCAACTGGCCGAAGATCAAGCAAGCCGTCGAGTGGCTCGTGGCACAGGACGAAAACGGCGACGGCCTCATCAGCCGCGGCCAGGCCAACACGCTCGACGCGGAGTGGTTCGGTGAAATCGCGTGGATCAGCTCGCTCTACGTCGCCGCGCTGAAGGCGGGCGCGGAACTCGCGCAGGAAATGGGCGACACGGCGGCGGCGGACAAATGGACGGCCATCGCGGCGAAAGGTTCGGAGCAGATCGCGCAGCGGCTTTTCCACAAGGACCAATACTTCATCCAGAAGCCCGACCCCGCGCACCTCGACAAGCTCGGCTCGGGCTACGGCTGCGAGATTGACCAGGTGTTCGGCCAGAGCTGGGCGTTCCAGGTCGGCTTGAGCCGCGTGTTGCCGTCCGCGCAGACGCGCCAGGCGCTGAATTCGCTGTGGCGTTACAACTTCACGCCGGATGTCGGGCCGTTCCGGCAGGCGACGCCGATCAAGGGCGGACGCTGGTATGCGATGGCCGGTGAAGGCGGCATGATCATGAGTTCGTTCCCCGACCCGGAAAATCCGAAGCCCATCGGCGACCATCATTGGTCGGAGATGTATTTCAACGAGTGCATGAGCGGCTTCGAGCATCAGGTCGCGTCGCACATGGTCTGGGAAGGCGGCGACTTGACGGAAAAAGGCCTGGCCGTCACGCGCATGATCCACGACCGCTACCACGCCGCGCGGCGCAATCCGTGGAACGAAGTCGAGTGCGGCGACCACTACGGCCGCGCGATGGCGAGCTACGGCGTCTTCACCGCCGCGTGCGGCTTTGAACATCACGGGCCGAAAGGCCACATCGGTTTCGCGCCGCGCCTGACGCCGGAGAATTTCCGCGCGCCGTTCACCGCCGCCGAGGGCTGGGGGACGTTCTGGCAGAAACGCGCTGCGCGCACCACCGAGTGCGGCCTCCAACTGCGCCGGGGCACGCTGCGGCTGAAAACGCTGTCGCTCGCGCTTGCGGATGGCGTGAGTGTTTCCACGGCAAAAGTGTCGCTGGGCCAGAAGGCCATCACCGCCGGGGTGAAAGTTGACGGCAACCGCGCTCTCGTCACCTTCGCCGAAGAAATTCAGCTCACAACGGAAAACGAACTGCACCTCAACCTCGCTTGAAATCATGAACCAACGCAAATTCACCCTCGTCGCGCTGCTGGCGCTCACCGTGGTCACCGCCCAGGCCGATCCAAATTCATGGCGTTACCTGAAGACCGACGCCGCCGCTTCGGTCACGCAGGGTTGGCGGGAGACGCTCACCGACGCGAGCATCACCGGCCAGCCCCTCAGCATTGCGGGGCAGCGTTACGAAAAAGGGCTGGGGACACACGCGCCGGGCGAAATGGTTTTCAAACTCGACCAGAAACATAAACGGTTTTCGGCTGACGTGGGAGTGGATGATCACGGCGGGGCGGCGGGGTCGGTGGTGTTCAAAGTGCTGCTGGACGGCAAAGAATCATTCAACAGTGGCTTGATGAAAACCGGGCAGCCGGCAAAACACATCGCGCTGGATGTGGCGGGCGCTGCGGAACTGCGGCTGGTGGTCACCGATGGCGGGAACGGCGTGCAAAACGATCATGCAGATTGGGCCAACGCGGCGGTGGACGATGTCATCCCTCACAAGTCCGTGCCGCAGTTTTCCACGGCGGGATTCTTCACGGTGTCAAACAGTCCGCGCACGGTCGCGAACTTCAATCCCGGGTGGCGGTTTCTAAAAGCGGACGTCGCCGGCGCGGAGCAGCCTGGCTTCGACGACTCCCAGTGGGAGGCGGCCAGCTTGCCGCACAGTTTGGAAATTCTGGGCGAGAACGCGAGCGGCTGCCGGAATTATCAAGGCCCAGCCTGGTATCGCAAACGGTTTCAAGCCGCGCCGCCGCCGGCGGGCGGAAAGGTCGTGATCTATTTTGAGGCGGTGATGGGAAAGTGCACGGTGTGGGTGAACGGTCAAAAGGTTGCGGAACATTTCGGCGGTTATCTGCCGTTTGCCGCCGACATCACGGCGAAGCTTCAGCCCGCCGGGAAGGACAACATCATCGCGGTGCGCGCCGACAATTCCGATGATCCCACTTACCCGCCCGGCAAACCGCAGAACGATCTCGACTTCACTTACCTTGGCGGCATCTACCGCGACACCTATCTGATCCAGGCCGGAGCGGTGCGGGTGACGCTGCCGGAGTTGAGCGCGGCGGCGGCAGGCGGCGGCGTGTTCGTCGGCGTGAAGGATGTGAATGGCAACGACGCTTCGCTCGAGGTCCGCACTGAAATCGCGAACGATTCAGCCGCGCCGCGCACGGTCACGCTGCGCACCGTGCTGGAAACTGCGGACGGCCGCGAGGTGTTGCGCGGCGAACAGCCGGTGGAACTCGCGGCGGGCGCGCGCCGGCAAATCGCGCAATCGCTTGAACCGAAAAACGTGCGGCTCTGGCATCCCGACGATCCGTATCTGCATTTCATCCGCACCGAAGTCGTCGAAGCCGGCAAGGTTTGCGACAGCCTGCGCACGCGGTTCGGCATCCGGCTCTTTGAGATGCGGGGGAAGGACGGCCTGTTCGTGAACAAGAAATTCATCGGGGCAAAACTGAGCGGCGTGAACCGCCACCAGGATTACGCCTATGTCGGCAACGCGCTGCCCAACTCCGGCCAGTGGCGCGATGTGAAGCTGCTCCGCGAGGGCGGGGTGAACGTCGTCCGCGCGGCGCATTATCCGCAAGACCCGGCGTTTTATGACGCGTGCGACGAGCTGGGCATGCTCGTTACGACCGCGAATCCCGGCTGGCAGTTTTTCAACGACAAGGACGCGGTCTTCGAGCAGCGCATTTTCGCGGACACGCGCAACCTTGTCCGCCGCGATCGCAATCATCCGGCCATGCTGCTTTGGGAAACCGCGCTCAACGAAACGCCGCACCAGCCGGGCCGGATGCTCGGCGAGATGCACCGGATCGCGCACGAGGAATATCCTTTCCCCGGCATGTTCACGGTGGCGGATGTGGATGAGGCCAAGCTGGGAGGCTTGGATTTTTATTATCACGGCGGATTTGATGAGCCGAAAAATTCGTTCACGCGCGAATACGGCGACGGCGGCGAGGTGGACAATTTCTTTTCCCAAAACGCCACGACGCGGGTGAAACGGGAGTGGGGCGAAAGCCCGCTGCTCCAGCAGGCCGTCATCCGCGCCCGCGATCTCGACGACGTTTTCGCCACGCCGCCGCAGCGAATCGGCGCGGCGCTGTGGTGCGGCATTGACCACCAGCGCGGCTATCATAACGATCCGTTCTGGGGCGGGCTGCTCGATGGTTTCCGCGTGCCCCGCTACGCCTGTGAACTTTTCAAGAGCCAGTATGCGCCCGATTACAAACTGCCCGGCATCGCGACCGGTCCGATGGTCAGCCTCGCGCATGAGTTGACACAGGTGTCCGGCAGCGACGTGATCATCTACGGCAATTGCGAGGAAGTCCGCCTGACGTGGCTGGGCCAGACGGTGGGCACGCAGAAGCCGGATGCCGGCTACCGCGCGTTGCCGCACCCGCCATTCACCTTCACCAATGCTTTCGATTACGCCGTCATCAAAAGCCAGTGGCGCGATCGCACCGGCAAGATTGAAATGGTGGCCGAAGGTTTGATCGGCGGCAAAGTCGTCGCCCGGCAGGTGAAGAAATATCCCGAACGCAGCACCGCCCTGCAAGTGACGGTGGACGATGCCGGCATCGGTCTCACTGCGGACGGTTCGGACTTCGTGCCGGTGCGCGCGACGATTGTGGACAACAAGGGAGTTTCCAAGGTGCTCGCGTCGGAATACGTCTATTTTGAAGTCGAAGGCCCGGCGGAAATCATTACCGGCCCGCAGGCGCACGCCAATCCGGTCAGGACCGAGTTTGGCACGGCGACGGCGTTGCTGCGCGCAACGGCCACGCCCGGCACTATCCGCGTCACAGCGCACGCCCCGGGACTCAGATCCGGCGAAGCCAGCCTGGCTTCCGCGCCCGCGTCATTGCCACTCGGCTTCGACGTCAATTACGCCGCTGCGTCAAAAATTCCGGCAACCGGCGACAGTGTGACCTTCCACACCAGCAGCAATGATCAGCCTTCGGATGTGAAGCAACTGCGCGACGAATGCCTGCGCCTCCAGCGTGAACTCACGAGCAAGGAGCAGGACCTGATGGAACTGCGGAGCAAACACCGCTGACGTGACCCGCCCGGACGTGTTCTTCCAGCTTGAGTGCGGCGATTGGAACGCCGACGCGGAAATGAACGGCGGGAATCTGACCTGTCTCGGCACCAACAACTGGACGGACAAGCCTACTGCCGAGGCCAACAATGACGCGGTGTTCATACAAACCGAAGAAACACCGCCATTACGTTGGCTGGTATACATGCCACCAGCAAGGAAGCGCCTCCTTTTTTCTGTCGCAAAAGTCCAAAAGATTGGCGTAGGAGTGCAATGACAATAAACACGTTTGAGCATAACTTTTCCAGCAGTCCCGTAAATGCACCCAAAACTTTAGAATGTTTATATGAAAACCTCTTTCGCAACCTTCCATTTCCGCTTCAATTTGCGAGTTGGCACACTCACGCTGGCCGGCTTGCTTGCCGGTATGTTGAACCTCCAGGCGCAAGTCTGGACGAACCTCGTCAGCGGCAACGCCAGCGGCACCTGGGGCACGGCGGCCAACTGGTCGGGGGGGATTCCCAACGCCACCGATGCCATCGCGGATTTCAGCACGCTCAACATCACGGCCAATTCGACGGTGAACAACGATGCGAGCCGCACGGTCGGCACGCTCAAATTCGATGACACGGCAGCCAGTCACGACTGGACGTTGAGCGGCTCCACTCTGACTTTGGCGACCAGCAGCGGGCAGCCGGTCATCAACGTCGTCACTTCCGGTCGCACCGCCACGTTGACCTTGGGGTTGGCTGGCACGCAAGCGATCTCCAAGACCGGCCTCGGCACGCTGATCTTGGCCGGCGGAAACGGCAACACTTTTAGCGGCACCATTGCCG
This sequence comes from Verrucomicrobiales bacterium, assembly GCA_031371425.1. GTDB lineage: Bacteria > Verrucomicrobiota > Verrucomicrobiia > Limisphaerales > JAFMIX01 > JAFMIX01. Next base: position 281 of record JANMJO010000139.1, on the reverse strand, counting down.
TCATGGCAGGCAACTTGGGAACTTTGAACGGGGCATCAATCCTGAACGTGACGAACACCATTGCGGTGGCCGCGGGGGCAACCTTCGATCTGAAGGGAGCTTTTGACGGCAATGCCTCATCCAACCCATTTTCGCTGGCTGGCACTGGCACCGGGGCTAACGGCGGCTGGGGCGCGTTGAATGTTCGTGAAAACGTGACGATCAACGGCCCCATCACCTTGCTGGCCGATGCGAAGATTACTCACGACTGGAACGACACGACCTTTAACAGCACCATCACC
>JANMJO010000013.1:0-18699 GCA_031371425.1 Verrucomicrobiales bacterium | reverse complement strand
GTTTTTCATGAATCATCAACCACCGTGTCCAAGCAAACCAGCATTCAAACCATCGGCAAACCACCGATATCTGTCCCCCTCTCCCATCAGATGGGAGAGGGGTTAGGGGTGAGGGAGATGGGGAAAACCCTACGCGCATCCGACTTCCTCGATGGCCTGGCGGCAATACCATTTCACCGCGTTGCTCATCGGCGGCTGAAGTTTCTCCAGATCCTCGGCGCTGCACCAGCGGATGTCGTGGTGCTCCTCGGTCGCAAGACTGGTAGGGACGACCTGCTGGTCGTCCGAGGCCGCACGGCAGCGCGGCCCTACCTTTGGCCGCGCCCAGTAAATCATGCCGATGTGTTCGTGCGTGGCGCTGATGCGGTGGATGTCGAGGAAGCGCGGCGCGATGAGCGCGCGCGTGCCAGTCTCGGTAGTGGGCGGACGGTCGCCGAGCAGTTCCACCTCCAGCCCGCTCTCCTCGCGCGCCTCGCGCAACGCGGCCTGCTCCGGGTCTTCGTCCAGCTCGATGTGGCCGCCGAGCGGCAGCCACTTGTCGAGCTTGCGATGGTGAATGAGCAGAATCTTCCCGTCGGCCACAACGAAGATGGCGACGGTGAAATCAATTTTTTCGTGGAGGTGGGGCATGAGTTTCCTTGTAAATCAAAATCCCAACCGTTAGGGAATTCCCGGCTCGTCACGCGCCTGCGACGACCAGATTATTTTGCCAGCCATGTCGCCAGTTGCCGTTTCACTTCCTGATGCGGGACGACTTCGCCGCGCTCGATCTGGTCAAGCCCCTTGCGGATGCCGGCGAGAAATTCCAACCGCTCTGCGATGGATTCGAGGCTCACATCGGCGGGCAACCGTTGGATGGATTCCAAGGCAAGTTGTTTGTCGCTCACGGGGCTAATCTGCCCGAACAGCCGTGGGATTGCAACGTTCGCAAAATCAAAAAGCCCCGGCTCGCGCCGGGGCTTTGTAAATCGCTTGGCTGGTTTATTTCATCCGCTCGAATGTCTTCTCCAGGATTTCGGCGGTGGTGAGGCCTTTGACTTTTTCCTGCATGGATTTCTGGATGCCAATCTCTTTGGCGTTCTTGGTCGGCTTGGTGACCTTGTATAAGATGCCGAAGCTGCCGGGAAAATCTTCGCCGGCCATCTTGTAGGCGGCGAGTTCGTCGGTCACGTCGTGGTCGGCGGGGACGGTGTTGAAGACGCCGCCTTTGCGCGGGTTGCTGGCGTCGAACGCGCCTTCGTAGAACTCCACGCATTCGCTCAAGCATTCGATGAAGCTGAAGCCGTCGTGGTCCATCGCGGCTTCCATCATCTGCAAAACGTGTGCGGGATTCGTGTGCGTGGTGCGCGCCACGAAGGTCGCCCCGGCGGCGATGGCCTGCTTCATGGGGTTGATGGGGTAATCCACGGCGCCCCACGGGTCGGTCTTGCTCTTGAAGCCGAGGGGTGAGGTGGGCGAGGTCTGCTTTTTGGTCAGGCCGTAAACCCAGTTGTCCATGACGCAGTAGGTGAGCTTGATGTTCTTGCGTGCGGTGTGGCTGAAATGGTTGCCGCCAATGGAGAAGGCATCGCCATCGCCGCCGAACACGAACACGTGGAGGTCGGGGCGGGAGAGCGAAATGCCGGAAGCGAACGGGAGTGCGCGGCCGTGGATGAAGTGTGCGCCGTGCGCCTGCACGAAATACGGGAAGCGGCTGGAGCAGCCGATGCCGGCGATGGTGGTGATCTTCTCGTGGTGCAGCTTGCGCTTCTCGATGAGCTTGAAGTAGAGGGCGAGGACGGAGAAGTCGCCGCAGCCGGGGCACCATGTCGGGTGGTCGGCGGCGATTTCTTTTTTGGTCAGGCCCTTGCGTTCTTCGCCGGCGGGCGCGGGGGCGGTGGCGATGATGTTGCCGGCGCGGGCGGGGATTTCAGTGACGGTGTCGCTCATGGTGGTGGTGGTTTGTAAGCGGGTTACGGTTTGCACACGCCGACGGTGGCGGTTTTGACGCGGTCGAGGATTTCTTTGACCTTGAAGTTGAGACCGTCGCACTTGTTGATGCCGCGGATTTTCGGGTCGCAATAGCGGGAGCGCAGCAACTGGCCGAGCTGGCCGAAGCCGTAGAGTCCTTCGTCGTTCATCTCGACGACGAGGACGTGGTTGAAGCCGGAGAAAATGTTTTCGAGGCCGGGCGGGAGCGGGTTGAGGTGTTTGATGTGGATTGACGAGACGCTGTCGCCGGCGGCGCGGGCGCGGTCCACGGCTTCCTTGATCGGGCCTTGGGTGGAGCCCCAGCCGACGAGGAGGACGTTGCCTTCGCTCGGCCCGTAAATCTTCGGCGTCGGAAAGGTCGTGCTGAGCGCCTGCAATTTCTTGCGGCGCTTGTCAATCATCAGCTGGTGAATCTTCGGCGAGCCGGTCGGGTGACCCATCTCATCGTGTTCGAGGCCGGTGGCGATGGGGTATTTTCCGCTCAAGATCTTCGTGCCGGGTTTGACGTGCTGCGTGATGCCGTCCGGCGCGGACAAATCGTAGGGCTTGTGGTCGGCCACGGGGGTGAAGTCGGGCGAAATATCCTGGCAGACTTTCTTCAGGTCGGGCTCGACGAAGGCCTCGATGCGTGTGGCGATGGCTTGGTCGCTGACGATGAATACGGGGACGCTGTATTTGCGGGCGATGTTGACGGCTTCGATGGCGGTGTAGAAACAGTCTTCCACGCTCGCGGGCGCGATGACGACGCGGGGGGAATCGCCGTGGCCGCCGAAGACAGCGATGTTCAGGTCGGATTGCTCGACGTTGGTCGGCATGCCGGTGGAAGGACCGCCGCGCTGAACGTCAACGACGACGAGGGGCATTTCGGCCATGACGGCCCAGCCGAGTGCTTCCATCTTGAGCGAAATTCCCGGCCCGCTCGAACCGGTCACCGCCACGCGGCCGCCGTAGCTGGCGCCGATGGCCATGGAGATGGCGGCGATTTCATCCTCGGTCTGGATGAATGAGCCGCCGTGCTTGGGCAGTTCGCGCCGCAGGATTTCCATGATGTCCGACCACGGGGTGATGGGATAGCCCGCGCCGAAGCGGACGCCGGCGGCGACGAGGCCGTAGGCGAGGGCTTCGTTGCCGTTCATGACGATCTGGTGGCCGTCTTTTTTCTGCGCGTCCACGAACCGGAAGGTTTCCAGGATGCCCTCGAGCGCGTGGCTGTAGCCGGCGTGGAACGCGGCCACGGCGTTGTTCAGGATGCTGGGGTCTTTGCCGGTGAAGCGTTCGCCGATGAGCTTCTCGATCTTCGGCACGTTCAGGTCAAACATTTTGGCGATGAGGCCGAGCGAATAAATGTTTTTGCCCTTGTCCTTGGCGGTGCCGCCGATGGCTTCGACGGTCAATCCGGAGATGGGGATGCCCACATGGCGGTAGGTTTTTTCCCATTCAGGCTTCGCTTCGACGTGGTCGGAATCGTAGAGGACGATGCCGCCCTTCTTGAGCGAGTTGATGTGGCCTTCGTAGGAATGCTGGTAGAAGGCGAGCAGCACATCGGCCTCATCGCCCGCACTCAACACCTCGCCCGATCCGATGCGAACCTGGAAGATGGACGGCCCGCCGGAGATGGTCGAGGGGATGGTCATGAACGTCATGACTTCCTGCTCACTGCGCCCGGCGAGACGCGCGAGAAATCCGCCGATGGCCTGGATGCCGTCCTGGGAGTTACCGGCGATGCGGATGACGGCTTCGGAGACCTGGGAAATTTTCGGGCCGCCGCCGGTGCTGCCGACAGGTTTGGCGGTCAAAGTGGTATCGCTCATGGAATCAAATAGGTTTGTTGCGTTCGTGCAAAGGGATTGCGGCGCGGGACGAATTCACCGGTGGAACCATTGCAGATTAAAGCTAGTCAGCACCCCCAGCGATGTCAAATTCTTATCCAAGACCAACCGCGAGATAATATCAGAAGGGTTACTTTATTTGGTGTCAGGTCAGATTAGTTGCACGCATCAATGCGTTTTCAACCTGCAAATCCGGCCTCAATGAGGCGTTGGGCAGCCCTATTATTCCGCTTGAGCCAGAGCCAGATAATGCGCCAAGCCGTCCGCCACGCCGTGGCCGCAGGCGTGCCGGCTGATGAAGCCGTCTTGGCTGCGGATGGTCTCCTTCACCAGCGGGATGGCGTTGGCGTTGGTGACGAGGTAGTGCGCGTATTCACGCCGCAACATCGGCAGGTCGTTCAAGTGATCGCCGGCGACGAGGATGTGTTCCCGGCTGACGCGCCAGAGCCGGGCGATTTCCGCCAAGCCCTTCCCCTTGTCGTAACCGCTGTGAGCGAGCCGGGCATAGACATCGTTCCGCACAACGTGCAGGTCCGGCATGGTGCGGCAATAGTCGTCCAGATAAACATGAATCGCCTCGGCGTCGCTCAGTTGGCGGGACACGAGGCAGAACGGCGAATACGCGTCCTCATAAACCGTCGTGTCGTAACGGGCGCTGATCCACTCGGTCAGCCGCGGCAGGTCGGCGCGGATGCGGGCGAAGAGTTCCGCGTGAGCGGCGGTGCATTGCCCGTTCCATTCCTCGTGCCCGACGTAACGCGAGTCGCGGTGGAAATAAATCTCGCGCTCCACCAGCACGAGCGCGTCTGGCTGCACCGGAATCCGCGAGCGCGCCAACGCCTCCATCAGGCCGGACATATCGCGCCCGGTGTTGATGATCCACTTCGCGCCGCGCGACTGGAGTTCGCTGATGAGTGTGACGAACTTCGCCGCGATGGGCGGATTCTCGAACTCGGCAAAAATCGTCCCGTCGAAGTCCGTGGAAATAATTTGGATGGGCAGGCTCATAGGTGTGTCGTGCAGGTCGCTTCAAGCGACGCCCGACGAGCATACTTGACGCCGCCGCCGATACGCAACACGCTCCTCGCATGAAATCCGCCTACGAGCTCGCGATGGAACGGCTCAACAAGACCGCCCCCGCCATCAAGCTGACCGCCGCCCAGAAGCGGGAGATCGCCGAACTGGAATCGAGATGCAAGGCCGCGATCGCCGCGCGTGAGATTGCCTTGCGCGACGAGACCGCCAAGGCCGCCGCCGCCGGAGAATTTGAAAAGGTGGAGCAGTTGCAGCAACAGCTCGTCACCGACCGCCGGAAACTTCAAGCCGGCCTGGAAGACAAGAAAGCGGCCGTCCGGCGCGGCTGATTTTCCGCGTCACTGCATCAAGCCGCGCTGGAACAGCTCGAAGTAATTCAGCGCCACCACCACCAGCGGATGCTGGATTTTCCCGTCCGCCACGAGCCGTGGAATTTCCGCCACCGGCACGAGCCGCGTGATGATGTCCTCGCCGTGGTCGAACTCCACCGTGTGCTGGAGGCGGCAGTTTTCCACCAGTACCGTGTGGCAGCGGTTGCTCATCATGGCGGGGTTCGCCCAGACTTTGCCCAGCAACCGCGCCCGCTCCCCGGCGTAACCGGTCTCCTCGCGCAGCTCGCGCACGCCCGTGGCCACAGGGTCGGTCTCGTGTTTGTCCATCATGCCGCCGGGGATTTCCAGCTCTACGGTGTTCGAGCCGTGGCGGAATTGCTCCACCATTACCAGCTCGTTCTGCGGCGTGACGGCAATGACGTTCACCCAGTCCACGCTGTCGAGCACGAAGAAATCATGCTCCTTGCCCGTGCGCGGGGAGATTTTTAAATCGGAGCGGAGGGTGAAGATGCGGAAGTCGCCGAGCGGGCGCGACCCAATTGTTTTCCAAGGCTGAATCATGGGAATTGTGATTTGCGAATTTAGAATGACGAATCAAGGCCAAGCTCGCAGCGAAAGCAAATTGCATTCGCAATTTGAAATTCAGAATCCGTCATTTGTTCTGCGCCGCCCAACCCTGCTTCATCAACGCGATCAGATGCGCCAGCGCTTCGTCGTAGCCACGGCCCTTTTGTTCCGCGAGCTGGCGGGCGCGCTTGTCGAGTTGCGCGGCCATCGCGGCGGATTTCTCCGGCGGGCAGCCGAGCGCCACGAGCGCGGCGGCGAGTTGGGACGTCTCCATGTGCGATGTAGCAGCCGACGTGAGGAGGCTCATTCTGAATTACCAGAGCCCAGACGCCAGACCCGGAAATGTCAGAGCCTCCTCACGTCGGCTGCTACGCGAGATTACTTCACGGAATCCGCCGGAACAATCTTCACGCTCTCGACGTTCATGCGCTTGACCGGACGGTCGCCGGGCTGGATCGGCGTGGTGGCAATCTTCTCCAACACGTCGTCGCCCTTGATGAGCTTGCCGAACGCGGTGTATTGGTTGTCGAGAAAGCGCGGGTCGCCGTGGCAGATGAAGAACTGCGAGCCGGCGGAATTGGGATCGTTCGAGCGCGCCATCGAGAGCACGCCGCGCACGTGCGGCTTGCTATTGAACTCGGCCTTGATCTTGTAGCCGGGATCGCCCGTGCCCCAGCGCGACTGGTTGGCTTCGTCCTTGGTGAGCGGATCGCCGCCCTGAATCATGAAGCCCTTGATGACGCGGTGGAAACAGGTGCCGTCATAAAAGCCCTTGTTCGCGAGCTTCTTGAAATTCTCCACATGGCCGGGCGCGACGTCCGGCCAAAATTCGACGACCATTTCGCCTTCGCTGGTTTTGATGATGGCAACTTCGTTGGTGTTCACAGATTTTTTTTCCTCTTTGGTTACGGCTTTGGCTTCCGGTTTGGTTGGTTCGGTTTTGGTTTCGGTTTTTTTCGCTTCGTCTGCGCTGACGACACTCAAGCCTAGCGAAAGACCCAAGGCGCAAAGGATGAACAGTTGTTTCATGGCGGGCAGATTCTCCACAAACCGCCGCCAAAGTCACGCGGGAATTTGCCCGGAAACCGTCCCGCGCCTGACTCGCTCGTCCCCCGCCAAATTCTCTGTAACCAATCCGCCGGCGATTCGTCTGCCTTTTTGTAACCATAACAGCCGGACCTCAAAGCCCGGCAAAACAAACAAACAATCAAGGACACATGAAAACAAACAAGCTCAGTCTTATTGCAGTGGTCGCGCTCGGTGGCGTGATCGCTTTCGGCACGTTGGCCAAGGCGGAAGACAAACCCGAAGGCAAGCCCCCCGGCAAACATGAGGGCAAGCCTCCCGGCGGCCCTGGTGGTCAGGAACGCGGCGCGAAGATGGCCGAAGAACTCGGACTCTCTGCCGAACAAAAGACCCAGATGGGCGACCTCATGAAAGAATTCGGCCCGAAGATGAAGGCCATCCACGAGGACACCACCCTCTCCAAGGAAGACAAGATGGCCAAGATGAAGGCGCTCAATGAAGAACGCACCGCCAAGATCAAGGGCATCCTCACCCCCGACCAGTTCGAGAAGTGGCAGAAGGCCCAGCACAACCGTCGCGGCCCCGGCGGCCCGCGCGGCGAGGGCAAGCCTCCCGGCGACAAGCCCGAAAAGAAAGACTAACCGAGTCTCCCGCTAAAATTCAAAAACCCGGGGCAGCGCAAGCTGTCCCGGGTTTTCTGCTTTCAGATTTTTGTCAGCTCAAGTATTCGCGCGGGTCAACAGGCAAGGCCATGCCGCCAACCGGGGTTCATTGAGCAAAGTGTTATTCCGTTTTGGCAATCGCACTGCGGCCACAATCACGCAAACGCCAGCCGCCCGCTAGGTTCAGGCACAGACCAACCAGCTTCGCTCGCGGTTTGCAAATAGGCGTCAATCATTTCTTCCGCATTTCGCAACGTCTCGACCCGCGTTGCGCCATCGGTGATGAGCTTTGGCAGTTCCGGCACTTCGGCCAGAAAACAATTATCTGGTTCGCTCCAATAAACGACTATTTCGTATTTCGAGTTCATAACAATCCATTCGCCTGCAATATTTTTCGCACTTGCCGTACCTGATAAGGTTTCGCACGGCCTGACTGCGGTTGCAAATTGATTTTATCCCGCAAACCGGCGCGGCCAAAGAAATGATGGCTGCCTGAAATCCGCATCTCAAATCCGAGCCGTTGCAACAACCGGCACAATTCGCCGAACTCCCAGCCTTGGTCGCGTTGAAAATCCCGCAACCGCTCAAGCTGTTTTTCGTCGCTGGCCATTCACTCAACTCCCCAAATACTCCCGCGGGTCAACAATCTTTCCCGCAATCGCGCTCGCGGCCACGGTCATCGGCGAGGCGAGGAACACTTTCGATTCCTTGTCGCCCATGCGACCGGGGAAATTCCGGTTTGTCGCGCTGATGCAATTGATGCCGGACTTGTTGATGCGTCCGAACGTATCCACCGGCCCGCCGAGGCACGCGGCGCAACCGGCGTTCTCCGTCATCTGCACGCCCGCGTCCACGAGGATGCTCCAGATCGTCTTGCCGTCCCAACGCGTGGATTGCAGGTCGTGAACGATCTCCGGCGTCGCGGGCACGCCGAACGTATCAATCGTCACGTGCTTGCCGCGCAACACCCGCGCGACCTCCACAAAATCGCTCGTCTTGCCACCCGTGCATGAACCCACGTAAGCGCGGTCCAGCTTGATGTGCCCCATCTCCTTCGCCTTCTTGCGCTGACCCGGATCAGGATGACACGCGACAATCGGCTCAAGCTGGTCGAGGTTCACGACCAGTTCGTAAACGAACTTCTGGTTCTTGTCCGGCTCGACGGGTTGGTAGCTGGACTTCGTGTCATTCAACCGCACCCGTGCATCCACGTATTCCGCCGTGCGCGCGTCGAATTCAAAAATCGCGTTCTTGCCGCCCGCCTCGATCGCCATGTTCGCCACCGTCATGCGGTCATCTATGGAAAGATTCGACGCGCCAGGGCCGTCGAACTGCATCGCGCGATACGTCGCGCCATCGAAACCAATCTCGCCGATGCAATGCAGGATGATGTCCTTGGCCATCACGCCCGGCTGCAATTTTCCTTCGAGCCGGAAGTGCATCGTCTCCGGCACCTTGATGAGCAACTTGCCCGTGCCCATCACGAAGCCCGCGTCCGTGTTGCCGATGCCGGTGGCGAACTGGTTGAATGCGCCCGCCATGCAGGTGTGCGAATCCGTGCCGAATAAAATTTCGCCGGGACGCGTGTGGCCTTTCTGCGGCAGCGCCGTGTGGCAGACGCCCGCGTAGTTCGAGCCGTATTGCTTGGCGAGCATTCCCTTGCTTGCGTCGAAAACCCAATGCCCTTCCGGGTCGTCAATCACGTCGTAGAAATACGGCAGGCCCTGCTCCTTCACGAAATCGCGGAGGATATCCACGTTGCGATTCGACTTGGAGTCGGCGGTGAAAATGTAGTGGTCGGGGATGATGACGATCTTGTTCTTATCCCAGACCTTGGCGGTCTTGCCGAACTCGCGCTTGAAGACGCCGATCGACCCAGGCCCGCAGACGTCGTGCGTCATCAGCACATCGGCGTTCACCCAGATGTTGTCGCCCGACTGCACGGAAGTTTTGCCGGCGGCACGAGCAAGAATTTTTTCAGTCAACGTCATAGCCCGGAGAAACTAGCCGACAACGACGCCAACTTCAATGTTGGAATCAGGCCAAGCCATCCAGCGGGTGCATCTTGACACTGCCCCCGTTTGGAGTTCCGCCTTCAGGCGGTTCGGTGCGTTCAACCACCCGGACCGCATAAATGCGGAACTCCAAACCCAGCACCAGCGTTCGACGGGGGCAGTGTCAAGATGCGCCCCCATCCAACCGCCCGTATTTCCGTATCTCCGGCCAGAACCACGCCACCGCGCCCACCACGAGGATTGTTCCGATGCCGCCTGTCACCACGGAAATCATCGCGCCCATCGCGATGGTGTTGCCGATGGCCGGGCCGCACAGGTGCGCCACCGAGCCGGACTCGAACCCGCCCAGCTCGTTCGACGTGCCGATGAACAGGCTGTTCACGGCGGACACGCGCCCGCGCTTGTCGTCCGGCGTGAGCAATTGCACCAGCGTATGCCGCACGACGACGCTCACGTTGTCCACCGCGCCGCAGACGAAGAGCATCGCGAACGAAACCCAGAACCATTGCGAGAATCCGAACAGGATCGTCGCCAGACCGAAAGCCACCACCGACCACAGCAACGCGCGCCCCGCCTTTTCCATCGGTGGCCGGTGCGCGAGAACCAGCGCGCAGCAGAACGCGCCCACCGGCAAGGCCGATTGCAGCAAGCCCAGCCCGCCCGGCCCGACGCGCAGAATTTCCTTCGCAAACACCGGCAGCAGCGCCGTCGCCCCGCCCAGCAACACAGCGAACATATCCAGCGTGATGATGCCGAGAATGATCCGTGTGCTAAAAACAAACTTGAACCCGGCGGCAAGGCTTTGGAGCGTCATGTCCTCGCGCTTGGCCACGACGTGCGTGGCGCGAACGAAGCAGACCATCGTGAAGCACGTGAGCGCCGTGACCATGGCCAGCGCGTAGATGAACGCCGCCGGATGATCGGGCGAATATTTCTTGAGCAACGCTATGAGCGCGCCGCCGAGCGCCGGCCCGGCCACCGACGCCAGTTGGAACGTGCCGCTGTTCCACGTCACCGCGCGCGCGAACTGCTCGCGCGGCACGAGGCTCGTCAGGAAGGCCGAGCTTGCCGGCCACAGAAACGTCCGCGAAGCCGCCGCTGTGCAGAGGCACGCGTAAATCCAGAACACCGGCGCGTGAAACCACGAGATGAGCGCCAGCCCCAGACTCGCGCACGAACTGACCGCGAGCGCGCCGAGGATGATGCGTTTGCGGTTGTAGTTATCGGCCAGATGACCCGCCGGCAGCGTGAGCAGCACCATCGCGATCATTTCCGAAAGCCCGACGAAGCCGAGCGCGAGCGCTGAGCCGGTGCGCTCGTAAAGTTCCCAGAACACCGCCACCGTGAGCATCTGCTGGCCGAGTACCGCCACCAACCGCCCGCTCAAATACAGCCGGAAGTCGCGGATGCGGAACACCGCATAGTGGTCCTGCGGGTCGGGGTTCGCGGTGGCGGCACTCATAAATCGCGGTGAGTCTAGCGGAAACGTGCGGCAGGTCGAGCGCGGGGAAAACCCTGCACCTTCGTAATCTTAATCTTAATCGTAATCGTAATCCCACCAAACGAAGAGATTACGATTACGATTACGATTACGTCTTTGGATTAAGACGCGCAAAAATATTTCTCTTGGCAAACTCAACTTGTCAGCGAGACTCTCCGCGCTCTTTGATAGTTATCAGTTGAACACGATTAGGCGACAGGGAACCCCGTGAGAATCGGGGACGGTTGCGCCACTGTAACGGGCTACAGACTCCTACATGCCACTGCGCGGAAGCGCGGGAAGGCGGGAGCGAGGTTAAAACCCGAAGTCAGGATACCGATCTGATCGTGCTCGTCCGGTTGGGGAAGTCAGTTGATGGTTGATAGTTGATAGTTGATAGTCGGAAATCGTGTGACCGCACGTTCCCGCTATCAACTATCAACTAAAGCCTATCAACTGCCCCCCCCACCAACTTCTCCGCAAAGAGAAGGATGAGGCCAGCCCGCCAATCTGTTTTTGGCGGGATTTGTCGAATGCCTTCATTCCCGTTTTGCGTGTGAGTGAAGGTTTTTTGTTTCGCAGGGTTCGGAGTTCCGCCTTCAGGCGGACCGCCGGACCGCTAGAAGGCGGAACTCCAAACCCTTGACTCTCCGCTCTGGTCTCTCAATCAGAAAAACCGTTCCGCGTTCTGCGCGGGACAAAATTGAAAGATCAGCAAATGAAAAACCTCCGTCTGTCGTGGTCGGCTTTGGCCGGCCTGTTCGTCGCCGCACTCATCTCCACCAGTCACGCGCAATTCGCGGACTCCGTTGTCGCCTACACGCCCGGCGCGGGCGTGAGCGCAGGCTTCACCAACCACACCGACACCTCGCTCGGCGTCCCCTCGCAGGTCAACCCCTACTTCGATGCGACCGACCCCTTCGACCCGCCTTACGGCACGAACCAGATTGTGTCCGTCGGAGCGGGCGGCTCGTTGACTCTGCGGTTCAGCGCGCCCATCGCGAACAGTTCGAGCAACAAGTTCAACCTCGACTTCATCATCTACGGCAACTCCGGGTTCATCATCACCAACGACTACGACTTCGACTTGTGGGACTGGGTCGGCACCCCCGCCACCGACGCATCTTTCTTCGGCGATAACTCCGGCCTCACGCGCGTCTCCGTCAGCCAGGACGGCATAAACTTTTTCCTGCTCAACACCAACCTCGCGCCCACCGTGGACGCCTTGTTCCCGAGCGACGGCAGCGCGGATTTCCAGACGCCGCTCAACCCGGCCTTGACGCCCGATAGTTTTGCCGGTGCGACGCTCTCCCAGATCCGCACGCTCTACGCCGGCTCGGCGGGCGGCGCGGGCTACGACATCTCGTGGGCGCAGGACACGAATGGCAACCCCGTCAGCCTCGACTCCATCAGCTACGTCCGCGTGGACGTCATCAGCGGCAAATCGGAAATTGACGCCATCGCGTCCGTGCCGCCACTCATCCTCACGCAACCCGTCAGCCGCAACGTGACCAACCCCGCCACCAGCGTCACCTTCAGCGTCGTCGCCACTAACTACTCGCCCGTGGCGTATCAATGGTTCTGCAACGGCCTTGCCATCGCCGGCGCGACGAGCGCCACCCTGACCCTTGACCACGCGCTCGATTCTGCAAACGCTGGCGACTACAAGGTCGTCATCACCAGCGCCTCCAGCTCCGTCACCAGCAGCACCGCCACGCTGACCAAGCCCGTGCCCATCGCCGCTTACAACGGATTGTTCTACGAGAACACCGGCGTGCGGCACGGCAGCTCCGGCTACTTCAACTTCACCACCACACGCACGCGCACGTTCAACGGAAAAATTCTGATCGAAGGCGGCAACCACATCCTCGCCGGAACTTTCGGCTCGAACCACCAAGCCACCGCCACCGTGGTTCGCGCGGGCAAATCCCCACTCACCGTCAAATTGCAACTGCTCACCGCCGCCGCCGCCGACCAAGTCACCGGCACCGTCAGCGACGGCGTCTGGACCGCCCCGCTGCTCGGCGACCGCGCCGTGTTCAGCACGGCGAACGTCGCCCCGCAGGTCGGCGTTTACACATTCACACTCCTCACCGACAGCAACGGCGACAGCGCACCCAGCTACGGCAGTTACGGCAAAGCCACCGTCAAGACCAACGGCGCGGTCACGTTGAGCGGCGCATTATCCGACACCGCCGGCATCAACCAATCCACCAGCATCTCCAAAGCTGGCCAGTGGCCACTCTACGTCCCGCTCTACATGGGCAAAGGCTCGCTGCTCGGCTGGGTCACCTTCACCAACCAACCCACGCTCAAACTCACCGGCGACGTGAGTTGGATCAAAACCAACGCGAGCGGCCTCTACTACCCGAATGGTTTCACCAACACCGTCATCCTCCTTGGCGGCACTCGTAAATAAATAAATCCCCGCCAACGTCCGGGCGCGATCCGCGCCCCCGGACGTTGCGCGGTAAATTCCCCATGAGCCGGTCGCTGTCCCAAATCTTCCTCGCCCTGCTGCTCGCCGCGCCGCTCGCCGCCGCGACGTGGACGGAGGATTTCTCCAGCAACCCCGTCGCCAACGGCTGGCAGATTTTCGGCGATACCAACCTGTTCACTTGGAATCCCACCAACCAAAACATCGCCGTCACCTGGGATTCCTCGCGCTCCAACAGTTATTTCTGGCGACCGTTCGTCACCATCCTCGCGAAACAGGACGACTTCAGTTTCGCCTTCGACCTGCGGCTGACCGACCTTGCCACCGGCGTCACGCCCGGCAAGACCAACGCCTTCGAATTCACCATCGGCCTCCTCAATTTCAACAACGCCACCAACTCCAACCTCTGGCGCGGCACCGGCGTCAATTCCGCCCACGGCGCACGCAACACCTGCGAGTTCGATTATTTTCCAGACGCCGGTTTCGGCGATACCATCTCGCCCACCCTCATCGCCAGCAACAACCAGTTCTCCACCCAGTTCGCCTACCCTCTCGCTCTCGATCCCGGCGCGCTCTTCCACATCGCCATGAGCTACACCGCCGCCAACCGCACCCTCACCACCACCATGACCCGCAACGGCGCGGCGTTCGGCCCAATCCCGGACGTGATCTTTAGCGCCACCCGCGATTTCCGCTTCGACCGCTTCGCCGTCATCAGTTGGAGCGACGCCGGCACGACCGACTCCCTGCTCGCCCACGGCGTCGTGGACAACATCATCATCACCACACCGCCGCCCGCCGTGCAGAATCTTTCCATCGCCCGCACCAACAACCTCTGGCAAGCGCAGCTCACCAGTCGCACAAACTTTTTCTACACGCTGGAACGCACGGCAGATTTGCAAACGTGGGCGAACATTTCACCCACCGTCAGCGGCACGGGAACAACGCTCCTCCTGCAAGACACCAACGCGCCCTCCGCAAAATATTTCTACCGCGTGCGCGCCGAAAGACCATGAACCGCGAAGCCTCCAGCACCGACCGCTGCCCGCTCTGCGCCGGGCCGAATGCCTGCCAGCTCTGCACCGGCGCGCCCGGCAAAACCCCGTGCTGGTGCGCCGGCGTGGAATTCCCCGCCGCGCTCCTCGCCCGCGTCCCGGCGGAACTCCGCAACCGCGCCTGCATCTGCAAAAACTGCGTGGAATCATTCCACCGCGAGACCGCCTCAACTCGAAACTCGAAACTCGAAACTCGAAACGGTTTTGCCTTCACCCTCATCGAATTGCTCGTAGTCATCGCCGTCATTTCCATGCTGGCGGGGCTGCTGCTGCCCGCGCTCGCCCGCAGCAAGGAATCCGCCCGGCGCATCAAGTGCGTCTCCAATCTGCGCCAGCTCGGCCTCGCCGCGCAGATGTATTTTGACGACAACGGCGGGAATTGTTTCCGCTACAACGCCGGCGCGACGAACGGCGGCCAGCTCTACTGGTTCGGCTGGCTCGGCGCAGGTGCGGAAGGCGAGCGCACCTTCGACCCCGCCACCGGCGCGCTGTATCCGTATCTGCAAGGTCGCGGCGTGGAAACCTGCCCCTCGCTCAACGACGCCCTCGCCAGCTTCAAACTCAAGGCCAACACCAGAACCTACGGCTACGGCGTGAACCTCCAGCTCGCTGCCTCCCCCAACCTACCGCTCGTGAACCTTGCCAAAGTCACGCGCACCTCCGCCACCGCGCTCTTCGCCGACGCCGGGCAGATCAACACCTTCCTCGCTCCCGCCTCGCCGGAGAATCCCATGCTTGAAGAATTTTTCTACGTCAGCACCAACACCGCCGAAGCCACCGCCCACTTCCGCCACGCGCAAAAGGCCAACGTCGTCTTCTGCGACGGCCATGTGGGTTTGGAAAAAATGCAGGCCGGCTCGCTGGACAAGAATCTGCCCGATCAATTCGTGGGAAGATTGAGGCCGGAGATTTTGACGCTGCCGTGAAAAAGTTTGACCGCAGATTTCGCAGTCGAGCGCAGATTTTTATCTGCGAAAATCTCTGAAGTCTGCCGGCGAACTCACGCCCCGATTTGCTTCTTGATGGCGTCGCAGATTTTCGCGCTCCACTTTTCCAGCACAGCCTGATCGCGGCCCTCGATCAGCAGCCGCGCCTTCGGCTCGGTGCCGGAGTAGCGCAGCAGCAGACGCCCGCCATCCAGCTTCACCGCAGCTTCGGCGGCGGCGACGAGCTGGTTCACGCCGTCGAGCTGGTCGAAGGGGATTTTCTCGCGCACCTTCACGTTGGTGACGATCTGTGGATAGCGCGTCCAGCATTTGGCGAGTTCGCTCAAGGGTTTTCCAGCAAGGCGCATGATGCTGAGCATCTGCAGCGCGCTGACAAGGCCGTCGCCAGTGGTGCTGAAATCGCGGAAGATCATGTGCCCGCTCTGCTCGCCGCCGAGGTTGTAACCGCCGCGCAGCATGTCATCTATCACATTCTTGTCGCCCACGGCGGTGCGGATGACCTTGCCGCCAGCGGCGGTGATGGCGGCTTCCAATCCGGCGTTGCTCATCACGGTAGTCACGAGCGTGCGGTTTTCCAGCACGCCCATCTGCAGCATGTTCAGGCCGGCGATGGCCATGATGTCGTCGCCGTCAATCAGCTTGCCGGTCTCGTCGCACAGCAGCAGGCGGTCGGCATCGCCGTCGTGCGCGAGGCCGATGTGCGCCTTGTGCTCGAGGGTTTTCTGGCAGACGAGTTCCGGGTGCATCGAGCCGCAATCGCGGTTGATGTTCATGCCGTCGGGGCGGTCACCATAGACGATGACTTCCGCGCCGAGCTCGCGCAGGACGCAGGGCGTGGATTTGTAGGCGGCGCCGTTGGCGCAGTCCACGACGATGCGCACGCCTTCAAGCGTCATGCCACGGGGGAAACTGGACTTGGCGTATTCGATGTAGCGGCCCAGCGCGTCATCAATACGCACGGCCTTGCCGATGGCCTCGGAGGTGGGGCGGATGCCTTCAATCGCCCCGCTGAAAACCAGTTCCTCGATCTGACTCTCGATTTTTTCGTCAAGCTTGTAGCCATCGCCCCGGAAGAATTTGATGCCATTGTCCGCATACGGATTGTGCGAGGCGGTGATGACGATGCCCGCATCGGCGCGCAAACTGCGTGTCGCGTAGGCCACGCCCGGCGTGGGCAGCGGCCCGATGAGCAACACGTCCACGCCCATCGAAAGGATGCCGGAGGAGATGGCGTTCTCCAGCATGTAGCCGGAGAGGCGCGTGTCCTTGCCGATGACGATTTGGTGCTTGCCGCGATGGCCTCGCGCGTGGGACTGGAGGTTCTTGAAGACGTGGGCGACGGCGCAGCCGAGCTTGAGCGCGGTTTCGGCGGTGACGGGTTCGATGTTGGCGGTGCCGCGGACGCCGTCCGTGCCGAAGATGCGTTTGGTTGTGTTCATAGGAAAATCATTGGGTGCGTTTGGCCGGCACGAGTATTTCCACGTCGGCAGGAATCACGCGCACGACTTCCACGCCGGGCGGCGTGGTGATTTCGAGACGGCGGCGCGAATTGTGCGTCGGCTCGATGCCGGTCAGGTCCACCAGCACATGGATATCTTTGGCCTGGAGATTCTCGGAATTGCCTAGCTCGCCGCGCACAGTGACCTCCACGAACTCCGGGTTCACGCGAAAGCCGCGCACGTCCGCCGTGGCAGACATGGGGTTCACGCGCAGCGAAAAGGTGCGGGGCGGTGCGCCTGCAAGGCCGTTGTTCAAGGCCGTTTCGTTGCGGATGGCGACGGACACGGTGAACCAGATCAACGCCGCCAGCGCCAGCGAAAATAGTTTCAGCCAGAAATCTTTCAAGATGAGGTCGCGCAAAAACATGATCACAAGTTCGGCTTGGCCGGCTCTATCACGCGGGTGCGCACCCAGCGCAGCCAGTGGCGGTTTTTCGCCGGACTCACCAGCACCGAGGTGAGGAATGCCCGCAACTGTTCCAGCGTCACCCCGCGCGTGAACTGCCCCTTGTAGGCGTGCGAAATCCCCCCCGTCTCCTCGCTCACGACGACGACGACTGCATCCGTCTCCTCGCTCAACCCGATGGCCGCGCGGTGGCGTGTGCCGAGGCTCTTGCTCAAGTCCGCCCGCTGCGTCAGCGGAAAAATACACGCCGCCTGCGTGATGCGGTCGCCCTTGATGATCACGCCGCCGTCGTGGATGGCGTTGTTCGGGAAGAAGATTGTCTCCAGCATCTCCGGCGTGGCCTCGCAGTCCACCTTGATGCCCGCCTCCACTGCCTCGCTCAACTGGATATTCTGCTCGATGGCGATGAGCGCGCCGATGCGCACGTCCGCCAGCCGCTCCACAGTTTGGATGATGACCTCGATGTTCTCCCGCTGCTCGTGCGCCGAGCTGAACAGCGGGAGGTTGCCGAGTTCGGCCAGCATGCGCCGCAACTCCGGCTGGAAAATAACCACCACTGCCACCGCGAAGAATGCGGAGAAAGTTCCCAGCAGCCACCGCAACACTTTCAAGTCCAGCAACGTCGTGCCCAGCGCGAACGCCGCCAGCACCACGACGAACCCCGTCACCACCGGCGCGCCGCGCGTGCCTCGCACAAACCGGAACGCGTAGTAGATCACCACCGCGAGAATCAAAATCTCGACAGCGGCGGTGCGCCACATGGTTTCTAAATAATGCCAGTTCATTTCTACTTGGTCGTAATCCTAATCGTAATCCTAATCGTAATCCACGGTGCAGACCGATTAAGATTAGGATTACGATTAAGATTAAGATTAGGAAATTCCCGGCGCTTGTCACCGCCGTTCACCACCTGCCACCAGAATCTTTTCCGCCATGCGGATGGCCTGCACCGTCGCCCCCACATCGTGTGTGCGGAACATCTGCACGCCATCCGCCACCGCCAGCGCCGTCACCGCGAGCGATGCGGGCAGGCGATTTGCCGCCTCCGTGCCCAGCAATTTTCCGATGAACGACTTCCGCGAAACGCCGAGCAGCAACGGCCTCCCGCTGTTTGTAAATTGCCGCAGCCCCGCGAGCAACTGCAAATTGTGCTCCGGCGTCTTCCCGAAACCGATGCCCGCGTCCAGAACCACCTGCTCCGCGCTCACGCCACAGGCTTGCAACCGCCGCAACCGTTCCACAAAAAACTCGCCGACCTCTTTGACCACATCGCCATAGCGCGGTTCAATCTGCATCGTCGCCGGCGTGCCCTGCATGTGCATGCACACATAACCCGCACCCGACTCCGCCACGACGCGCCACATTTCATCCGTTGTAGCCGCAGATGTAGCCGCAGATGTAGCCGCGCTTGTGAAAGCGCGGTTGGGATTTTGAATGG
>JANMJO010000012.1:0-5852 GCA_031371425.1 Verrucomicrobiales bacterium | reverse complement strand
CGGCTCGTGGTGCTGGATTTCGGCAAGCCGCGCAACGGACTCTGGCGAGCAGTTTACTACGCGCACCTGCGGTTCGTTGCGCCGTTGTTTGGTAAACTTTTTTGCGGCGACGCTGCGGCCTACGGCTACATTCTCGAATCGCTGAAAAATTATCCGGCGCAGGAAGGCGTGGCGACGTTGCTGCGCGGACTGGGCTTCGCCGATGTGCGCGTCATCAATCTCCTCGGCGGCGCGATGAGCATCCACTTCGCGCGCCGAACTTGATTTGCCAGCCGCCGCTGCTTGCGCCACAATGTTGCCGTGAACTTCCGCGACAAAATCATTTCACTCGAAAACCTTCCGGCGTGGCGCGCGGCCATCCGTGCGGCGGGCAGGAAGCTTGTCGTCACCAATGGCTGCTACGACATCCTGCACACCGGCCACGCGAGCTATCTCGAAGCCGCCCGCAATCTCGGCGACGCGTTGCTCGTGGGCGTGAACACCGACGCCTCCGTGCGCGAGAACAAAGGCCCGTCGCGCCCCGTGAACAACGAAGCCGACCGCGTACTCCTGCTCGCCGCGCTGGCGAGCGTGGATGGCGTGTGCATTTTCGGCGAGCGCACGGCGGCGAAGTTCCTCGCCCTGGTGCAGCCGGATGTTTATGTGAAGAGCGGCGATCTGAACTTGTCCACGCTCCCGCCGGACGAAGTCCGTGTGGTCAATGAATGCGGTGGAAAAATTATCTTCGCGCCGTTCGTCAGCGGCAAATCCACGACCGCGCTGCTGGAAAAAATTTCGCGGTTGTAGCCGGCGCGGTGGGCCGGGTTTTGACACGGATTTCACGGATTGGCACGGATTTAATCCGGCTCATCAGCATCCGTGTCAATCTGTGAAATCCGTGTCAGGTTTGCTTCGGGGATGCGGTTGCGAGTGAATGGGTTCAACTACGGCTTGGCTGGCGCGGCGAATTTCTCCCGCAACTTTTCGTAGAGCGCGCGCTGGTCGGCATCGCTCAATTCCTTCAGCCGTTCGGCCACCACCTCGTTCGCGCGGAACGCCTCGGCGCGTTTCACCGCCGCCTCAAACTCCGCCTCCGTCTTCCAGAACGTCTCGCCGCTGTCGAACATCGCCCACGGCTTGGGCCTCATGTTGCCGTCCTTCTTGCGATACTTCACGCCGTCCACCAGCGAGGATTTGCCGACAAGTTTCCATGTGCGGACGAAAAACGCTCGGTCGCATTTGATCTCCTTGCCGGAATCGTCATAACGCACCCAGACGGTGAAAGAGTCGGTGAAAATTTTCTGGCGCGTGGGATGATCGTGAAACGTGCCCATGTCGTTCTCCGGATTCGCCGAGCGGCGCGCGGCCTTGATGGAAATCTCGATGACGTTCGTGCCGCAGACGATGGCGAAATCCGCCAACCGGTTCTTCTCGCGCCCGGTCTGGCCCGCGTCAAAGTTCGTAGCCGTCAGTTCCGGGAAGTGCGCGGGCAAAATCTTTTCCAGCGCGGCGATCACGGCGTCCTCGTAAGCCCGCCAGACCACCGTGTAACTGCCCGTGAGATTAGTTCGCTGGAGTTCTGCCGTGAGTTCCGCCGCGAGCGCGGGTTGGAGCAAATCCAGTTTTGTCGCGATGACGCGAGCTTCCGGCTGCGCCTCGGCACGGGCAACGAACAGCAGCGTCGCGAGCGCGATGCCGGCGAATCGAGTCAGGCGAATCAGTTTCATATCAGTTCCTGTTTTTTATCACGGATGCACACGGATAAACACGGATGAAATAAAAACAAACGCAGAGGCGCAGAGAACGCGGAGAAACACAAAGCAAAACCCTTCTCTGCGAACCTCAGCGTTCTCTGCGTCTCTGCGTTTTTCTGAATCCGTGTCCATCCGTGGTTAAAAGTTTGCGGTCAGCGCGATTTCCAGCGCTTGTGCATCCAGATCCATTGCTCTGGATGCCGCAGCAGCATGCGTTCGATAGCGGCGTTCATGGCGCGCGTGTTCGCCCGGATCGCCTCGCCGCCGGTCTCGGCCTCGGCGAATTCAATCGGGTCTTCAAAGCGCAGGACGTGCGTGCCGTCCGGCTCGCGCCAGCTCGAAGCCGGAATCACCGGCGCGCCGCTGCTCATCGCGATCAGCGCCGGACTCTTGAAGGTGTTCGCCGGATGTCCGAAGAAATCCACCTCAACACCTTCCTTGCCCGCCGCGTGCTGGTCGAAGACGTAAACCACGATCGCGCCCCCG
Organism: Verrucomicrobiales bacterium; assembly: GCA_031371425.1. Taxonomy (GTDB): domain Bacteria; phylum Verrucomicrobiota; class Verrucomicrobiia; order Limisphaerales; family JAFMIX01; genus JAFMIX01. The sequence continues at coordinate 3,633 of JANMJO010000012.1, read as the reverse complement.
GCCAGCAGGTCGAGAATCTGGTCGAGCGAACCGCGCTTCGCGATCGTGCCGAAACCCGCCTTGCGGAAACGGCGCGTCACAAGATCATTCAGCAACTGCGGCTTCAGCGGCCGCCGCACAAAATGGAACAGCCCCTTGAATTGCGGAAATTGTCCGATGCCCGCCACCGTCGAGACCTCCCAGTTGCCGAAGTGACCCGTGAGCAGAATCAGTCCCTTGCCTTTTTTGTGCGCCGCGATAGGCGACTCCATGTTCTCCACCCGGATAAAATCTTTTTTCCGCGCCGCCGACATCAGCGGCAGCTTCACGAATTCCAGCAGGCAGCGGATGTAATGGCCGTAGTAAGCCTGCGCCAGCCGCACGATTTCCAACTCCGACAAAACATCGCCGAACACGCGGCGCAGATTTCCCAACGCCACGCCACGCCGGAACGGGAGCAGATAGTAGCACCACTTGCCGAACCACGGCACCTCCAGCCGCGCAGGCTCGGCCAGCGCCACCGCCGATGCGCTCACCGCCGTGTGCGTCAGCGAGACGCGCAGTTCCGCGATGCGATGGCGGTCCAGCACCGCGCGGGCGTTCGCGCTGAATTCCATCTCCGGCGCGCCATAAGCGTTGCGGCGAACGGCGAAGTCGTGCGGCTGGAGTGTGCCCAGCGCCGTCTCTCGCGGGAAAAGTTTGCAACACGCTTCCTTCGCGGCGAATCGCGCGGCCAAGCTTTCCACGCGGCGCGGGCCATCGCCAGCGTCGGCCAGTTCCGTGAGCGAGAACAGTTTTGCGAGCTGCTCCGGCGGCGTGACGGCGAGAAACTTTTCCATGCGCGAAATCTCGACGGTGTCGAGACCGCAGCGGGAGGAGGATGGAGCGTCGGCGGGCATCTGATTAATCACCGGAGCTGAAAACTTTTAACCCGAACTCCGAAGTTGGGGAGCACGCCCGCCCCGGGCGTCGCTGGCCGCGCCCTCGCGGTCGGCATCTTGCGGGCGCGTGTTGGCCGTGAACCTTTGGATGACTTCGGTGCGCCCGGGTTTTCCGCGAGGGCGCGGAAAACTGCGCCCGGGGCGGGCGCGCTCCCATTTCTATTTCGGAGTTCGGGTTTAACGCAAAGACGCAAAGGCGCAAAGGCGCGGAGCAGACGCCACCAAAGTTGGAGTTCAAGCTTTAGCTTGTTTGGGCGTTTGTGTCCGCAGGGGCGCAAGCTAAAGCTTGAACTCCAGCGGTGCAAATCTCGCGGAACAGGCGGCGACGATTTCAATCGGCTGCCGCTGGTTTTAGTTTCGCAATTCATCTTTGCGCCTTTGCGCCTTTGCGTTGAATTTGTTTGTGCCAATGTGCGTTCAGGGTCACGCGCGGACGAGCAGCGCCACGTTCATGCCGCCGAAGCCGCGGCAGAGGATTAGCGCGATGTCGCTGCGCGGCGTCTGCCGCTGGGCCGAGACGGGCAGGGCGGCGAACTCCGGGTCAACGGCGTGCAACGTCGCGATGCCGGGAACAACTTTCTCCCGCAGCGCGCGCAACGCCAGCACGAGGTCGAGCGCGCCGGATGCGGCGATGAGATGGCCGACCGCCCACTTGAAGCCGGTGACGGGCGGCACATCTTTGCCGAATGCGCGGAGGATGCCCGCCGCTTCGGAAGCGTCCGAGGCTCGCGTGCCGTTGCCGTGCGCGACGATCATGCCCACGTCGCTCGCGGTGATGCCGGCGTCGGCGAGCGCGAGTTCGATGGCGCGGCTCACGCCATCGCCGTCGGGGCGGAGGTCGAGGATGCCGGCGGCTTCGGTGACGCAGCCGCTGCCGAGAAATTCGCCGAGGATTTTCGCGCCGCGCGCCTTCGCCTCCGAAGTTTTTTCCAGGACAACGGACGCCGCGCCTTCGCCGAAGACCGTGCCGCAGCGATCGCGGTCGAACGGGCGCAACGCCTCGTGCGCGAGCAGGCCGAGCTTGTGATAGCCGGCGACCGTCTCCGGCTCGAACGGCGTGTCGTGCGCGGTAACGCTCGCGCGCTCGGCCTCGTCGTAGCGCAACGCCGCCGCCGCTTCTGCGATGGCGAGCACGCCGCCCACGCATTGGTTGGTGACGCAGGCGTTCGTGCCTTTGAAGTTGTAGCGGATGCCGACGTGGCAGAGGACGTTGTTTGGCAGATTTTTCAGCAACCACATCGGGTTGACGGACTGGCTGAATTCGCCGCCGAACTTTGGCAGGCTGCCTGCCGCTGCGGTGAGCGCGGGGTAGAAATCGTAGTTGCTGCGGTAGTTGCCGCCGCCCGAGCCGGAGAAGACGCCGGTGCGGTCGTTGAACTTGGACTTGGCCGCGTCATCGAGCGCATCGCGGTGCGCGAGCAAGCCGGACTGCTGCACGGCTTGGTTCGCGGCGCAAAGCCCGAACATATCCGTGCGCGAAATCATCTTGTGCAGCTTGCGGTCCTCCACGAGCACACGGTTGTCCACGTTGCGGACTTCGGCGGAAATTTTCACGGGCCAGCGGGCGGCGTCCCATTGTTCGATGGGTGCGATGGCGGATTTGCCGGCGAGAATGGCGCTCCAGATTTCGTCGGTGTTCAAGCCCGCGCCGCAGACCGCGCCGCAGCCGGTGATGGAGATGGAAGTTTTGTCGCTCATGAAAAGGCTCCCCAAGAAACGCGACCATTGAGCGCGGACAAGCGTGAGGGTTGTGCTAGTCGTCTTAATCGTAATCCTAATCGCTCCAAGCCCGTTTCAGAGACGGGGATTAGGATTACGATTAGGATTAAGATTGCGAAGGCCAAGACAGTTGCAAGATGCGGGTTCATGCTTTCACCTCGTCGGGATGCCGGAAGACGAGCGAGCTGTTCGAGCCGCCGAAGCCCAGTGAGTTGGAGAGGGCGGTGCGGATTTTCAGCGGGCGCGACTGGCCGCGCACGATGTTCACGTTGCAATCGGGGTCGGGATTTTCGTGGTTGGCGTTCACGGGCGCGATGCCGTCGCGGATGGCCAGCGCGCAGACGCCGGCTTCGACCGCGCCTGCCGCAGCGATGAGATGGCCCATGCAGCTCTTGGTGGAACTCACGTTCACGCGCTGGATGTCCGCGCTGAACACGGCGCGCAGGGCGGCGCATTCGCTGCGGTCATTCATCATCGTGGAGGTGCCGTGGGCGTTCACGTAATCAATGTCCTCGGGCCGCGCACCGGCGTCGGCGAGCGCCTGCTGGATGGCTTGGATGGGGCCATCGCCGTTGGGCGGTGAGTCGGTGATGCGGTAGCTGCTCAAGGAATTTCCATCGCCAGCAAGCTCGGCGTAAATATTCGCGCCGCGTTTCTGCGCGGCGTCCCAATCTTCGAGGACGAGAAAGCCCGCGCCTTCGCCGAGGACAAAGCCGTTGCGCGAGGCGTCGAACGGGCGGCTGGCTTTTTCCGGCGTGTCGTTGTCGGCGGAAAGCGCACCGAGCAGGCAGAATGAGGAGAGGCCGATGGGGTTGAGCATCGAGTCGAACCCACCGGCGAGCATGAAATCAACGTGGCCGCGGCGCATCGCCTTGAGCGCGGTGCCGAGCGCCTGACCGCCGGAAGCGCATGCGGTGTGCACGGCGGTGGCGTAGCCGCGGATGCCGAACTGCTGGGTGAGCAGCGCGAGGCCAGCGTTCGTCTGTGAGCGGCA
>JANMJO010000126.1:0-2858 GCA_031371425.1 Verrucomicrobiales bacterium | reverse complement strand
CCACGGCCCGGTCTTCTTCAGCCAGACACGCTGCGGACGGTTCGGAAAAACCTTCCAGGTGATCAAGCTCCGCACCATGAGGCTCGATGCCGAAGAATCAGGGTCGCCCGCATGGGCCAGCGCCAAGGACCCCCGCGCCTTTCCCGGCGGAAATTTTCTGCGCCAATACCGCATTGACGAGATTCCCCAGCTCTGGAACGTCCTCCGCGGCGAGATGTCCTTCGTCGGCCCTCGCCCTGAACGCCCCGAATTCGTCACCATCCTCGCCAAAGAAATTCCCTATTTCCAGGAACGCCTCCTCGTCCAACCCGGCATCACCGGTTGGGCGCAGGTCAACTACCCCTACGGCGCGTCCGTGGCCGACGCCCGCCACAAATTGGAATACGACCTCTACTACGCCAAAAACATGAGCGTCTTCCTCGACATCTTCATCCTCCTCGACACCGTCCGCATCATCCTGCGCGGCGGCCTGAAGAGAACCACACGCAACCGCCGCCCCCATTACCACACCGGCGACACCGAACGCTTCACCTCTCCGCTGAAATCCAATCCCGTCCACGCCAGCGCGGATAACTAGCCGCACAGCCGCTCATACCGCGCTGCCGTCGCCACCGGCTTCGCGTTCGGCGTCAGGTCCAGCACCGTCTGTTCCGGCTTCAACGTCGCCAGCGCCGTGAAAAATTCCGCGCTCTGATTCCCCACCACAATCACATCGCAGCCCAGAACCTCGTCCATCGTCTCCACCATCAGCCGCGAAATGTGCGGGATATGTTGCTCGATGAACTTCTTGTTCGCTCCCACCAACCGCGCCAGCGAAACGTGCTGGTCATAAAGTTTCAAATCAAACCCCTTCCCGATCAGCGCCTCAATCACCGTCACGATCGGCGACTCCCGCAAGTCATCCGTCCCCGACTTGAACGCGAACCCCAGCACGCCCACGCGCCGCTTCCCCGTCGCCAGCACCCACGCCACCGCATCGCGGATGCGCTGCTCGTTGCTCGCCGCCAGCGAATCCAGCAGCGGCACCGCCACATCCCGCGTCCGCGCCACTCGCGTCAGCGCCCGCAAATCTTTCGGCAGACACGACCCGCCGTAAGCGAAGCCCGGCTTCAGATACGCCGGCGAAAGATTCAGCTTCTTGTCCTCGCAGAAAATCCGCATCACCTCGTGCGCGTCCACACCCAGCGACTTGCCCACGCTGCCGATCTCGTTCGCGAACGTGATCTTCAGCGCGTGAAAAATATTGTCCACATACTTCACCATCTCCGCCGTCTCCAGCTTCGTCTTGATGAGCACCGCCGGTAAATCCTTGTAAAGCGCCGCCACCACCTCCGCGTCCGCGTCATGCAGCGCGCCGATGACTGTCTTGGGCGGATGAAAAAAATCCTCCACCGCCGTGGACTCCCTCATGAACTCCGGGTTCACCGCCACGCCGAAACCCTCGCCCGCCGTCTTGCCAGAAGTCCGCTCCAGCGCAGGAATCACCGTCCCGCGCATCGAACCCGGCAGCATCGTCGAGCGCACGACCACGAAATGCCGCGCCGCCTTCGTCTTCAACACCGCGCCGATGCTCTCGCAAACCCGCGCCACAAATTTCAAATCCAGCTCGCCCGTCGGCTGCGATGGCGTGCCCACGCACACCATGGAAAGCTCCGTGACCGCCAGCGCCGCCGCGTGATCCGTCGTGGCCGAGAGCCGCCCCGCCCGCACGCCCTCCGCGATGAGTGCCTCCAACCCCTCCTCGATAATGGGCGACTTGCCGGCGTTGATGAGGCCCACCTTCGTCGCGTCCGTGTCCACGCCGATGACGCGATGGCCGTTGCGCGCCAGACACGCGCTCACCACCGCGCCCACGTAGCCCATGCCAAAAATGCTGATGTTCATTTGCGTTTGCTTCCAAGTTCAACGGCCTGCCGGCAATAGCCTTCAAAAATCTGGTTCACGGATTCCCATCCGAATTTCTCGCGCACGAGCGTCCGCCCGCTTGCGCCAATCTGCGCCGCCGCCGCAGGTTTCTCAAACACGGCCGCGATCTGCGCGGCGAATTCCGCCGGGGCGTCGGCCAGCAGGATGTTCTCTCCGTGCGTCACGGGCAAGCCTTCCGCGCCGATGCGCGTGGAGATGACGGGGATGCCCGTGGCCATGCCTTCAAATATCTTGATGCGCGTGCCGCCGCCCACACGCAGCGGCACAATCATCGCCACCGCCGCCGCGAGGAACGGGCGGACGTCATCCACCGTGCCAGTCACGCGCACGCCGGGGATGCGGCGCTCCAGCTCCTTGACCTTGGCCGGCGGGTTGCGCCCGACGATGGTGCAGGTGGCGTGCGGAAATTTCTTTTTCACAGTCGGCCAGATTTCGCCGGTGAAAAATTCCACGGCGTCAATGTTCGGCATCCAATCCATCGAGCCGAGGAAGACGAGGGAATGTTCCTGGCGCGGCCATTTGCTTTCGGCAAAGAACTCGCAGTCCACGCCGGTCGGCACAGCGCCCAGCACATTCTTCAGCGCGTAATCTTTCCGCATGATGGCGGCGTCTTCCTCGGACACGGCGACGACGCCATCGAAGCGCGCGCTGGATTCGAACTCGAACTTCCTCATGCGCTGCCATTGGCCGCGCAGGTAGGTGCGCTTGAGGCCGGTGGCGTTGTCGTGCATTCGTTTCCAGATGAGGGATTCGACGTTGTGCTGGAAGAGCAGCGTGGGGGTCTTGAGCTTGCGCCCCGGCCAGATGAGGTTCACGGAGGGGGTGAGGAAATCGCAGACGATGAGGTCGAGCGTGCCGAGCTTGTCGAGTTCGTGAATGGCCATGGCCATTTTCGCCGAGCGGTATTTGCGAATGACGAACGGGAGCTTGGA
>JANMJO010000123.1:0-12764 GCA_031371425.1 Verrucomicrobiales bacterium | reverse complement strand
CATCGCAACAAAACAATGCTCCGTGGGCGTGGGGCGCAATTTGACACTACCACCGGAGCGCGAGACGTCCCGGCTCGCAGCGGCCCGTCAACACGGAGACGCAAGAATATCTCGGAGTCTCCCGGCATTCGTGGCCGCTGTGAGCCGGGACGTCTCGCGCTCCGGTGGTAGTGTCAAATTGCGCCCCACGCCCACGGAGCATTGTTTTGTTGCGATGCAGCCGGGGCGTGGCATTATGTGTCATAGAGAAACAATTTAATAATATTATGAGCAAACCGAAAATCATCGCCTACTTGAAACCCTCATGCGGCTGGAGCCAGGGCGTCCGCGCCGTGCTGCGCAAATACGACCTGCCCTTCGAAGACCGCGACATCATCAACGACCCCATCCAGCGCCAGGAGATGGTTGAGAAGAGCAGCCAGATGTTGAGCCCTTGCGTGGAGATCAACGGCCACATGCTCCCCGACATCAGCGGCGACGAAGTCGAAGCTTGGATGCTCGCCAACAACCTCGTCACGCCCAACGACCGCGTGCCCGATGCGCCGACCAACGAAGCTTGCGCCACGCACAAGCACCTGTTTGAAGCGCCGCACACGCATCACTGATTAGGCGAACCCAAATTGAAATCAACCCAAGCCGCGCGGAGCAATCCGCGCGGCTTGTTTGTTTTCCGTCCGGCAGCTAACTTCCGTGGCGTGCAAATCGTGAAATCAATTTCCGCCATGCAACGGCTCGCCCGCCAATGGCAACAGTCCGGCACACGCATCGCCTTTGTGCCGACGATGGGTTATCTGCACGCCGGCCACTTGAGTCTCGTGCACTGCGCACGTCAGGCCGTGGGCAAAGGCGGCAAGGTTGTCGTCAGTATTTACGTGAACCCCACGCAGTTCGCGCCGCACGAAGACCTCGCCAAATATCCGCGCGATTGGAAGCGCGATTGCCAGCTCTGCCGCGAGTCGGGCGTGGACGCCGTGTTCGCGCCGGACGACGCGCAGATGTATCCGGCCCGGCAAAATCGCCAATCGCCAATCGCCAATCGCCAATCGTTCAGCACCTACGTCGTCGAGGATCAACTTGCGCGGGTGATGGAAGGCGCGGCGCGGCCCGCGCATTTTCGCGGCGTGACGACGGTGGTGGCCAAGCTGTTCAATATTGTGCTGCCGGATGTGGCGGTGTTCGGCGCGAAGGATTGGCAGCAGGCCGCCATCATCCGGCGCATGGTCGCCGACCTGAATTTTCCCGTGCGCATCATCATCGCGCCGACGACACGCGAGGCGGACGGGCTGGCGTTGAGTTCGCGCAACAAATATCTCAATGTGGAGGAGCGCGCCCAAGCGGTGATCTTGTTTCACGCGCTGCAAGCCGCCAAGGCCGCCGTGAAACGCAAACCCATTGCCGCCGCGCGATTGAAGCAGGACTTGCAGGAATTCATCACCGCCGCACCGCTGGCGCGGCTGGACTACGTGGAATTCTTCGAGCCGGACACGCTGCAACCGGTGGCGACCGTCCGGCGTGGCGCGCACATGGCGCTGGCGGTGTGGTTCGGCAAAACGCGGCTGATTGATAACGGGCGGCTGTGATTTCCAATGGAGCGCCGGTTTCCCAACCGGCACGTTCAACGGACGCTCCACCAACAAGCCGGTTAGGAAACCAGCGCTCCGACTGAAAACAAAAAGGCGGCGGACTTGCGCGATTCAGCAGTTACGACCGCAGTTCAACAAACGTCTCGCCCTGCTCCAGCCGTTTCAAGACTTCCGGCCAGACAGGTTCTAGCCAAGCCAACAAAGCCCGGTTGGAACAATTCCCTTTGCGCAGCCACACCAGCGCGACGCCTTCGCTGTGCAACAGCCAGCGATCCGCGAAATCCTCATCCTTGCTCACAACCACCGCCTGCGTCTGGCGCGCCTGCTCCCAAATGACTCCGTCGTCCGCCGCCTCCAAGCCCAGCTCGACGACATGCGTCGCCTGATGGCCTTGCGCGGCAATCCAGCACGCCAGAGCCGGGGGCAATTGGGAATCAATGAGGAAGTTCACGCCGGTTGCAGCACCGCGTGATCCGACTGCCGTGCGGCGTAAGCCAAGGCCGCCTTGATGTCATCCGCTTCGAGATATGGAAAGTCCTTAAGAATTTCCTCTGCGGTCGCGCCGTCCGCCAACATGCCCAGCACATCCGTAACCCGCACCCGCAAGCCCCGGATGCAAGGCCGGCCGCCGCATTTGCCTGACTCCATCGTGATGCGTTCTAGCAGTTTCATGGCTCAACTCTGCTCCAGCAGGGAAAAGAAATCAAGCGCCGCACCGCACCGCTGGCGCGGCGCGCACATGGCGCTGGCGGTGTGGTTCGGCAAGACGCGGCTGATTGACAACGGGCGGCTGTGATTTCCAATGGAGCGCCGGTTTCCCAACCGGCACGTTCAACGGACGCTCCACCAACAAGCCGGTTAGGAAACCAGCGCTCCGACTGAAAACAAAAAGACGGCGGACTTGCGTCCGCCGCCGTGAATTATTTCAGCGAGTTTTACGCGCCCACGTTGGCGAGTTCTTCCGCGGTGACGACGTTCACGATCTTGAACTGCTCGGCGTGCATGCCGGGGTCGGCGCGGAACGAGAGTTTGCCGAAGTAACGTTTCTCCAGTTCGATGAGCAGCTTCTCGTCCTCGGTGCGGAGGCGTTCGAGCACGGTCGGGTGGACGACGATGCGGAGTTGGAAGTCCGATTCGTCGCGCGAACGTTTCTTCAGAATTTCCTGCAGCTTGCGCTGGATCTCCACGCTCATGGTCTCGGCGCTCTTCACCTTGCCGCGGCCTTTGCAGTAGGGACAGTCGTCATACACCGCAGCGCGGACGGATTCGCTGTGGCGCTGGCGGGTCATCTCCATGAGGCCGAGCTGCGAGATGGGCAGAATGTGGGTCTTGGCTTTGTCGCGGCGCAAACCTTCCTTCATGCGGTTGGCCACCTGCTGGCGGTCGCGGCCGGATTTCATGTCAATGAAGTCGAGCACGATGAGGCCGCCCATGTTGCGGAGGCGCAACTGCCGGCAGATTTCATCCGCTGCTTCGAGGTTCACGGCGAGGATGGAACGCTCTTGGTCGCGCCCGCCTTTGTGGCGTCCGGTGTTCACGTCAATCGCCACGAGCGCTTCGGTTTCGTCCACGACGATGTGGCCGCCGCTCTTGAGGCCGACCTGGCGGGAGAACGCGCTTTCCAACTGCTTCGAGACGCCGAAGCGGTCGAAGATGGGCTGTGATTCGGTGTAATGCTTGACCTTGGTGGCGGCGCTCTTGGCTTTGATCTTGAGGATCATCTCGCGGATGCGCTCGTAAGCCTGCGCGTTGTCCACGATGATGCGGTCCACGTCTTCGGTGAGGAAGTCGCGCACGGTGCGTTCGATCAAATCCGGCTCCTGAAACACGCACGAGGCCATCGGCTGTTTCTTCATGCGTTCCTGAATGCCCTTCCATTCTTCGAGCAGCAACGCGACGTCGCGCACGAAGTAACGCGCCTGCTGGCCTTCGCCGGCGGTGCGCATGATGACGCCCATGCCTTCGGGAATGGACAACTCGCGGAGAATTTTCTTCAGCCGCTTGCGTTCTTCCTGATTCTCGATCTTGCGCGAGATGCCGCTCTGGTCGGAGTTGGGCAGCAGCACGAGGTAGCGTCCGGGCAGCACGAGGTTGGTGGTGACGCGCGGGCCTTTGGTGCTGATGGGGCCTTTGGTGACCTGCACGATGATTTCGCTGCCGGGCGGATACAGGCGCGGGATGTCGCGCTGCGTGATGCGCGGTTTCTCGCGGCGCTTGGCGTTGTCGCGCTCGACGATTTCCACGCCGCTGTCGAACTGGTTCGGCACGATGTCCCAATAGTGCAGGAACGCGTTTTTCTCGAAGCCGATGTCCACGAACGCGGCCTTGAGGCCGTCTTCGAGGTTGCGCACGCGGCCTTTGAAGATGCTGCCGACGAGGCGTTCCTCGTTGGTGCGTTCGATGGTGAACTCCTCGAGCTTGCCTTCCTCGATGACGGCGACTCGGGTCTCGAGCGACTCGGCGTTGATGACGACGTCCTTGTTGGACTTCACCTTGGGGCGGATGAACTGCTGAACTTTCTTGACCATGGAATCTGCGGCGGCCTTGATGGCGCCGAGGATGCCCTGCGGCTTGGACTCCACGACCACCGGCTCGAAAGGCTTTTCTTCCTCGACGACCTCGGGGGTTTCCATGTTCGGCTGGCGGAACTGGCGGTTGGGCTTTTCGCCCGGGCGCAGCGGCTCCTGCTCTTCGGTTTGGCGGGCGCCTTCGGGTGGGAGTCCGGCGGCGATGTTCTCCGCGCGTTCGATCTCGCTGACGTGCCGGCGGTCATAGACCTTTTCCGGGCCGCCGGTTTCGCTGACGACTTCGGCGCGCGCTTCTTGGGCGCCGCGGTCGTTGCGCGGGGGTTGGTTGGGGTTCATTCCGCCGCCGGGGCGGAAACGCATACCTCCGCGCCGACGGCGCGGGAAGTTTCTTTTCTGTGGTTCGTTCATAATTCAATAACCTTTCCGATGGATGTGGATGTTTTGCAAAATACCAATGGCGATCAGCGAGCAGAGCACCGAGGAGCCGCCGTAACTGAGCAGCGGCAACGGTACGCCCGTCACTGGCATCATGCGGATGTTCATGCCGATGTTGATGAAGACCTGGCTGAAGAGGAGCGTCACCACGCCCACGGCCAGGAGTTTGCCCAGGCGATCGCGCGCCTGGCCGGCGGTTCTGATCCCGGTGAACAGAACCACCCCGTAGAGCGTGAGGACAATCACGCTGCCCACGAATCCTTTCTCCTCGGCAATGACGGAGAAAATGAAATCGTTGTGTGCCACCGCCCTCGGCAGATAGCCGAGAGCGTTCTGTGTTCCCTGCCGCCAGCCCTTGCCCAGCAGCCCGCCCGAACCGACGGATATCAACGCCTGCCGCACGTTGTGCGAATCGTCGAAATGCTGTTTCCGCAGTTCCAGAATCTTTGCCGACGACGCGCCCGAAGGCGGCGTGTCTTCCTGCCCGAAATAAACCAGCAGCCGCCGCCGTTGATACGGCTCCAGCTTCACCTGATACCACGCATCGGGCCGCGCAAAAAAAACATCCGCCAGAAACAACAGCGCCAGCAGCCCCGCCGCGCTGCCCAGCCGGATGAGATACCGCCTCGGCGTGCCCGCCACGAACAGCATCACCACGCCCGTCGGCAACAGCACCAGCGCCGAGCCGAGGTCGGGTTCTTTCATGATGAGCACGAACGGCAGCGCCATCAGCCCCATCGCCTTCCAGAACACGCGCGGCGATTTCAATTCGCCCACGGGCCGACTGGCGAAATGCGCCATCGCGAGGATGAACGCGAGCTTGGCGAATTCGCTCGGCTGGAATTGGAAGAAGCCCAGATCAATCCACCGCCGCGCGCCGAAACGCATCGAGCCGATGAACGGCAGCAGCACCGCGATCAGCGCGAGAATCGCCGCCCAATACGCCACGAGCGCCCAGCGCACGAGCGATTGGTAATGCACGACCGCCATGACCACCGCCGCCGCGCCGCCGAGCGTATACCAAATGATTTGCCGGAAAAACATCTGGTGCAGCAGCCAGCCGAAAAATTGCGGCAGCGTCAGCTCATGGTATTGCTGCCAGAACCCGACCGGCTCATTGACCATCGTGGCGCTATACACGAACGCCGTGCCCACCAGCATCAAGCCGATGACGGCGAGCAACTGGAGCGTGTCCAGTCGTGCGGGGCGGTCGTGAAGTTGGGAGCTGATCATGGTTTTATCCGCGAATTGCGCGAATTTTCGCTAATTAGTTGCTGGTTTCTTTGTTGGTTGCAGGTCTATTGATGCGATGTCGGTTTTCACCAGACGTTTCCATTCCAAACTCGCCGCACCGAAATTGATCAGCACGCCGACTTCGAGGCCGGAGACTTTGAGATAGTTGATGACCTGCGCTTCCTCGCGCGAAGTCAGTTGATCGAGCGCCTTGATTTCGATGATGACCTTCCCAAACCCGACAAAATCCGCGATGTAGGTCTTCTTGATTTTCCGGCCTTTGTAAATGACAGGCATTTCCTGCTGCGGAACAAACTCTATTCCGCGCTCCGCCAACTCCAGTTCCAGACATTCCTGATAAACCGGCTCGGAAAAGCCGTGGCCGAGCTGCCGATGGACTTCCATGGCCGCGCCAACAATGGCATAAACCTCTTCCTTGCAAATCAAGCTGGTCATATTTCGATGGTTTCAGGTTTGTTTTTAATTCGCGGCCATTCGCGTAATTCGCGGATTCAACTCGGTGGTCTGCGCCAGTGTTGTTGCTCTGGGTTGATTCGGTTTTTGTTCGCGTTTCTGCAGCGCGAGATAAATTTCCTTGGCGATGGGCGCGCAGGTGCCGCCGCCGGAGCCGCCGCTCTCCACCATCACGACGACGGAGTAGCGGGGGTTTTCATACGGCGCGAACGAGATGAACCACGTCGTGTGGTCGGTCACTTGGTTGTGCTCGTTCATGATCTGCGCGGTGCCGGTCTTGCCGCAGACGCGCATGCCAGCGACCTGTGAGGCGCGGCCGGTGCCATCGGCATCCTCCACATCGGCGAGCATCGCGGCGCGGAGAATTTCCAGCGAGCGGGGCTTCACTCCAAGGTTGTCCCGCACGCGGCCTGACGAAAAGGTTGTCGCCGACTGCCCGGTCGCGGCCAGCGGTTCGAGACGGTCCACGAGGCGCGGCCACAGGACTTTCCCGCCGTTGGCGATGGCGGAGGTGAGCACGGCCATCTGCACTGGGGTGACGTTGACTTCGCCCTGGCCGATGCAGGCGTTGGCGGTATCGCCATCCAGCCAGCCGGTGCGGATGCGGCTGGGCTTGGGGAAAATCCCCGGCGTTTCCTGGCCGCGGGTGAGCAGCCCGGTGCGTTCGCCGAGGTGCAGCCGCTCGCCGAGCTGCACGATGCTGGCCATGCCAGCGCGCAGGCCGGCGTTGATGAAATAGGAATTGCTGGAAAGTTTCAGCGCGCGGCGGAAGTCGTAGGGGCCGGGCGGCGCGGTGTCCTCGACCTTGCGGCGGCCGATGTAGATGCAGCCGCGTCCGGCGCGGACGGGGTCGGCTTGGACGTTGTGAATTTCCGCCGGGTTAAGCCCGCTCTCCAGCGCGGCGAGGGCGACGACGGTTTTGAAGATGGAGCCGGGCGCGTAATTTTCCTGCAACGCGCGGTTGATCTGCGGACGCTGGCGTTCGTCGCTCAACTCCTCCCATTGCTCGTGCGTGATGCCGCGCACAAAGCCGTTCGGGTCATACACCGGCGAGGAGGCGAGGGCGAGGATATCGCCGCTCTTCGGGTCCATCACCACCACGGCGCCGCGCGTCTTCGGGCCGTAGCATTGCAGGGCGCGCTCGGCGGCCTGTTGGATGGCGAGGTCAATGGTGAGCACGAGATTTTGGCCGGGTTCGACGGGGGTGAGGATGTTTTCCGACTGACGATAGCCGAGGTTGTTCACGAGCACGGATTTCGCGCCAGCTTCGCCGCGCAGTTTCTGGTCGAAGGCGGCTTCGATGCCGACGATGCCGCGGAAGTCGGGCAAGCGATGGTTGAAAAAGGCCTCCTCGCCCTCCGCCGAACTGTCGTCGCGGCGGACGTAGCCCATGAGGTGAACCGCCGTGGTGCCGTTGGGATAAAAGCGCGCGGCCTGAATGTCCACATCGAGGCCAGCGGGCAGATTGGGGTGTTCCTCCACGCGGGCGATCTGGGCGGGCGTGAGGTTGGGCAGCACGGTGAGCGGCAGGGCGAGGTCGGTCTCGTAGTGCTTTTTGAATTTCACGGGGTCGAGGGTGACGGATTCCTGAAACTCGCCAGCGACTTGCGCGACGACGTTGCTGGCGACGGCGTAGCGGGTGGCGCGGGCGAGTTCGCTGCGCTGGTCGCGCTTGAGTTTGACGCCGGATTTTTGATACGCGGCGAGGCGGGTGTTGAAGGCGCGCTGGAAAACGGGGCTGAATTCTTCGAGATACAGACTGAGGTTGTAACTCGGCTGGTTTTCGGCGAGCGGCGCGCCGTTGCGGTCGAGTATTCTGCCGCGAGGCGCGGGCACGCGGACGGTGCGGTAGGATTGCGTCTCCAATTTCGCCTCGTAGTAACGGCCACTCACGACCTGCACCCACCACAAACCGAGGAACAGGACGGCCAAACCGCCAAAGACGCCCAGAGCCAGCAGCCGCAGGCTCGGGTCGTTCTTTTTGAGTTGGTCGAAAATCAGCATGGTTCAAATTTCGAATGGCGAATTTCGAATGGCGAATGAAAGTGCGAGGGCGCACTTCGGTTCATTCGTAATTTGAAATTCGCAATTCATAATTTACAGGCGGCCTCGCCGGATCTGGCGGTCGGATCGGAAACTGGTCTGGGTCAGCGGCCGGTAGAAAAACGCGCTGCCGATAAAAATGAAAAGGCGGAAGCACAGCGGCGTGAGCAGCCCGCCGCCGAGGCTCATCACGAGCCATTGCCAAATTGTCCCCCAGCCGACGATGGGCGCGTGGCCGCCGCTGAAGAGCAGCAGCAGTGTGAGCAGCGGCGCGGCGGCGCTGGCGGCGAGGCCGAGGATGAATTGGGCGAAAAGCTGGTCGCGCAAAATGAATTCGCGCTGGCGGTTGATGGCGAGTCCGATGAGGAATAGCGGGAGCATGGTGATGCCGAGCGGATTGGCGGAGAGCGCATCGAACCACAACCCGCCGCAGACGGCGAGGAGCGCGACGGTGGTCAGGCCGCAGGTGAGGCTGGCGTAAACGATGAGCGCGGGGAGGAGGTCGGTTTGCGCGCCGAGCCAGCCGCGTGTGCCGATGACCGTCTGGAGGAACACCGCCACGAAGGCCGCGAACAGGATGAGGATGGTGTTGATGGCTTTCATCAATTGAGTCCAAAGTCCAAAGTCCAAGGGCCAAAGTCGGGCGGCGCGCCGCGATGGCGGAGCACTTTGGACTTTGGACTTTGGGCTTTGGACTTATTCATGGGAACAGCACCCAGACTTCTTCGAGCGCGTTGAGGTTGGCGGCGAGTTTGACGCGTGCCTCGGTGTAGAGGCCGAATTCGACGGAGCGGAAATCCACGATGTTGCCGAGTGGAATGCCCGCCGGGAAAATTCCGCCTTGTCCGCTGGTGACGACGTTCTGGCCGGGGCTGAGGATGGCGTTGCGAGAGAGGAAGCCGAGGTTGACGAGCGTGGTGTCGAGCACGGCGGCGCCGGCGTTGATGACGCCTTGATCGCGGGCGGGGTTTTGCACGAGGGCGGCGGCGCGGCAGGCGGGGTCGCCGAGGAGGAGGACTTGTGCGCGGGTGAGGCTGACGGTGCCGACGCGCCCGACGAGGCCGTCGGTGGTGAGGACGGGGAGGTTTTCGCGGAGGCCGTCACGGCTGCCGAGGTCGATCTGGACGGTGCGCCACCAGTTGGCGGGTTCGCGGAGGACGACGTTGGCGAGCTTGAGTTTCCAGGGGGCGCGGGTCTGCCAGCCGAGGAGTTGACGGAGGCGGGTGTTCTCGCGGGAGGCTTGTTCAGCTTGAAGGAGGCGGAGTTTCAACTCCTGATTGTCGCGGCGGAAGGTTTCGTTTTGGCGGAGGAGTTCGCGGCGGGGGACGAGGTTGGCGGCGGCTGTTTTGCCGAGCTGCTCGGTGGCGTTGGCCGCGCCGAAGAGCGGCAGGAACATGCCGCCGAGGGTCTGCTTGAGGCGCGCGGTCAGCCCGCCGGGCAGATTCAGGACGATCAGGGTCAGTAACAAAACCGAACCGAGAACGACGTATTGCTTCTTTTTAAACATCCACTGCCAAAAGTTTCAAACGCTGAAATGCTGACATGGTGAAATGCTGAATTTTTTCAGCTTTCAGCTTTTCAGCTTTTCCGTTTTTTCTTCTGGAGCGGGAATCAGACGGTGGAGTCGGAGGAGACGCGTTTCAAGAAGTGAAGTTCCTGCAGCACTCGGCCTGTGCCTTCGGCGACGGCGGTGAGCGGATCGTCGGCGATGTGAACCGGCAAGCCGGTTTCTTCCGCGACGAGGCGGTCAATGCCACGCAGCAAGGCGCCGCCGCCCGCCATCACGATCCCACGGTCCACCAGGTCGGCGGAGAGTTCGGGCGGACAGCGTTCGAGGGTGATGCGAATGGACTCCAATATCTGTGAGAGCGGCTCCTGCAGGGCTTCGCGAACTTCTTCCGAGCGCACGGTGATGGTCTTTGGCAGACCCGCGCTCAGATCGCGTCCCTTGACTTCCATGGTTAATTCCTGCTCCAGCTTGAACGCGGACCCGATTCGTATTTTGATCTCTTCCGCGGTTCGTTCGCCAATCATGAGGTTGTAGGCGCGTTTCATGTGCGCCACGATCGAATCATCGAATTCGTCTCCGCCCACCCGCAGGCTGCGGCTGAAGACGATTCCGGCCAGGGAGATGATTGCGATTTCGCAAGTCCCGCCGCCGGTGTCCACGATCATGTTGCCCGCCGGTTCATGCACCGGCAGACCCACGCCGATGGCGGACGCCATCGGTTGTTCGATCAGGTAAACCTCGCGCGCACCCGCATGGGTGGCCGAGTCTTTCACTGCACGCTTCTCCACTTCGGTGATGCCGGAAGGGACGGCCACGACGACGCGTGGCGCGATGAGCTTCCGGTTGTGCACCTTTTGGATGAAGTGGCGCAGCATCGCTTCGGTAATCTCGAAGTCGGCGATGACGCCGTCTTTCATCGGGCGGATGGCTATGATGTTTCCGGGCGTGCGGCCCAGCATCCGTTTGGCTTCTTCGCCGACGGCGAGCACGTTGGTTGTGCCTGCCTGGATGGCCACTACCGAAGGTTCGCGCAGGACGATGCCTTGATCCCGCACGTAAACGAGCGAGTTGGCCGTGCCGAGGTCAATTCCAATATCATTGGAAAACAGGCTTTTGAGATGCGCAAACATGATTTACCTAACTGGTGCAGAGCCTAAAAGAACCGCGCCGGGGCGGTCAAGATTAATACGGGGGTTTCCCGGCTGTCATCTGCTGATAAAAGCACCAAACGCCAACATCCAAGCACCAGAGAAGCACCAAGCTCCAATCGGTGGAGCAATCGGCGCGTTGATTGTGGCAAATGCCATACTGCTTTCCGGAGCATCGTCTCTGGCGTTGTGCGAATCGGGATTGGTTGTTGGAGTTTGGTGCTTCTCTGGTGCTTGGGGCTTGGTAATTGGAGCTTCGCTGTTTTCGGTGGAGCCGATTTGCAGAATGAACTCCACTCTGGAACGGTCGTGCGACCAGCCCTCACCCCACCCCTCTCCCATCGGATGGGAGAGGGAGAGCTCGCGAACGCTTTCGGGAACTCGGATGCGCTGAACGCAGAACACGCGCCGGGACTGTTCAACGAATTGGCAACAGCTGTGTTCATCCAGCCGGCATCCGCAGCCCAGCAAACGTCCGCCCGCTGTCCCCCTCTCCCATCTGATGGGAGAGGGGTTAGGGGTGAGGGCGGTTTGGCTCCACCGGAAACAGCGAAGAACCACAACACGGGGTTGGAAGCCCCGCGAACCCGCAGCCTGGAAGGCTGCGCTACGTAGCGCAGGCCTCTTGCCTGCGGGTTCAGGCGGCTTCCAGCCGCCAGTTACCAAAAAGGAATTTGCCGAACCCGCGCTTTCGCCTAACTTCAAGCCATGTTCAAGCCAGCCGACCTGTTTGATTTAAGCCAGACCGAGCACGCCGCCATCTTCGACGGCTGCGAGTTCGCGTGGGAAGCGCTCCAGAAAATCGCCGACTACGTCGCTCCGCGCGCCAAGCAGGTGCCCGCCAAACGCTTTCCCGGCGCGAGCATCGGCGAGAAGGTTTTCATCGGCGAAGGCACGGTCGTCGAACCCGGCGCGCTGATCAAAGGCCCGGCCATCATCGGCAAGAACTGCCAGATCCGCCACAACGCCTACATCCGCGAGAACGTCATCGTCGGCGACGACTGCGTGGTGGGCAACTCCTGTGAGCTGAAGAACACGATGCTGTTCAACGGCGCGCAAGTGCCGCACTTTAATTACCTCGGCGACTCCATCCTCGGTCACAAGGCGCACGTCGGCGCGGGCGTCATCGCGTCCAACCTCAAATCGCTGCCGGGGAATGTCATGGTTACAAGTTGCAAGTCGCAGGTTGAAAGTTCCGAAAGCGCGACGCCCAACGAACCTTCAACCTTCAACCTTCAACCTTCAACTTCCATAGACACGGGATTAAGAAAGTTCGGCGCGCTCATCGGCGATGGCGCGGAAGTCGGCTGCAACAGTGTGCTCAACCCCGGCAGCATCATCGGGCGCGGCGCGGTGATTTATCCGAGCGTGAACTGGCGCGGCGTCCTGCCCGCGAACAGCATCGCGAAAAACAAGACGCAGCCGGAAGTCGTGGCGCGGCGGGCGAAATGAAAACGAGCAGCGTTTCATATTTAGCGGCGGCTTGGGCGGCGTTGGTGTTATCGGGCTGTGCGACAACGAAAATATCTTCCAAACAGGTTGAGAGCTTGCCGACAAGCAAAAGCGTGGGCGAATTGCAGGTGACACTGGAAGCATTTGAAACCGGGCTGGCGCGATCACAAACCGAACTCGGCACGAACGAATTGGAGGGAGATTTTTTTACCCGCGCCACATTTTCCTTCAAAGACGCAGGCCATCCATCCGACGACTGGGACGTGGCGGGATACAAGCTCGTCGCCCCGAATGGCGAAGTCCGCCCACACGACTCCAGCCGGATGAGCTGGCCGACGAATGGAATGAACCTCTATTT
>JANMJO010000111.1:0-11681 GCA_031371425.1 Verrucomicrobiales bacterium | reverse complement strand
GGCACGTTCACGCCTTACAGCCAGGGCGTGAAGGCCAATGTCATCTTCCTCCAGAAAGGCAAGCCCACGGAGAACGTCTGGATTTTCGACGCGCGCTCCAACGTGCCGGGCATCACCAAAAAAGATCGTCCGCTCACGGCGGCGCACTTTGAAGAATTTGAAAAAGCCTACGGCAAAGACCCGAATGGATTGAGCCGCCGCACCGATGGCGGCGAGACCGGACGCTTCCGCAAATTCCATATTTCCGACATCAAGGAACGCGGCTACAAGCTGGACGTGACGTGGCTCAAGGACGACTCGCTGGAAGACAGCGACGAATTGCCCGAACCGCAGGACCTCGCCAGCGAAGCCATCACGGAACTGGAATCCGTCGTGGACGATTTGCGCGAAATCATCACGCTGCTGGAAAAGGAAGAAGGCGTGGAGAAATGAGCGAGTGCCAATTCATCCTGGTAGCAGCCGAGGTGACGAGGCTCATTTCAATTTCGGGTTTTCAGTTAGAGCCTCCTCACGTCGGCTGCTACAATCCGAGGGAGCACTTTGAAAAATGAAACCCGCTTCAAAGATAACAACGGTCGTTCGCAAGCCAGGACTCTCCGGCTACGCACCATTCCTTGGTGCGGTGAAAAACCGCATCCGCGCCGCGCAGGTCAAAGCCACGCTCGCCGCTAACGCGGAACTCATCCACCTCTACTGCGACATTGGCCGCGCCATTGCCGCCATGCAGGAAAAGGAAGGCTGGGGCGCAGGCGTCATTCCCCGGCTCGCGCGGGACATCGCGAATGATATGCCGGAGGTGAAGGGATTCTCGGAGCGGAATCTCAAGCGGATGGTGCAATTTGCTGCGGAGTATCCCGGACTGCGCTCAATTGGGCCAACACCGTCGGCCCAATTGACGGTTGGAACAGTTGAAGGAGTAATTGGGTCGCAGGCTGCGACCCAATTGATCACTCCCCCAAATGGGCCGCAAGCTGCGGCCCAAATCACTACCTTCGCAATTATGCCACAGCCTGTGGCACAATTAGCCGATTCCCACGACCTCACAAAAATGCAGCAGCTTGCTGCACAAATACCGTGGTTTCACCACGTCATCCTCATGGGCAAAGTCAAAGACCTCCGGACTCGTCTTTGGTATGTGCAGCAGACCATCACGCACGGCTGGTCGCGCAGCGTGCTCGCGCTTCAGATCAAAAGTGAAGCCCACACCCGCGCCGGCAAAGCCGTCCATAATTTCCACGCCACGCTGCCGCCGCCGCAATCCGACCTTGCGGAGCAAATCCTCAAAGACCCTTACATCTTCGACTTCCTCACGCTGTCCGAACCGTTCCATGAGCGCGAACTGGAACTCGCGCTGCTCGCGCAGGTGCAAAAATTTCTGATCGAACTCGGGCAGGGCTTTGCCTTCGTCGGGCGGCAATATCATCTGGAGGTCGGCGCGGAAGATTTTTATTTGGATCTGCTGTTCTATCATCTGCGGCTGCGCTGCTTTGTGGTGGTGGATTTGAAACGCGGTCCGTTCAAGGCCGAATATGCGGGCAAGATGAGCTTTTATTGCAACGTGGTGGATGACAAACTGCGCCATGCGGAAGACAAACCCACCATTGGCCTCATTCTTTGCCAGGACAAGAACCGCATCGTGGCCGAATACGCGCTCAAGGGCGTGAAGAAGGCCATCGGTGTTTCCGAATACGAACTCACCCGTGCGCTGCCCAAGAAATTCCGCTCCAGCCTGCCCAGCGTGGAGCAGATGGAAAGGGAACTCGCCCGCCTCACCGCGCCGCCAGCGTCGAAGGTCAAACGGAGGAAGAAGAAATGAACCACGGATGGACACGCTTGCCGCGCCGAAGTCTGAGGAAGGCGGGGATGAACACGGATGCGGAGTTCCAAAGTCCCGGAGGGACGAAAGATAATAGCCCACCGTTTCAACGGTGGGTTGCAGAAGGGGATTGGAACGAGTCCCGTCAGGGACGGCAGAAATCGAACGTATTTTTCCAAGAATTCTTTCGCCCCTACGGGGCTTTGGGGATTTTTGAAACCGATTACCCCCCGTTGAACCGGTGGGCTATTATCGGGTGTCCCTGCGGGACGGGCACGAATGGAGGCGTGGAGAAATGAGCGACGAGTTGCCACAAGGTTGGGTTGCAGAGCCGGTTGGAGAAATATTTTCGTCTCATGGTGGTGGCACGCCTAATCGTGGGACTGCCGACTACTGGAATGGAAATATTCCGTGGCTATCTTCGGGCGATATCAAGGCGGCATCAATTTCTGATTCCAGCGAGACCATCACCAAACGCGGCTTGGAAGAATCATCAGCACGCTTGTGTCGCAAAGGCTCTGTGATTGTTGTGGTGCGCAGCGGTATTCTCAAACACACCTTGCCGGTGGCTTTGCTTGAACGTGATGCTGCAATCAATCAAGACATCAAGGCTTTCGACAGTGGTGATGACAATTTGAATCATTGGCTCGCGTTCGCGTGGCGGGCATCCGCCCGCAAATTGCTCGCCGAGAATCGCGAGGGCACGACGGTTCAGAGTGTAAAATTTGAAACGCTCCGCGATTTTGTTCTGCCCATTCCTCCGCTGGCGGAGCAGCGGCGGATTGTGGCGAAGCTGGAGAAACTGTTGGGCCAGGTGGACGCCTGCCAGCAGCGGCTGGCGAAGATTCCCGTCCTGCTCAAACGCTTTCGTCAATCCCTCCTCGCCGCCGCCTGCTCCGGTCGCCTCACCGCCGATTGGCGGGAAGAAAATCAAAACGTAGAATCTGCGCGTTTGCTGGTGAAACGACTCGACGAGCAAGCGGAGTTCCTAGAAAGCGATGATTTGCCGTCAACGTGGACACGATGCCAGCTAAAGTCGCTTACCAGCCTGATTACTAAAGGAGCGTCTCCCAAGTGGCAGGGAATTAATTATGCGGTGTCTGGCGTCCTCTTCGTTACGAGCGAAAATGTCGGCAACGGCGAAATGCTCCTTAGGCAAAAGAAATTTGTCGAACCGAAGATTAACGAAATCCAGCCACGCTCCGTTCTCAAGAAAGGAGACGTGCTCACCAATCTCGTCGGGGCGTCAATCGGTCGGTCAGCGATTTACGAACTAGACGAAGTTGCCAATACTAATCAGGCGGTAGGCATAATCCGTTTGAAACCGGGTGTTGAAAATCGATACCTGCTTCATGTGCTAAACTCGCCTGTTTTGGTGGATCACATTCATGCAGAGAAAGTCGATGTTGCACGAGCAAACGTCAGTCTCGCTGATGTCAGAGACTTTCCAATCCCTATCGCTCCGCTGGCCGAGCAACAGGAAATCGTGCGGCGAGTGGCGGGCCTGTTCGCGCTGGCCGACCAGTTGGAGCAGCGGCTGGCGCAGGCGCGCAAGCAAGTGGACAAATTGACGCCGTCCCTCCTCGCCCGCGCCTTCGCCGGCCAACTCGTCCTTCAAGACCCCACTGACGAACCAGCGGAGAAATTATTGCAGCGGATTCGGCAACTTCATCAGCCATTCAGCGCGCGAAGATCTGGCGGATGACGTCTTCGATGGGCACTTCCTGGATATCAATGTCGCTCACGGGCAGTTCGTCTAGCAGCGCTTTGCAGACGGGGATGACGCGGTCGCGTTTGACTTTGAACTTGATGCCTTCTGCGCCTTGTCCGATGACGTCGCCGTATTTGGTGAGGGTTTCGGCGGGGAATGTTTTGCCGCCCTCGGTCTGGATGGTGACGAGTTTGAAATCGGCAAAGCGGTCAAGGACTTCGCTGAGTTGGCCGTCGAAGAAGATTTTGCCGTGGTCGATGATGATGACGCGCTGGCACAGCTCTTGGATGTCGGTCATGTAGTGGCTGGTGAGCAGGATGGTGGTCTGGCGCGTGGCGTTGTGGTGGCGGAGAAATTCGCGGACAACTTTTTGCGCGCTCACGTCGAGGCCGATGGTGGGTTCGTCGAGGAACAGGACTTTGGGCTGGTGCAGCAGGGCGGCGATGAGCTCCATCTTCATGCGTTCGCCGAGGGAGAGTTCGCGGACGCTGACGTTGAGCTTGTCGCGGCAGCTGAGCATGGAGGTCATCTCGTCCACGGTGCGGTCGAATTGGGCGGTGGAGATGCCGTAGATTTTGGCGTTGAGTTCCAGTGATTCGCGGGCGGGCAAGTCCCACCAGAGCTGGTTTTTCTGGCCGAGGAGCAGGGCGAACTGGCGGCGGTAGCCATCGTGCCGTTCCCACGGGGTGTAGCCGAGGACTTTGGCTGTGCCGTTCGTGGGATAAAGCAGGCCTGCGAGCATCTTGAGGGTGGTGGTCTTGCCCGCGCCGTTCGGGCCGAGGAAGCCTACGAGTTCGCCGGGTTCGATGCGGAAGCTGATGTCGTTGACGGCGAGGGTTTGTTCGTAGTGCCGGCGGAAAAGGCCTTTGACCGCGCCGGAGAATCCGGGCTGTTTCTTGTAGGTCTTGAAGGCTTTGGTCAGCCCGCTGACTTCGATTGCTGCCATGAAAAGTTTCGAGTTTCGGGTTTCTGGTTTCGAGTTTTTCAGCAGCGGGCGAGTCGCTCAACTCGAAATTCGGAACGCGAAACCCGCAACGGGCGCATCAGCGCATGAGCTGTTTTTCGAGCAGGCCGACTTTCTGGCGGACGCCGGAGTCCACTTCCATGCGGCCTTTGACGAGGCGGCAGGCGTGGAGGACGGTGCCGTGGTCGCGGCCGCCGAAGGCTTCGCCGATGGTGTTGAGGGAGCTTTCGGTCATCTGGCGGGCGAGATACATGGCGATCTGGCGGGGGAAGGCGATGTTCTCGGGGCGGCGCTTGCTGGTCATGTCGGCGAGGCGGATGTCGAAATGTTCGGCGACCTTTTTTTGGATGACTTCGATGTTGATGGAGTAGCGGCCTTCTTCGTGGAGGACTTCGCGGAGGAGGCCTTCGACGACTTCGAGGGAGAGTTTTTTGCCGGTGAGTGAGGCGTAGGAGGCGACGCGGATGAGGGCGCCTTCGAGGCGGCGGATGTTGGTGCGGATGCGGTGGGCGAGGAAGTTGATGATTTCCTCGGGCAGTTCGACGCCCATGATGCGGGCTTTTTTCTGGAGGATGGCGAGGCGCATCTCGACGTCGGGCGGCTGGAGGTCGGTGACGAGACCCCATTCGAAGCGGGAGACGAGGCGTTGTTCGAGGCTCTGGATTTCGCTGGCCGGGCGGTCGCAGGTGAGGACGATTTGTTTGTGGCCTTCGTGGAGGGTGTTGAAGGTGTGGAAGAATTCTTCTTGGATGCGCTCCTTGCCGGCGAGGAACTGGATGTCGTCAATGAGGAGGACGTCTGCTTGGCGGTATTTTTTGCGGAATTTGACGAGCTGGTTGTTCTGGATGGCGACGATGTATTCGTTGGTGAATTTTTCGGATGAGACGTAGGCGACGCGGGCGTTTTTGCGGTTGGCGACGACGTGCTGGCCGATGGCGTGGAGGAGGTGGGTCTTGCCGAGGCCGACTCCGCCGTAGAGGAAGAGGGGGTTGTAGGCCTTGCCGGGGGCTTGGGCTACGGCTCGGGCGGCGGCGTGTGCGTGTTCGTTGTTGTTGCCGACGACGAAGGATTCGAAGGTATTTTTGGGATTGAAGTTGAGTTCGGCTGCAGCGGGTGCGCGGTCGGCTGCGGTCTCGGCGGATTTGGTTTTTGCGGAAACGGAGTGGGTGTTGTGGTTTGCCGGTGCGCTGGCTGTGGCGGCTGCAGTGATCTTGAACTGGATTTTGAGTTTGCGGCTGGCGACGTGGGCGAGGACGTCTTGAAGCAGCGCGAGGTAGTTTTCGGCGAGCCAGACTTCGCAGAAGTCGTTCGCGACGTCGAGCACGAGGGTGTCACCTGTGAGCGCGCTGGCGCGGATGGGTGCGAACCAGAGGTTATAGATGTCGCCGCTCAGCATGGAGCGGAGTTTTTCCTGTGCTGATGCCCAAAGTGTTTCTGCTGAAATTTGCATTGTCTTTTCCATTTGCCCGATTTTCGGGCTTTTTATTCACCTAGTCCGTCAATGCGTCTGTCACATTGCCTGAAACCGCACGTCACAAACCGCCATTCCGATCGAACCGGTGAATTTACCAACAAACTCATTCATGACCACGAATTTGAACCCTGATTCAAAACCGTAAGCCATTGTTTTTTAACGTATTACAAATCAACTGGCAAATTTGGGAGACCCGTGTCTTTCCCGGCGCTTTGCCTGCAGCCCCATGACCCCGTTGCGCCCTGCTTTTTTAGTCAATACCGGACTTGGTTTCGAGGACAACATATTAACTTTTATTCACCAGTTATTCACACCGGTAATTTCTTCAATAAAATCAGGCTGTTTTCCGATTTCCGTCTGGCATTTGATTGCGAAGTGACTTTGGATCAAAAAAAGTTTTCGGCCACGAGTTTCATCAGACGGCCTGGTCGCCCGATTCTCCGGTCCGAATGCGCACTGCATTTTCAATCGGTGAGACAAAAACTTTTCCGTCGCCAATCTTCCCGGTCTTGGCGGCGACGACGATGGCTTCCACGGCGGCGGCAACTTGGTGTTCGGCCAGGACCATCTCAAGTTTGATCTTGGGAAGAAAATCCACGGTATATTCGCTGCCTCGGTAAATCTCGGTGTGTCCTTTTTGCCGGCCGAAGCCTTTGACCTCGGTAACGGTCATCCCGGAAATGCCGAGGGCCGAGAGGGCTTCCTTCACTTCCTCCAGCTTGAACGGTTTGATGATTGCCTCGATTTTTTTCATGTTGCGCAGCGCGGATTCAAATATTAACAACCGCTCTTTGGCTGTAAACAGGAATAATTGGAGGCCTTTGGTTGTGGGCATCTTGACACTGCTCCCGATACGAACGGGCGGGCCGTTTGGAGTTCCGCGTTTACGCGGCCCAGCGTGGCAACCCGCCCAGGCCGCCTGAAGGCGGAACTCCAAACGGGGGCACTGGCAAGATACGCCCTTTGAGATGGGTTGTCAGGGTCTGGCAGTTGGTCGCTTGCAGCAACAAAACTGATGTCATCCAAATAGAGTTTGACAATGATTAGTAATGATGGTCTTCTATGGCTGGAATTTGAGATGAGTTAGGGAGTAGATTTTGGGCTAGGTTCGGTTGTTGGTGGAAAGCCCAGCAGTTTTCGGTGGCTGGCTACAGTACAGGTTGGCCACCGGAATTCTCCGTAATCCCACTATTGTACAAATCGAAAATTCCCCGGGCTGGGTGATCATCTCCTGATTGACCAGCCCGGTTTTTTTCTATCCGGATCACCCCTCGCCGTTGCCGTTGTCTGGCTTGCGTTCCCATCGCCGCTGCTGGCGTTCGGGCAGGCTGGTATCCACTTTCACGTAGTAGGTTTCCTCGCCGAATCTGGCGTCGGCGGCTTCGTGAAGCTGACGGGAGGGCGTGACGAAGAAGCGGTCGTTCGGTTCGATGAAGATCACCTCGCCGGTCGGGCGCATGAAGCAGAGGAAGAGTGGGCATTTGCCGGGGTGCGCGGCGGTCAGTTCGCGAACGGATTCGATGTCCTCGGGTTTCAGGTGCGCGGTGTGGAGGCGGAAGTGGACCTGTCTGGTGTATTTCTTCGGCGCATCTTCCAGCGGCATGATTTCTTGCGGGAAAATCTTTGGCTTGTCCTCGCTGGTGTTCACTTCGCCGATGATGAGGATGGCGTTGTTCATGACCAGCAGCTCGCGATACTTGTCGTAGTTCTCGTTCATGCACAAAACTTGCACGGAGCCTTCAAGGTCTTCGAGGGTGACGATCGAGTAGGGTTTGCCGGTCTTTTTGGAGAAGCCGCTCTGGACCGCCGCGATCATGCCGCCGATGCGGGTGAGGGCGCGGTTCGGCAAATCGGCGAGTTTGGCAGTGGTGGTGAGGCAATACTTTTCGAGGATGGGCGCGAACGGCGTGAGCGGATGGCCGGTGACGTAGAAGCCGAGCAGTTCCTTTTCGTGCGCGAGCAGTTCGTGCTGCGGCCATTCGGGCAAGGCGCTGATGGCCTCGGGCATCGCGGCGGAGGCTTTTTCCTCCAGCGCGCCGAAGAGGGAGCTTTGGCCTTTCTGGCGGTCGCTGGTGATGCTGGCGGCGCGCATGAGTGTGCGTTCGATCTGGGCGAACAGGGTGGCGCGGTTCTGGCCGAGGCAGTCGCACGCGCCGGATTTGATGAGCGCCTCGAGCATTTTCCGGCTCACGGTGCGGCCGTCCACGCGTTCGCAGAGGTTGGAGAGCGTGGTGAATTTACCGTCTTCGGTGCGCGCCTTGAGGATGGTTTCGACTGCGCCTTCGCCGACGCCTTTGATGGCGGCGAGGCCGAAGCGGATGACTTTGCCGGCGCGGGCAGGCGCGAAGACGATCTCGCTTTCGTTCACGTCGGGCGCGAGGACTTCGATGCCCATCACGCGGGCTTCGGCGATGTATTGGCTCAACTTTTCCGTGTCGCCCATGTCGTTCGTCATCATC
This sequence comes from Verrucomicrobiales bacterium, assembly GCA_031371425.1. GTDB lineage: Bacteria > Verrucomicrobiota > Verrucomicrobiia > Limisphaerales > JAFMIX01 > JAFMIX01. The sequence continues at coordinate 3,257 of JANMJO010000111.1, read as the reverse complement.
GCGCAGAGGAATTCGACGGGGTAGTTCGCCTTCAGGTAGGCGGTTTGGTAGGCGACGATGGCGTAGGCGGCGGCGTGGGATTTGTTGAAGCCGTAGCCGGCGAACTTTTCGAGCAAGTCGAAGATCTGGTTCGCCTTGGCTTTGGGGATGTGATTTTTGTCGTGGCAGCCTTTGACGAATTTTTCCCGCTGCTTCTGCATCTCGCCGACGTCTTTCTTGCCCATGGCGCGCCGCAGCAGGTCTGCGCCGCCGAGGGTGTAGCCGCCGAGGATTTGCGCGGCCTGCATGACCTGTTCCTGGTAGATGAGGATGCCGTAGGTTTCCTTGGAAATCGGCTCGAGCAATGGATGTTCATACTCGACCTTCACCTCGCCGTGCCGCCGCTTGATGAAATCGGGGATGAGGTCCATGGGGCCGGGACGGTAGAGTGCTACGAGGGCGGTGATGTGCTCGACGGAGCTGATCTGGAACTTGCGGCACAGGTCGCGCATGCCGCCGGATTCCAGTTGGAAGATGCCGAGGGTTTCGGCGCGGTTGAGCAGGTCGTAGGTTTTCTTGTCGTCCAGCGGCAGGCTATCAATCGGCACCTCGATGCCCTTGGTTTTCTGGACCATCTCGCAGGCGTTGCGGATGACGGTGAGGGTTTTCAATCCGAGGAAATCCATCTTCAACAGGCCGAGGTCGCCGACGGGCTTCATGGCGTATTGCGTGACGATATCGCCACTGTCGTCCATCTTGAGCGGGAGGAGGTTCACCAGCGGTTGGTCGCCGATGACGACGCCGGCGGCGTGGACGCTGGCGTTGCGTGTGAGGTCTTCGAGGATGAGCGCGGTGTCGATGAGTTCGCGGGTGGTGTCCTCGTTCTCGTAGGCTTGCTTGAGGTCGGGCGATTGCTTGAGCGCCTTCGCCAGCGTCATCTTCAGATCGAACGGGATCATCTTGGCCAGACGGTCGCCTTCGCCGTAGCCGAGACCCATGACGCGGCCCACGTCGCGGACGACGGATTTCGCGCCCATGGTGCCGAAGGTGATGATTTGTGCGACGGATTCCCTGCCGTATTTTTGGCGGACGTATTCGATGACGTCGGCGCGGCGGTCGTCGGCGAAATCAATGTCAATATCGGGGGGGTTGACGCGCTCGGGGTTGAGGAAGCGTTCGAAGAGGAGGCCGTAGCGGATGGGGTCCACGTTGGCGATCTCGAGCAGGTATGTGACGAGCGAGCCGGCGGCGCTGCCACGCGCAACGCAGGAAATCCCCTTGCTGCGGCCGTAGCGGATGAAGTCGCCGACGATGAGGAAGTAGGAGATGAAGCCGGTCTGCTCGATGACGGCCATCTCCACGTTCAGGCGGTCAATGACCACTTTGATGGCGGCGGCGATGGCGGGGTCATCCAGATTTTGGATTTCGGATTTCGGATTTCGGATTTGTTCTTCCGTCGGACGATACGCCGGCAGCCGTGTCGGATCATCTACGCCTTCGACGATGAATTCCTTGCCCTCCGCTTTCGCATGGATCGTGTAGCGGGTGAATAATCCTTCCGCGAGCCATTTTCGCAGGAAGCCTTCGCGCGTGAAATGTTCCGGCGGATGAAACACCGGGTAATGCAGGTCCTCGGTCTTCTTGGGGAACTTGATTTCCACGTTGCACTTCTCGGCGACCTCCAGCGTGTTCGTGATGGCCTCGGGGATTTCGGCGAAGCGCGCCTTCATCTCCTCGGCCGAGCGCAGGAAGAATTGCTCCGGCACGTAGCCGGCGCTCATGCTTTTGGGGTCGCTCAACAGGGATTGCGTGCCGATGCACACCAGGCAGTCGTGCGCGTGCGAGTGGCCCTTCTCGATGTAGTGGACGTCGTTTGTGGCGACGCATTTCAGGCCGAACTCCTTTGCCCATTGGATGAGATGCTTGTTCACCTTCGCCTGCTCGGCGATGCCGTGGTTCTGGAGTTCGAGGTAAAAATTCTCCGCGCCGAGCGTCTGCTTGAACCAATCCATCGCGTCGCGCGCCTTCGTGAACTGGTCTTTCGCGATGGCCTCCGGAATTTCGCTCGCGAGGCAGCCGGAGAGCGCGATGAGTCCCTCCTTGTGCGCGGTGAGAAGTTCCTTATCAATGCGCGGCTTGTAATAATAGCCGTCGAGATGCGCCGCCGTGGTGAGCTTGACGAGGTTTTTGTAGCCGATCTCGTCCTTGGCGAGCAACACGAGGTGGTTGTAAACATCGCGCCCGCCGGACGCAGATTTCTTTTCCAGCCGCGAACCGGGCGCGATGTAAACCTCACAGCCGATGATGGGCTTGATGCCTTTTTCGAGCGCCTCCTTGTAGAAATCCACGCAGCCGTGCATCGCGCCGTGGTCGGTGATGGCGAGCGAAGAAAATTTCAGGTCATGCGCCTTGGTCACCAGTTTGTCGAGGCGGCACGCGCCATCGAGCAAGGAATACTCGGTGTGCAGGTGCAGGTGGACAAAGTCAGCGTGCGACATGGCGGCAAATTTACAACCGCGCGGCGAGATGAAGCAAGGAAGGGATATTCACAACGCCGGAAATGTTTGGGCAACCGTTTGCGTTTGCCATTCAGATTGACAGTTGGCGCAGTCTTGGAAAGATTATCCACTGGTTGCCAGCGTAGCTCAGTGGTAGAGCAGAGGACTCATAAGCCTTTGGTCGGAGGTTCAAATCCTCCCGCTGGCACCACCTCATCCGCCTTATGCCTGCCACGGTTTATCTGCTTTGTTCCCGGACGGGCCGTTACTATTACGGCTCGACCACCGATCTGCAGCGGCGGTTGGAACAACACTCCCGCGGTCACACCGCAACCACCGCCAAGGACGCCCCATGGCAACTCGTCGCCTGACGGGATTTCGATTCCCTGGCCGAAGCGCGGCAACAAGAACGAACTTTCAAGCGCTGGAAAAATCCACACCGGGTATTGGCTTGGTTTCAGCGGTAGAGCAGCCCCGACATCGGATGTCGGGGTTGGGCGGAGGTTCAAATCCTCCCGCTGGCACCAATTTCATCTTCGCGGCGACTTCATTTTCTACGAGTGTCAACGTTGCTCCGCCTGCTGCTGGCCGGGATGGGTGCGGCTAATCCATGTGGAGTTTCTCACGGCTCGCGATGCGCTGGAGGATTTCGCCTATAACAATTCATGCTGACATTGGCGCAGTCATGTTTGCCGGGCGCTGGTAGGGCGCGTCGCTCCGCACGCGCCGCTGGCTGGCACGAAAGCGTTCTGGTTCACAACGGCGCGCGCGGAGCGACGC
>JANMJO010000105.1:0-9444 GCA_031371425.1 Verrucomicrobiales bacterium | reverse complement strand
TTTTTTGAAAACCTGCGGAAGTGGGAAGCGGAACATCCGCACACCGGCCCGGTGGTTCGCAACGCCGAAGAGTTGCGCCAACTTGTGGCGCGAAAGGAACGCGAACGCTCCGAGGAATCCGCGATGGCTCTCAATGACAAGCCGTGCAAAAAGGATTAAAACGATTCACAGGTTACCATGACCAAACTTACCTTCCCCTTCACCGCTGAAAAAATCCACGCGCTGAAAGTCGGCGACGAGGTTTTGATTTCCGGCGTCGGATTCAGTCAAAGCAGGAAAAAACCTTCATAAAATGAAAACACAACTTGTTGTCGGCCCGGTTCTCGGCTTCGAGAGCGGGAATTTTTACACGGTCTGCATTTTGACGGATGGCTTGGCGGGAACGCCGACGCTGGAAGTCGCGGGTAAAAAAATTCTATTCACGCCGCTCGAACTGGTCGGCACGGCGCAGTTTTGGCGCGTAGAATTTAAGCCGGGCATCGCTTCTGGCGCGGCGGGGATTGCCTTGAAGTATTTGATCCGCGCGGCGGATGGAACTTTGTTGGGTGACCGGGCAGGGCGCGCGGACTGGACGTTTTATGTTCCCGGCGCGAAGGAGTCGGCGCGCGTGGCTTACGCATCGTGCAACGGTTTTTCTTCCGCCGCGTTGCTGCGCGACACGAGCGAGCCGTATGCGCTCTGGCAAAAAATGGCGGACGCGCATCTGGAAAAACCGTTCGCGCTGCTGCTCATGGGCGGCGACCAGCTTTACGCGGATTCGGTTTGGTCGGCCAAGCCGGGCACGGCCATCGAGGCGTGGACGCAGAAAAATTACGACGAACAGAACGATGCGGGGGTGTCCGCCAAAATGGTCAAAGAGTTCACGGATTTCTACGACGGGCTGTATCCGCATGGCTGGAAAAATCCGGTAATGGCGCTGATGTTCGCCACGATCCCTTCGGTGATGATGTGGGATGACCACGATATTTTCGACGGCTGGGGTTCGTATCCCGACGACCGGCAGCAGTGCGACGTTTATCAGCAGGCCTTCGCACACGCGGAGCGGACGTTCAAATTATTTCAGCTTCGCGGCGCAGCCCAAAACCGCAACCGTCTCAATGCGGCGGCGAAACATTATTCGCTCGGCTTCAAGTTTCGCGACTTTCACATCCTCGCGTTGGACAACCGCGCGGAGCGGACTTACACGCAGATCATGTCGAAACAAAATTGGGACGACGCGAAGGGGTGGTTGGATTCACTCGCCAATGAGCCGGTGAAAAACTTGCTCGTGATGGTGGGCGTGCCGGCGATTTACCGGTCGTTCTCCTCCGTGGAAAGCATTTACGACGTGACGCCGTGGCACGAGGAATTGGAGGACGACATCCACGACCATTGGTCGGCCAAGCCGCATCACGACGAACGTATCAAGCTGGTGATGGTGTTGCTGAATTTTCTGGAGGCGCACAAAAACGACAAGACCAAGGGCGTGCTGCTTTCCGGCGATGTCCACGTCGGCGCGCTCGGCCAGGTGTGGAACGAGCGGCGGCAAGTCGGCCTCACGCAAGTCATCTCGACGGGCATCGTGCATCCGCCGCCGTCAGCGATGGCGTGGGCCGGCATCACCCTCACGACCAACGACACGCCCGAGACTATTGATGACGGCGATACCGTTCCCGAAATGCTCACGCCCGCCGGTGGCACGCGCTACCTGCGGACGCGCAACTTCGCCACGCTCAACGTCGGCACGGATAATAAAATTTGGGTGAACTGGATTTGCGAAAACTCGAAACTGAAGCCGAGCTTTGCCATTAACTTTTAATTCCCGCCATGACCAAATTAATTTTCCCCTTCACCGAAGAAAAAATCCACGCGCTGAAAGTCAGCGACGAGGTTTTGATTTCCGGCGTCGGATTCACCGGGCGCAGTCAGATTGAAAAATGAAAACGCTGCCGCAAATCCGGCAAGAATTAGCCGCCGGACAATTCGAGTTCAACCGTCATGCTTTTCGCCGCGTGGTGGAGCGGGACATCAGCGATCAGGAAATCCGCGAGGCGGGCGAACGGGCCGAGGTCATCGAGGATTATCCCGGTGACAAGTATTCGCCAAGCGGTTTGCTGCTGGGTTTCACCCGCGCTGGACGGGCCGCTGCATTTTCAAGTATCGTTTGCGAAGTCGGACGCGACGAAGATCATCACGATTTATGAGCCAGACCCAAATGAATGGATCGAAAACCAGAAACGGAGGTAGCCATGTTTAACTGCCATGTCTGCGGCCACAACGCCGCCAAATCGGAACTGGTGAGCGAGGTCTTCAATGTGGAAGGCCGTCGCGTGCTGGTGGAAAAAATTCCCGCGCTGGTGTGCGAGCATTGCGGGGAGGCGGTTTTCTCACGCGAGACGACGGAACACATCCGGCGGATGGTTCACGGCGCAGGCCACCCGGTTAAAACCGTGCCGATGGATGTGTTTGCGATGGCATGACGAAGTTGAGCTTTCCATTTTCTGAAGAAAAAATCCACGCGCTGAAAGTCAGCGACGAGGTTTTGATTTCCGGCATCATCCACACCGGACGCAAAAAAGCGGTGTTGAAACGGGGTGGATTTATGGCAAACTGAAGTCATGAAGACCGTGACCATTCAATGTCCCGACCAGCTTGACGAACAGTTGCGGAAGCTGGTGTTGGCGGGCTGGTTCAAAACGCCGGAGGAAGGCGTGGTCGAGGCTTTGCGCCGCTACTTGAGCGGCCATTCGGTGGAATTGCAGGAGAAGCAAATTCTCGAGGACGTCGAGTGGGGGCTGCATGGCCGCGACTGAAATCGTGGCTGTCCTCGATGCCGGGCCATTGATTCATCTGGATGAACTTGGCCGGTTAAATCTGCTGAATGACTTCAAAGAGCTGCTCGTCCCGCAAACGGTGTTGGATGAAGCGTTGAGGCATCGTCCGGCATTACCGCTGGCGGAATTGTCCAATCTCGAAATCATTTCCGAACCGCCGCCGCTATCCGCCGAATTGCTGAAACTGGCGGATGAATTGGCGTTGCACGCAGGCGAACGCGCTGCGCTCGCCGTGTTGAATGCGCGGGGCGGGCAATTTCTTTTGAGCGATGACGCTGCGGCCCGCGCGGTTGCACTGGCAGTGGGTTTTCAAACGCACGGGACGATTGGTTTGATTCTTCGGGCGCATCGCCGCCGGAAATTATCCAAGGTGGAGATGCTGCAATTGCTTCGTGACTTGCCCTTGCGGACAACGCTGCATTTGCGTAAAGAATTGTTGGATTCAATTCTCGCCACGGCTGCGGCAGAAAACATTTAACCCTATTATGACCAAACTTTCCTTCCCCTTCACCGAAGAAAAAATCCGCGCGCTGAAAGTCGGCGACGAGGTTTTGATTTCCGGCATCATCCACACCGGACGCGACGCGGTGCACAAGTATTTGCACGAAGGCGGCGCGCTGCCCGAGGGCGTGAGTTTGCGCGACGGGATTCTGTATCATTGCGGCCCGGTGATGATGAAGCAGGACGACGGCAGTTACAAATGCACCGCCGCTGGCCCGACCACGTCCATCCGCGAAGAGCCGTATCAATGGCAGGTCATCCGCGACTTCGGCTTGCGCGGCGTCATCGGCAAGGGCGGCATGGGCGCGAAAACGCAGGCGGCTTGCAAGGAATACGGCTGCGTGTATCTGCACGCCATCGGCGGCGCAGCGCAAGTGCTGGCCGAGTGCATCAAGAAAGTCCGCAATGTCTATTTCCTCGAAAAGTTCGGCTCGCCCGAGGCCATCTGGGAATTGGAAGTGGTGGATTTCCCGGCGGTGGTGACGATTGACGCGCACGGCAATTCGCTGCACGAGGAGATTTTTGCGAAGAGCCAGGCGGCGCTGGCGGAAAGACTTTAAGTTGTCCGCAGATTCCGCAGATTTTCGCAGATTGAATCCCTGAAAAATCTGCGTTCATCCGCGAAATCTGCGGATGAGTTTTCGTTTTTGCCTTTAACTTCCCCGCAGGAACTGCCGCCGTGGATCGCACAAGCCGCTATTGGGTCACGCCATTTTCCTTCGCCCACTCCACAGCGCGGCGGCGGCCCTCGGCGATCTCCTCCGGCTTCATGTCGTCCGCCAGCACGGCGCGGTTCTGCGATGCGCGCTCGCTGCCCTTCCACATCGCCACGGTGAACCACTTGTAAACCTCCACGCTGTCCGCCTCCATGCCCTGCCCCAGACTGCACATCAGGCCCAAGTTAAAACACGCCGCGCCCACGCCCTGCCCCGCCGCCTTGCGAAACCACCGCACCGCCACCACATAATCCTGCGTCACACCGCGCCCGTCGTAATACAAAGTCCCCAGCCTGAACTGCGCGCCCGAGTGCCCCTGACCCGCCGCCTTGGCGAACCACTTCACCGCCTCCGCACAATCCGCCGCCGCGCTGTTCGTCTGGTCGTAGATCAACCCCAGCCGGTATTGCGCCTCGGCAAAATTCTTCTCCGCCGCCTTATGAAACAACACCGCCGCCGCCGCCGCATTCGTCGCGCCGCCGCGTCCGCTCTCATACATTAACCCCAGCGCGCACTGCGCCGGAGCGATGCCTCTGTCCGCCGCCTTGCGATACCATTTCAACGCCGCCGTCGCGTCGTGCATGGATTCCGGCCCCGTGTCGTGCAGCGCGCCGAGGTAGAACTGCGCCAGCGCCAAGTTCTGCTCCGCCGCCGCGAGATACCACCGCGCCGCCGCCGCGCAATCCCGCGCCACGCCATCGCCACGCTCGAACATCGTCCCCAGAACGAACTGCGATTCCGCATCCCCCTGCTCCGCCTGCGCTCGGATTTCAGCCAGCCCGTTCGTCTGCGCGCAAGCCGCCATTGCAAAAGCCAGCACCGCGCAGGAAAAAATTCCCGCACGCCACCGCAGCCAGTCATTTTGCGCCATCAACATTTTTCAAAGACTACCCCAACCACCCCACGAATCAAACCGGCAGTTCAGCAGGCACTGGGTCAGTTTGGCAACATACGGAGCGCCGCGCAGCGCACAAGGAATCGGAGCGCGCAGCGGAATCCCGCCCCGGTTGGAGTTCAAGCTTTAGCTTGTTCCCGTCACACCCAAACCGCCCCGCCACGCTGACGCGCGAACTCCAACATTGTCTGCGCGGCATTTCCAGCACCCCGCCGCATCGCATCCGCAAAAAAAACAGATGCACTCACGCTCGAAGTGGGCTACTTTCCGCCACACTTGTGAGCCAACAGCAACCCCCATTCCGACACCACCTCCACCGCATCGCTCTCGGAATGCTCGCCCTGGCCAACCTCGCATTCCATACGCCCGCCACACGTCCGCTGCCTGACTACGACGCCCGCCCGGCCACCGTCACCCAACCGTCCACCACCGCCACCGCCCTCAACGTCAGCCGCGATCCCATCACCGGCGCGCCCCGGCTCGTCACCGCCGCTCACGGCTTCCTCACCGCCCCCGATGTCGCTGGCAAAAACATTTCCGCCGTCGCCGCCGACCCGCACCGCGCCCTCAAAAACTTCCTCAACCAACACACCGCCCTCTACGGCCACGGCGCGGAAGTCCTCGCCGCCGCCACCGTCACCCGCGATTTCACCACGCCCCACAACGGCCTCCGCACCACCGTCTGGCAACAGCAAGTCGGCGGCATCACCCTCCTCGACTCCGTCCTCATCGCTCACGTCACCAAAAAAGGCGAGCTCATCAACATCGCCAGCCAATTCCTCCCCAACCCCGCCGCAGCAGCAGCGGACAATTCTCCCGCGCTCACCGCGCAACAAGCCGTCTGCTTCGCCGCGAAAAACATCGGCGACGCCTTGATCGAAACCAGCCTCGCCGCCACCACCACCGCCGCCGGCGCAGAACTCAAACAGCAATTTACCGCGCCCGAACTGCGCGGCAACGCCACCGCGCGCCTCGTTTGGCTGCCGTTGAGCGCCACGCAGTTGACGTTGTGCTGGGAGATAGTCCTCACCGGACGCGCCCACCCGGAGGCATTTCAAGTGCTCGTGGACGCGCACATCGGCAAGGCGCTCCGCCGCCATTGCCTCACCGACTACATCAGCGCCGCCACCTACAACGTGTTCACCAGCGACAGCCCCTCGCCCTTCTCCCCCGGCTGGCAGACGCCGCAATCCGGCCAGCCCGCAACCGTGGCGCGCGCACTCGTTACTTTCTCCGCGCTGGACACGAACGCCTCGCCCGCCGGCTGGATTCCCGATAGCGGCACAAACACCCTCGGCAACAACGTGGACGCCCACACCGACCGCGACAACAACGACGTGGCCGATGAACCGCGACCCAGTTCAATCAACCGCGTGTTCAACTTCCCGCTCGACCTCGCGTCCGACCCCACCAACTCCAGCGCCGCCGCCGTGGTGCAATTGTTCTACTGGTGCAATTTCATGCACGACCGGCTCTACGAACTTGGCTTCACCGAGGCCGCAGGAAATTTTCAGAGCGATAACTTCGGGCGCGGCGGTTTCGGCGGCGACGCCGTGCAGGCCGACGCGCAGGACGGCAGCGGCTTCAACAACGCCAACATGGCCACCTACAGCGATGGCTCGCCGCCGCGCATGCAGATGTATCTCTTCAGCGGCCCCAGCCCCCACCTCGATGGCGACCTCGACGCCGAAATCGTCCTGCACGAATACACCCACGGCTTGAGCGAGCGGCTCGTCGGCGGCGGCGCGGGCATCAGCGCCTTGCAGACCGGCGGCATGGGCGAGGGCTGGTCGGATTTCTACGCGCTCGCGCTGTTGAGTGAGGCGGGCGATGACACGAACGCTGCCACCGCCATGGGCGGCTATGCGACGTATCAATTTTTCGGACTGACGCAGAATTATTATTACGGCATCCGCCGCTATCCCTACTCGACCGACCTCACGAAAAATCCGCTCACGTTCCGCGACATTGACCCCGCGCAGGCCAGCGCGCATTCCGGCATCTCGCGCAGCCCGGTCATCGGCAACACCGCCAACGAAGTCCACAACATCGGCGAACTCTGGTGCGTCACACTCTGGGAAGCCCGCGCCAACCTCATCGCCAAATACGGCACGACCAACGGCAACCATCTCATGCTCCAGCTCGTCACCGACGGCATGAACTTCTCGCCCGCCAACCCCAACTTCCTCGAAGCGCGCGACGCCATCCTGCAAGCGGACGAGGTCAACAACGGCGGTGCGAACGCGCCGGAATTGTGGGCCGCCTTCGCCAAGCGCGGCATGGGCTTCTACGCCACAAGCCCCGCCAGCTTTACCACCACCGGCGTGGTCGAGTCCTACGACCTGCCCGATGATCTCCGCATCACACCCATCGGCGACTCGCTATCCATCGGCCCCGTCGGCGGGCCGTTCAACATCACCAACTGGAATTTCGCCCTCACCAACATCGGCGCTGCGGCGTTGGATTGGACGGCCACCAGCAGCACCAACTGGCTCGTGGTTTCCCCGAACGGCGGCAACCTCGCCACCGTCACCACCGTTACCGCGAACCTCGCCAACGCCGCCACGAACCTCGCGGCGGGTATTTACACCGCGAGCCTGCGCTTCACCAACACCACCAGCGGCAAGAGTCAGAGCCGCCTGTTCACGTTGAGCGTCGGCCAACCGAACAATTACTTCACCGAACTTTTTGATGCGAACAACTTCGACCTCGACCACAGCTCCATCACCTTCACGCCGAACGCCGAGGTGAATCTGTATTCCGCCTGCCGCATGGCGACCGGGAGTTTTCCCACCGACCCCGCAGGCGGTGCGTCGCTCGGGTTGACAGATGATTCATCCGCTCAAGTCACGCTCTCCGGCACGAACAGCGTCGCGCTCTACGGCCGCCGCACCAACGTCTTCTTCGTCGGCAGCAACGGCTACATCACCTTCGACGCCGCCGACGCGGGCAACGCCGCCGCCTTCGCCAACCACTTCAGCTATCGGCGCATCGCCGCGCTGATGCAGGATTGGAATCCCGACGCCGCTGGCAGCATCACCACCAAGGAACTCGCCGACCGCATCGCCATCACCTACGCCGGCGTGCCGCTCTACGGCGACACCGCGCCGAACAGTTTCCAGATCGAGCTGTTCTACGACGGCCGCATCCGCATCACCTGGCTCACTGTCAATTTCCGCAACGGCGTCACCGGCCTCTCCGATGGCAAGGGCGTGCCGTTTGGATTCGCCGCGAGTGATTTGAGCACCAACAATTCCTGCGCCAGCGCCGCGCCCGTCATCACACCCTTCGCCAATCAGACCGTCATCGCCGGAAACACCGCCCTGTTCGGCTCCGGCGCAAACGGCAGCCTGCCGATGAACTACCAGTGGAAATTCCACGGCACCAACCTCCCCGCCGCCACCAACGCCACGCTCACACTCAACAACGTCACCACCAACCAGGCCGGCGCGTATGCGCTCGCCGCCACCAACGCCTTCGGCGGTGACATCAGCGCCAACGCCACGCTCACCGTCCTGCCGCCCATTCCCCTCGCCGAAGCGCTCGACACCACCAACCTCCTCTGGACCACCGGCGGCAACGCCGGGTGGGTCACAACGATTACCACCACGCACGACGGCACGGACGCCGCGCAGAGCGACTTCATCACCGACTTTCAGGAATCCTGGTTGCAGACCACCGTCACCAACGGGCCGGGCACGCTGAAGTTCTGGTGGAAGGTTTCATCGGAAGCGGGCTGGGACTATTTGGAGTTCTACACGAACAGCGTGCTACAGAGCGGCCGCATTTCCAGCGAAGTGAACTGGCAGCAGAAGACTTATTTCCTCCCCGGCGGCAACCAGACTTTGAGATGGCGTTACACCAAAGACGACAGCCTGAGCAGCGGGTCGGATCGCGGCTGGGTGGATGAAGTAAAATTTGTGCCGGACGTGCCGCTGCAATTTCTGCCGACCCAGTCCAGCGCGAACAACTTGCGTCTCCGGCTCGGCAGCGCCAACACCACGGCGCTGGAAGCCGCGCAGGCCGGGCGCATCCGATTCTATTCCTCCCCCGACGTCTCGCTCCCGTTCGCAAGCTGGACGCTCGTCGCCAGCCCGCTGGTCTTCACCAACGGCGGGCTGGAACTGAACGGCTTGAACCCCACCAACGCGGTGCAGCTCTTCTTCCGCGCCCGGCAGACTCCGTAGGCCGCAACTCGTCAAAGAAGGAACGGGATAAAACGGTTGCCAAAAGTCATTTCCGGGGCAGCGACATCTGGCGGAGCGCCGGCTATGTCCTAATCGTAATTCGTAATCGTAATCTTAATCCACCCGGAGGAGATTATGATTACGAGTAAGATTACGATTAGCCAAAACTATGCAATTGAGAAACTGCGGGAGAAGCGCAGCCGTCTTTGCAGTCGGGGCGGGGGGGGGGGCGGGGGGCGGGGGCGCGGGAGGGGCCCGGGGGCCCCCCCCAAGGAAAAAAGCCCCCCAGGTAGGGGCAGGGGGGCGGCGGGGCGGGGCGGCCGCCCGGGGGG
>JANMJO010000041.1:0-2378 GCA_031371425.1 Verrucomicrobiales bacterium | reverse complement strand
AGCAATTTAGCAGAAGAGAAGTTGGAAGCTAGGAGTTAGAATTTGGAAAAGGGCGGCCATTGCGCAACGCAGACTCCCAACTTCCAACTCCCAACTCCCAACTTCCAACTCCCAACTCCCAACTCCCAACTTCTCACGAATAATGCGGCGGCTTGGCGTTGTTGGATTTTATCTGCTCCAGCTCCTGCGCCTCCAGCAGCGTGGATTGCTTCTGCACTTCCTTCTTCAACCGCTCCACGAGCTTGCCTTGCGCGATGATGACGCCGTTGAGCTGCTCCAACTGATGCTCCAAGTGCGCGACGTTCGCCTCTATCTTTTCCAGCCGCTGTGAAGTTTCGTCATTCATGGTCAAAGAGTGCGGAGCAGGCGTTCGTATTCATCGTGCGGGCCAATCCAGAACCAGAGGAAAGTGCCATCCTCAAATGTGGCCAACGCCCGGAAACCTGAGCCGGCGCGCACGGCCCACAGGTCGGCTTTGATGCGTTTGAAGCCGAGGGATTTCAGCGAAGGCTCTTGTTGCCAGAGCAGAAAGTTTTTGCGCGCGGTCTGTTGGACTTGCGGCGGCAACCGGTTGAAACAATCCCAAAAGGCGGGCAGCGCGGAGGATTTCACGGAAACGGCGTCGCCTTGCCGGCGCGATACTCCGTCTTGGCTTCCTGGATGAGCGAGTTGAGCTTGCCCGCCTGCGCGTCGGCAGCGATCTGGCGATCCCACAACTCCTCGCGATACTCCGCCACCCAGTCCGCCACCGTCGCCACATCCTGCGGCGGCAACTTGCTGATGGCGGCTTCGATTTCCAATACCGTGCTCATGGGGCGAATCTACTCCGGGCGGGAGGCGGCGGCAAATTCAAAAACGACACGGGCTTCTGCCAATAACATTCCCTGACAAACGGTAGCTCATGGGGGGAGGTTATTTAAATAACCTTGGTCTCTCCTTATGCCACGGCGTGCTTTGCTCGTAGGCGTGCGCGATCTTGAGAATGGTTTCCTCACCGAAGGATTTGCTGTTGGGCTTGCTCATGGTTTCACTTTCAGGCCTTCGCTGACCGCTGCTTTTCGCTGGCGAGTATCAAAGCTTAAAAATTGTTTTGCCTCCAAGTGCAGCGCCGTGGCGATGTGCAGCAGGTCAAACGCGCGCTGGCCGAGCGTGCTGGCGTGGCTGGCCGAAAGTTTTTCCGCGAGGTGATGCACGTCCGACCAGTCAGCCGGGACGATCATGGTAACACCGGAGTCCAAGTCAGATTGCAAATCGGCCAGCGCCTGGTCGCACTCGGCTTGCGGGAAGCCTTTGTGCGGATTTTGCGCGTGCAGCCAGACTTGGAAGCGCAGGGATTGGCGGAATTCAAACAGCAGCAGGCTGGAAACGTGCAGCGCTTCCGGCATGGCCTTGAAGTGCGCCGCCGCCGCCGGGGAATTGTCCTGCCGCCGGTAGAGCGCGCAGAGAAACGACGTGTCCGGGTAGGCGATCATCCTTCTTCGCCTTCCAACTCATTGGCACGCATCTGGGCGACTTCTTTGGCGGAAAAGATGCGGTCGCCCCACGTTTCCTTGAGCCGGGCCATGATGTCGGGCTTGACCAACTTCTTGCCAGCCATTTTCACCATGGGAGTGAGAAGCGCAATAGGACGCCCGTGTTTGGTAATCTCGATTTCGTTGCCGTTGCGAATCCACGCCTCGACGCGTGGAAAGCTGTAACGCAAGTCCCGGATGGTCGCTGTTTTCATTGTGATGTAATTTTGTATCACAACTTAAAACCTGTCAAGTCCGCGCACCGGGCCTTTGCTACAGGGCCGGCCTCTCCTTGTGCCAACCGGTGCTTTGCTCGTAGGCGTGCGCGATCTTGAGAATGGTTTCCTCACCGAACGGTTTGCCGAGCAACTGAAGGCCGATGGGAAGTTTTGGTTGAGAGTTGATGGTTGATGGTTGAGAGCCGGAGGTGAAGCCGCACGGCAGGCTCAAGCCGGGGATGCCCGCGAGGTTGCAGGAGATGGTGAAGATGTCGGAGAGATACATCTGCAACGGGTCGTCGGATTTCTCACCGATCTTGAACGCGGCGGTCGGCGTGGTGGGCGTGACGATGGCGTCCACTTTTTCGTAGGCTTTGAGAAAGTCGTTGCGGATGAGGGTGCGGACTTTTTGGGCGCGCAAATAATACGCATCGTAGTAGCCGCTGCTCAAAACGTATGTGCCAAGGATGATTCTCCGCTTCACTTCCGCGCCGAAGCCCGCGCCGCGCGTCTTGGAATAAAGTTCAATCGGGTCTGCGCCGTCCACGCGAGCGCCGTAGCGGATGCCGTCGAACCGCGCGAGGTTCGCCGACGCCTCGGCGGTGGCGACGATGTAATAGACCGCGACGGCGTGGTCGGTGTGCGGCAG